>NZ_DATCVQ010000317.1:0-60745 GCF_036566765.1 Streptomyces sp.
CACGTTGTCGGCGTCGTTCGCCACGGGATGCCTCCAGGCATAGCGAGGACCCGTGCGGCCAGAATGCCGACGGGTGAATGGGTATGGGGGCGCGGGTTGGTCGAGCTACGCGGGGCGGATGACCATGCTCATCACGAGCACGTACCGCGGGATCGGGTCGGTCTCGGACGCTGCCTCGAACGGCAGCCACACCACGCTCGTCTCATCGACGCCGTAGATACGGGCGCCCGGCAGGGCAGTGCCGGCCGCAGCCAGCAGATGAGCGGAGACGTCCGCGACCAGCTGCCGAGCCTGAGACTTGGTGGCCGCCAGGACGTCGATGTCGAGGACCCTGTCGGCGGTGATGGACCGCTGCCGCGAGCCGCCGCCGCCGAGGGACACCGCCACGACGGGGAGTCGCTCGGCGATAGTGGCCGGCCACTCGGTGCCCACGAACACGCCTGGCAGCAGGGACCTGAGATAGGTGGCAGCGACCAGCTCGATGTCTGGCATTGCCGCCGGGGCTGTCATCGCCGCTTGCGGCCCGGCTCCGGCGCCTCGGGCTCGGCGGCCGGCGTCGGCTCCGGAGCCGCGGCGGAGGTAACGACTCGGGCGACGCGTCCGTCACGCTGCATCTCCCGCAGCTGCACGTCATCGACGTCGATCACGTCGCCGGGCTGATGGGTGCCGTGCCAGTAGGCGAGTTCGATGCGGGGCATCAGGCGCTCCTCAATGTGTCCAGGGCACGCCCGAGCGTGCGGGTTTTCGGCGACCGGCCCGTCTGCGGGCGGTTGCGACTGGTTGCGGGGCGGCCGGACCCGAACTCGACCTGCAGCGTCCACGGTGCCGTCGCCCCGAACTCGGCACGCCAGCCGTTGGGCCTCAGGTTCGCCGCCGAGTAGATGCTCTTCACGTACTCGTTTTTGCGGCCGCTGGTGTACGTCAGGCCTGTGTACTTGGGGGCGATGGCGCGGGCCGCGGCGGCACCGCGATCCGCAGCCTCTTTGACCAGGGTCTCTACGGCCGGGGAACGCGCGAACTCCTGGAATGCGCGCGGGTTGGGTACGTAGCGGAACGACGTGGAGGGCATCAGTCGACCTCCTTAAGGTCGGCTTCGATGTGGTGGACGCCGCCGCCCGGGGCTGGCCATCGGGCGACTTCGCCCGTGACCTGGAGCGTCATCCCGTCCGACTCGATGCGGTCGGTCTCGCGCAGGTCCAGATCCATCCGCCTCGGCGTGTACAGGCGCCAGCCGGTCACGGTGACCTGCCGGTCGTCCGTGTCCTCGACGGATCCGCCTTGCGGCTGGACATTGACGCCGTCCACCGGGATACGGGTGGCGCCGGGGCCCCAGTCGTCCTGCTCGTTGCCGTACTCGTCCGTCACTGTCGCGGGCCGGACGATCGTGATGCTCTGCAGGAACAGCATCAGACGCTCCTGATCCGCACTGTTGCAGAGGTGCGCCGGTAGCGGTCCAAGACCCGCATCTCTGTCTTCGACAGGAGGATGCCGAGAGCCTCGCCTGTGGTCGGGATCAGGTAGGTAACGGACTCGCCGCCCACTGTCTCCGAGCGCAGCTGCGACGGGTTGACCATGACTCGGTTCACGGCCTGCATAACGATCGCCGCGATGTCCCCTGGGACCGGATCCCAGCCATGCGTGTACGTGACCGTCGCCTGCGGCGGCTGGTGCGCGGCAGGCGGGCGCGCCCACGACCAGGCCCTCAACAGCAGCTCATTGCCGTCCAGCCACCAATCCGCAGTTTCCACGCCGTTGACCTGCACAGACGTCACGGACTCGATCGGACGCTGCGGCAGCGTGACCATCCCCGCGCAGCCGTAGCGCAGGGCGTCCACGCGCCGCATCGTGAACGTGTCCGTCGTCGTCGCTTTGGTGATGTCCTGCCGGACGTAGGCACGGACCACGCTGGACGCCTGGTCCAGCAATGCCTGTGCCTGCAGCTCCTGCTGAGGGGTGAACGTCCGGCCCAGGAGGGTGGCGAGGTCGGCCACCGTAGCCAGCGAAGGCAGTGGCATGGTGGCCTCCCCGTCTACTCGTCGCCGCTCTTGGCGTCGCCGCTCTGAGCGGCCTTCAGAACTCCGGACACCGTGTAGGCGTCGTCGTCCTCTGGGTCGACGCGGTCGCCGCGGTAGCCGACATCCCAGCCGCCGCGCTCGTGGACCTCGTCGGCCTCCGTCGCCGCGGCCTCCGTGGTCTCTGCCTCGGTGGCCTCGGGCTGCTCCGATTCTTCCGGCTCCTTGGCCGTGGCCTTGCGTGCCGCCATGTCAGCCCCTCGCCCTCTGTGTGACCGGCGTGTACGTGTTCGTCAGCCGGTCCGGCGTCGCCGTGCCCGCGTTCACGGCGGCCACGGTGTATGTCTCCGACTCGGCGTCGGTCTCCGGGGACCAGCCGCCGAACCCGTAGGCCTGCGGCTGCGCGCGGCCCAGCGTCACCGACGGGGAGCCGGTGGCGCTGGCGGCTGCGGAGAGCACCGCCGCGGTGTCCGACGTGACCGAGGCGATCGTCGCCGCGGCGGGGATGCCGGTGCCGGTGATCGTGCGTCCGGCGTCCTCCTCGTGGAAGACACCGGCCGCCGCCGTGATGGCCGTGCTCGCGTTGGTCGTGCCGATAGTGACCGTGCGCGCTTCGTTGCTGCGTCCTGCGACCATGGCTCAGCCTCCTTACGGCAGGTCGAGACGGGCCACCGGGTAGCGGCTGGCCTCGGTCGGCTGGTCGTTGTTGATGGTGTTGGAGACCTGCCAGCCGACGCGGAACGTGAGGCGGATCGCCGTCATGTCCTGTTGGGCGAGGTTGTAGATGATCGCCCCGGTGTTGTCCTGGATGACGGCCTGGTCGAGGATCTTCATCGAGATGTCCGAGCGGACACCGACGACGAACTGCGACCAGTCGCCCATGAACAGCTGGGGCGACCCGGACGCGGTCGGGAACAGGCCGCGCATCGGGTAGACGACCGGCATACCGTCGATCATCGACAGAGCGCCGTTCACGCGCGTCTCGTCGAGCTTCTTGCCCTGCGAGTCGCGGGACTTGCGGAGCTTGGACTTGACCGACGTGGCGCCGACGAAGCCGTCGACCTCGAAGCCATCGCCCTCGACCTTCTCGTAGCCGTTGTCGATGTCGCCGAAGAACCCACCGGCCGTGGCCGCCGAGTTCGCGGTCACAGCGTTGCCGGCCGCGGTCGCCGCGGCGGCGATGCTGGTGGGCCACGAGGCCGGCGCGTTGGTGCCGAAGAACACGGCGGCGTCGAGGGTGCGGCCGAACGCTTCGGTGATCAGAGGCGCCGCCTCGTCCCACACGTTCGCGTCCACGTCGGCCAGGACGTTGTCCGGGACCGGCATGATCGCCGCGATCTCTTCGACGTTGAGGAACTTGTTCGTCCAGTTGACCTCGGTGGTCTGCTTCAGACCCGTGTCACCGGTGACGAAGTACGCCGTCGGCAGCGCGCTGAGGACCGGGAACCGGACCTGGCCGCGGCCGACCGGCACTCGACGGAACAGGCTGAGCGTCGCCGACTGCTCAAGCGCCTTCCCGAGCATCTCGTTCGAGACTTCCTCGGGGATCAGGGCCGAAGCGTCGGTACGCGAAGTGATGTTGTTGTACGGCACGGCTCAGTGCCTCCAATGCATGGGTGAGACCCGGCCGGAACGAGCCGCGCCGGAGGGGGATCAGCCCAGGCCCGCCTTCTGGCGGATCAGGGCGTTCATGTCGGTGGTGGCGGGTGCGCCCGTGCGCACACCGCCGTCGTAGCTCGGGGTGTTCCGCTGCTGCTGCGTACCGAGCGCCTCGAGCAGCGCGTCGGCGTCGGCCTCCAGGGCCTCCTGTGTGGAGCCCTGCAGCCGGGCCGCCCACTCAGCGGGCAACTTCTTCGCCGCGGCGACCTCGTAGCGGAGCAGCCGCGCCGTGGCGTCCGCAGCCTGCTTCTCCGCGGCCGTCTTGGCCTCGGTGAGCTTCTGCGCGTCCGTCTTGTCGCGGTCCTGGAACTCCTGCAGCTGCCGAGACAGATCTTCGATCTGCTTCTGGCTCGACTTCGCAGTCTTTTCTGCTGCAGCCGCTCGCTTGCGCTCAGCGGCCAGGGCCTTCTGTCCGGCCTCACCGAGACCGGCAGAGACGTCGTCGTGCTGGCCGGCATCCGTCGCGGACCCCGAGTCGTCACTGACGTCGGTCGTGCTGGTGTTCTCGTCAGCCATCGCGGCCGACTCCTTCCGATCACCCCGCCCTCGCGGCAGGGACACTCAAGATCGGCTACACGATGTAGCCGTAGCGGCGCAGCAGCTTGATCTGCTCGGCGCGGTCATCGGCGATGCGGAAGATCTCTTCAGGCATCAGCCGGGGGGTCATCGTGCGGCCGTAACGCCGCGAGGTGGCCTGGCCGAATCGCAGACCAGCGGTCTTCTCGAAATCGCCCTTGCCAGCGGCACGCAGGCGGCTACGGCCGTAGAGACCGCGCTTCGTCGCGCCCTCGTGCGTGGTCTGCAGCTTGCGGCCGTGGACGTGCGCCGTGTCCATGCCCCGGCGCGCGTTCACGACCTGCATGACGTCGGCGCCCTCGCCGATCGCGCGAGCCCCGTCAACGGTGAACACGCGGCGCTGCTCGGCCGGCGACATGCTCTCGAACAGCTGCTTCGGCGTCGGGACGCCAGGCCACTCGTGCTGACGCAGCGGCAGCGTCTCGCAGTCACAGTTCGGATGCCGATCGAAGCCCTCGGAGTAGCGATACATCTGGCCTGACAGGACGATGCAGCGCGAGCACGCAGGCAGCTGCACCACGCGCACGTAGGCCACGCAGTTCCTGTTCGCTGCCATGCCGACCTGGTCGGCCGAGCGCGCCGTGTCCGCGACCGCGGTCGACGCGTAGCGGGCCATGTCCGCCAGCCCACCGAGCATCGCCTCCTCCGGCAGAAGCCCGGCCGCCAGGCGACGCCGCACGCCGATGGCAGGCAGGAACAGGAGTGTCTCCAGAGGGCCGCCGTCCGGCGCGATCCCTGCGAACGCGCCTGCGACGAGCGTGGCTTCGGCGAGCGCCGTCCCGCCTTGCGCGGCCATCTGCGCAGCGATGTACGCCTGCGCCGCGTCCGCCACGGTGAACTGCCCCTCCGTGACGGCCGCGAGCATCGCGGCCCCGGCTGGGCCCGCAAGATCGTCCTCGATCGAAGACGCCGACAGGCCCTTCCACAGCTGCTGGATCTGCTCGACGATCACCCGGATCGTTGCCGACACCTGCCGGTAGCGGGTCTGTCCGAGCTCAGCCGGAGTCGCCATCCGCCGCTCCCGCCGTCACTTCAGTGTCCGGCTTCGGACCGTATTGGCTGGCCACGTCGCCGCCGAGAATGCGCGCCGCCTGCTGGTCGGCCTGCTCGCGCCACTGCGCGATCTCCGTCTGCGACGCGCCCCAGCGCTCCCACAGAGCCTCGCGCGGGACGCCGAGCGTCGACATCTTCATGAGCGCGTCCACGAGCTCGCCCTCGGTACGGAACTCCGGGTTGTGCCAGATCACTTCGATCGCCGAGAGATCCCGAACATCGCCCGCGGCCCGCAAGTACAGGCGGACGATCTCCTCGATCGCCTCACCGAACGGGCGGATCCGCTGCTTCACCTTGGACACGAGTCCCGACTCGGCAGCCTTCAGCGCATCCCCGGAGATATTGACCATCGAGCCGAGGAGGTACTGGCTCGGGGTGCGCGTGCGCGCCGCCATGTCCTTGACGTCCGACTCGACGGCCTGCAGATACGGGCCGATGTCCGTCGCCGAGAACTCGCCCATCTGGACGTTCTCGTCCTCGATCACCCACAGTCGGTCGACTGCGGCCCGGAAAGGCTCGACCGGCTGCCCGTTGTCGTCCGTCGGTACCTCGTAGCCGGTCATCCACCGCTGCCGGAAAGCGCTGAACTCCTGCGCCATCAGCCGGTCGATGAGGGTCTTGTTGATGCGGTCCTGGATGTCGAGGACGTCCTCGATCTCCGACATGCAGCCGCCGAGCAGGTCAGGCCGGTTCTGCATCTCGATGAGCGGCACCACGCCGAGCGGATTCGGGGCTGGCCACGCTTCACCCTCAACGGTGCGAGGCTCCCAGCGTGGTTTCCCCATCGAGCCCGTCTTCGGCGTCGGCGCCGTGTACTTGAACAGGCCGCCCGGCAGGTAGACGGTTGCCATCAGGGCGCCCGTCCAGTCGTCGGTCCACACCTTCAGCCCCGCGGCCCGCTCGCGGCGGCTGCCCGGCACGTAGGCAACGATGGCCTGCGTGCAGTCCTCGGCCGTGACGATCGGGGTCGTGGCATCGGCCGGGTTCGGAGCGACGAGCATGAAAGCCCTGCCGACCTTCACGGCCTCGGTGATGAGCAAGTCACTGTCGGCGTCGAGGTTGTTGGCCTGCCAGATGCGCCAGGCCTCCTCATCGCCCATCTCTCCGTTGCCGATGCGCATGCCGTCGACCTGGATGCGTTCCGCCGTCGCATCCACCACAAGACCCGTGTAGTTCGAGCGCGCCTGCCGCAGCAGCCGCCGGAACGCATCACGAGCCTTGTCGGCGATCCGCGCCAGGGGATGGTCGCCGCAGTAGTAGCAGCGCATCTTGTCCGCGTAGTCGCGGCGCTGCTCCAGCTCAGCCCACAGCTTGTCCAGCCACCACAGCGGCTCGCCCGGCTTCGGCTTCTCAGCAAGGGCCACGAGCACCCCCTCGCATCAGAATCCGACCGCTATACGGCTCTTCTTCTTCGGCCTGCGCAGATATCCGTCCAGGCCCATCACGGTCGCCGCGATCCCGTCGATCCGGGTCTGCGACTTCCGCCTGTTGGGTTTCGTGGGTCTGTAGTTGTCGTTGCCGTCCGCGATCGTCTCGACGCAGCCGGCCATCCACCGCAGCACCGGATGCCCGCCGTGAAGAAACGACTTCTCCAGCAGGAGACGGTCCATCTCCTTGCAGGCCGGTGACAGCCCGAGAAACGTCTGACTGATCGGCGTCACCTTCACGCCGCGCTTCGTGTCGCGGTCGACGTTCTGCACCAGCTGGCCGGCGAACATGCGGTCGTAGCCGAGCCACTGGACGTCATAGAACGCGCAGTCCTTCAGGACCTGCTTTTCGATCGTGTCGTAGTCGACCGCGTCGCCTTCGGTCAGGTGTAGGAAGCCCTCGCGGGCCCATTGCGCCAACGGGACCTGCAAGTGCCGCTGCAGGTCCTCTAGTCGCTCCGACGGAAGCCAGAAGCGGGAGACCAGCTCCACCTCGACGCCGGGCTGCTTCGACTCCACGGCCAGCACGAACGCACTCAAGTCGGAGACTGCGGACAGGTCCAGGCCGCCCCACGCGCGGCGCCCCTTCAGCTTCGACTCGTCGACCATGCCGGCGACCTGGTCCCACTGGCGGACGTCGATCCACCGCGTCGAGGCCTTCTCGCGGATGTTCAGCGACAGCCGAAGGAAGGTCGGGTAGTAACTCGGCGTGGCCTGCGCCTTGTTCGCCTCACGCCGCAGGTACGCCAGCGTCGGCGACGTCCCCAGCCCGGGGTTCGCGCGCCGCCACGTCTTCTCGTCGAACGGATCGTCCGTCTCACCCGCGGCCCAGATGACGCCGTAGTGCGCCGGATCCTGCACCACGTTCTCCGCGACCTTGCGCGTGTACGAGTGCTTCTCGTCGTAGATCGAGCCCTCTTGCGCATCATCCGCCGTCGTGATGAACACGATCAGCGGCTGATCACGCGCGCCCGTGCCCGTCTCGATCGCATCGATCAGATCGCGAGCCTTGTGTACATGCACCTCGTCGATCACAGCCGCCGACACATTGAGGCCATGAGCAGTCTCCGCGATCCGCGAAAGGGCCCGGAACACCCCACCGGTGCGCGGCACCCGGATCACGCTGGTCAGCACCTCGGCGCGGCCCTTTACCGCCTTTGACGTCTGCGCCATCCGCTTCGCGTCGTCGAACACACGCTTCGCCTGCTCCAGCGAGCCAGCTGCGGCGTACACCTCGGCCCCAACCTCGCGGTCCGCCAAGAGCATGGTCAAGCCAATGCCCGACGACAGGGTGCTCTTGCCGTTCTTGCGGGGCACCTCGATCCAGCAAGACCGCACCACGCGGACCGGCCGGCCGAGCTCCGGGTCATCCCACAAGTAGCCGAACACCGGAAGGATCACCCAGAGCTTCTGCCACGGGGCAAGGCGGAGGAAGTTTCCGCCCCAACGCCCCTTGGTGTGCTTGAAGCTCTCGATGGCGGTGACGGCCCGTCTGGCCGCTTCAATGTCGAACCACGAACCCGGCTGCTCTGGAACTTGGTTGGCAACCACAAGAGGCCTGGATTCCCAGGCCTCTTGGATCTCTTCATCAGTCATGCCCAACTCGCCCAGCGCCTCGTATGGCACTGGCAGCTGCTCAGGCGGGAAGCGCTCCGTCATCCATGCCGCCTTCCAGGCGGTACATCAGGAACTCCAGCAGTTCCTTCGCGCCCTTTGAGCTGTTGCACGACTTGCAGCATGCAGCCAAGTTCCACCAGTGGTCGGTGCCGCCGGTGACGACTGCCTGTAGGTGATCGTTCGTGTCCGCCGGGGCTCCACAGTAAGAGCAAGGTGAGTTCAGGTTGAGGTTCCGGTACCAGGCCGACTCGGCACGATCAGCTCGGGTCATGCCAGCCTGCTCGCCCATGCGTCGCCTCGCGTCCTTAGCTGCGAAGCGCCCTGGGTTCGTCGCTCGGTAGTGAGCGTCCAGGTGAGCACTGCAGAAGCCGCGCGCTAGGTGCGGACGTTCACACCCCTCGCGCGTACAGGTCTCTGGCGGCGAGCTGTTGCGGCGTAACGCATTCACGTCGCCGTGCTTCGCCAGTCGCCTCCGGTGCATCGAGCACATCCGACTGTCTCCACCGTTGCGCTCGCAGCCTTCAACAGAACAAGGGGTCCTGCGGTCTGGAAGATCCAGTTGGCCGAAGGCCCTCATCCGTTGGTAATGCCTGCCGCAGAGACCCAGGCTCTGGATCGGCTCAGCGCAGCCGTCGGCCGAGCAAGCCGCTCCGTTGTACCGCACCTTAAACACCGCAGAAGGGTCGCCATGCCTCCGTGCTCGGGAGTAGTGCATGTTGCACATACCCTTCCCGAACAGGGGCTTCTCGCAGTCTTCAATGGTGCACAGCCGTTGCACCTTCGCCTTAGCCGCCAGCTCCACCGAGCCAGTGGTGCGCCATCGCTGGTAGTGCGTTGCGCACCAGCCGCGCGCCAGTCTCTCTCGGCCGCAACCCTCAATGCTGCATGTAGCGTTACCCACGTCGACTCCTACAAAGTCGGCCACGCCCCGGGGGTGTTAGCGCACCCGCCGGGGTCCTCTAATCGAAGACGCTGTCCTCGTCGTCTTCGTTCCCCTCCGGCGGCGTCAACCGGCCCCGCGCGCTGGGCGACAGCCCGAGCTCGCCGATGTACGCCTTCAGCTGCGTCCGGTACTGCGACGCGATCGTCGTCAGAGGGTTACGGCACGGGCCTCGCTGCCCCATCGTGACCAGCCCTTCGATGGACAGCTGCCGCTCGCACCACTCCACCCGGGCCACGCACACGCAGTAGTCCACAGCTGTGGACCGGTCCACCGACGACAGGCCCGCCATGTGCTGGAGGATCGGCACGACGCGCTGCCACTCGCGGCCGGCCACCTCATGCCCGAACGCGGCAGCCTCACCTGCGAGTTTGAGGCGCTGCCAGTGCGCGACCTCGGCCCGGTACTCCCGAAGCTGCTCGTCGTCTGCGCCTCTCGGCGCGCGCGGCTTGGCCGGGAGACGGATCTTCGGGAAGAAGCTCGACCAGTCGGGCTCGACGAGCTCGGATGGCGGGAGCTTCACGCCCTCGCGAACAGGGCGCTTGCTGGGGTTGCCCTCGCGGACGACCTGCAGAGGGGGCTTCGGCTTGCGTCCGGGGACGGCCATCGAAGATCACCCCCAAGTTGATCTTGAGATCAAAAATTCAAGATCTACGGCGCTAGCATTTTCCCTCCCCGGCGGTCTCTGGGGGAGATGATCATGGGGGGTACCCCACCCCTGGCCTGCGGTTTTGCGCGTTTTCGCAGGTCAGAGTGGGTGCGGTCCAAATGGGCCCTTTGATCTGCGGTTTCGCGCCGCCCTCTTGGTCGTTTGGAACTGATCGACTCGGGCCTTCGCTGCATCAATGATCTTGGCGGCTCGTGTCTTGCCCGCTCGGGCCTTGATCGTCTCGTGCACTGCGCATCGGTCGACCATGATCCTCGGTGCATCTGCCCTTGCCCTGCGGCATGGTGATCACTGCTGTCGGTCAGCGTTCCATCCGCCCGGCTGATGCCTCGCGGTCTCGCTGCTGTGGCATGGCTTGCATAGCCCTCGTCCGTACTGTGGATCATCAGCGTCCAGGCCTTGAGCCTCTAGCTGTTGGCGTGAGCGTGGCCAGTGGTCTGCCTCGGTGGCTGGCTGCTGCCTGCACAGGACGCACACGGGACAGGCGTCGAGTACGCCCTGCCTGAACCTGTGCTGATGCCTCGTGCCGTAGCCGCGCTGGCGTGCTGTGCCTCGTGCCCTGTTGTCCCTGCCGTGTTCCGGGCATGGCTTGGTCTGGTCACAACCTGGCCTGGAACATGGAGGCTTGAGCCTGCTGGGCACATTGATCACCTTGCCTGCACTAGCCTGCCTGATCCGCTATCAAGGGGGATGACATGGCCAGTGGATGCCGTGACTGCACGACGTGTACGAAGCCAGGGCTGGCGAGGATGATGCAGAACTGGGGTGCCGGGTTCCTGCACTTGTGCACGTGTGGGATCAGCTTCGCCATCAAGCGGGGCGCGATGCGGCATTGCCCGCAGTGCAAGCACCTGCTGTCCAATCACCAGCGCAGGAGCGATGGCTCGTTCCGGGACTAGTACCGCAGGGCCCGCGTTACCTTGCCATGCGCGTACTGGATCTCTTCTTCTACCTGCTCCCGGAACTTCTCGAAGTCACCCTCGATGCGGATCTTCAGCGGGTACCCGTCGGGATCGACCGGCACCTCGTTGGCGGGGATGCCGATGGTGTCCTCGAAGACGAGGACGGCGCGGGCGCCGATCTGGTCCTTGACGTTCTCCCACCCTTCGAGCCACGGGCGGAGGGAGCCGAGCGAGTCGCTGTTTGCCTGGTCGATGACGAGGGCGAAGGGCGGCCGCTCGTCGCCAGCCCCTTCGGGGAGTTCGAGGATCTGGATGCGGGCCATTGCGGGTTGCCTCGCTCAGTCGATCGGGGTGGTCAGATGCCGAACGCGAGCAGCTTGAGTTCGGCGTTGTCGACGTCGACCTGGAGCGGTGATCCGTATGCGTCCGTGGGGAACGGGCCGATGTAGCGGCTGGCCGACTGGGGGATGCTCACAGTCTTGGGCGTGACGGCCTGTCCGTCGGTCAGGCCGGGGAGCCGGAGGGTCACGGTGCGCGCGACGGTCGAACCGGAGTTCCGGACGAGGAGGACGACGCGGCCGTTGTTCGCGACGACGTGATTGTTCGTGGCGTCGCCGGTGACCTCGGTCGGGGCCGCTACGCCCGCGCGCGTGATCTGAGTTACCGGGATGGCTACGCGAGGCATGGCGAGCTCCTTCAGTCGGAGGTGTCAGGGCTGGGGTGCGGTGACGAAGGGGGCTCGCTGGTAGGCGGCTTGCTCGTCGGGGGCGCGGACGTAGGCGGCTTGCTCGTCGGCGACTTCGTGGCGGAGGGGCCGGGCTCAGGGCTGCAGCGGTCGCTGCTGCAGCCTGCGAGGCCGAGGACGAAGGCCGCGGTGAGCGCGGCGACAGTGAGCGTTCGGCGCATGGCTCCTCGAAGGATTGGGTGCCCCGCCGCCAGCAAGGGCGGACGACGGGGCATCGGGGTCCGCGGAGGACGTTGACCCCGAGCTAAGCGACGCGGAGGCCCGCGGGCATGGCCGGCGTCGCACCAGGGGTGATGAGCTCGCGAGTCCACTCATCGCGTTCGGCCTTGGGGAGCTCGAAGACGTTGTAACGAACCTGGCCACGACCGGAGCCGTACCGCTTGATGCGTCCCTCGTGAGCCCACCGGCGGATCGTCACGCCAGGTCGGCCGGCGTAATAGGCGGCGGCTTCCTCGTTGACGAGAGCGGAGGCCATTGACACCTCCAGGGCAGCAAAAAGGCCGCCGTTTCGCGGCGGCCTCAAGAGTCACAAAGGTCCAGTGAGACACACGTTACGTTCGCCCAGTTCAGCCGTCAACTAGAACTGACAGGCAGGGCCCCGACCGGATTCACCGGTCGGGGCCCTGTCACGTCCGGGTAGCGACTACGGCTGTGTGGCGTCCTCGATCATCTTGTTCCTGTCGAAGTTCCCGTCGTCGTCCGTCCATCCCAGATCGTCGATGACCTGGGCTACTACGAGGGCGTCGTAGTCGTCCTTCTTCAGCCCGTCGCATGCTGCGGGCTTTCCCTTGTCGCCGTGCGCCCGAGCTTTGAGGGCGTTGACGCAGTTGTTGCCGATGTCTTCGTAGGTCGGCTGGCTGAGCCAGTACGCGCCCCCGCCGATGGCGAGAGCCCCCGCGGCGATGGCGGCGACGATCCACGTCTTGCGCCTACTCGATGCAGGCCTCGGCGCATGGCTGGGCATGGGCGGGGTGTTGGGCTGCGGTGGCAGTTCGGTGGTCATAGTCCCCCCAGGAATTGCTGATCCGTATGTGATGGACTCGTGAAGGCGGGTCACGGTTGCATCGGGGATTCGTTCGGCCTGTACGGTCACAGCAGCGTCCCCGCACTAGACCTGCGGGGACGCGCTGTTGTGGCGGGTCAGGGGCGGTGCGGGTCAGCGGTGACTCCGCTTGTGGTCACTGAGCTGCTGCTTGCAGGGGCGGCACTTGCGTTCGGGCCCGTTACCGACAACCGGGGCCGGGATGATCTGCCCGCAGATGGCACGGGTCGAGCCGTGCACCAGCGGCCCGCAGTCGGGGCAGTGGAAGTGGCTTTCGAGGACTGTCATATCAGCGTCCCCTTTCAGTTCTGGGTGGAGCTGCGACCCCACCAGCGGTTGTTGTTCGTCGTCTCGCTGTACTCCTGGTAGACGGTGCCTGTTAGGCGGATCACGTGCTCCGCGTCCAGCCGCGTGCCACATCGAGGATCAACGCAAGTGCACGCGCGTGGAAATATTCGCGGCCCTTCACGGGCTGTTCCCCTGCGTCGCGCAGGGCTGAAAGGCAGACTCGCTCTAGGGCGACAGCCTCGCCACCAGTCAGACCGTCGATTACGAGCTCAACGCGGTCATACCCATCGAGCCGATGTGTAGCAAGGCGACGCCGTCCGTCGCCGGAGGTGATGCCTAGCTTGACTGCGTCGTTCGCCTCGTCGGAGACGATGTAGAACACTTCGTAGGCGCGACCTTGACAGAGCGCGCAGATACCCGTTCCTTGCTGCACATTGTTCGGCCGCGGGTCGCACTCGTGTCCAGCCGCGCACTTCACTCTGTGCGGAGTCATAGTGCCGAGCCACTTGGCCTCAAGCAGGGTCGCGCCGAGCTCGTCGAGACGGGCACGAAAGGCGGTCTCAGCCGCCAGCGGATCCTTGCCGGCGCAAGTACGGCAGATGCCCTTACCCTGCTGAATGCTCTTCGGTCGCGGTCTACTCTCGTGCCCTTGCGCGCATCGAATGCGGTGAGGCCGCATGACCCCAAGCCACCTTGATTCCAGGAGTGTTGCGCCGAGCTCATTCAGTCTTTCACGGAAGAAAGACTCGGCAGCCTTGGGATCTCTGCCAACGCAAGTTCGACAAATGCCAATTCCCCGCTGAACATCCGATGGACGTGGCGCACACGCGTGACCAGCCACGCATTGAGCGCGGTGCGGGACATCCACTCCGAGCCACTTCGGTTCGAGAAGTGTCGCGCCGAGCGCATCTAACCGAGAAATGAATGCCACCTCGGCCTGCATAGATCGGGCGGAACGGCGACGTTGCACGGGTGCCACGCGGGGCTCCTCTACTCTCGAATATTCGTTCGCGCCCACACGCCAACGTTCTTGGTGCGGACGTTGCGTTGGTCCTGGTATACCGGGCCGTTGTTGTGGTTGTGAATCTCGTCGGGCAGGGCGCTCTTGGCCTTCTTCGCGAGCCGGGCCAGGGCGAGGACGAGGGCGGTGGGGGCGCCGAAGACGAGGCCGCATACGACGGGGTCGGCGAACTGCGATACGTACATGAGGACGGCTGCTGTGCCGCCGACCATGACGGTGGTCGCTCCCCCGGCGAGCATGAGGACGCTCGCGTCGGTGGCGCCCTGGCTCATGGGCGGCCGGCCCTGCTGAGCGACGGGCGGGGCATCGCCGATCAGCGGTGTGGGGCTGGGGTCGCGGTAGCTGGTCGTGGCGAGTGCGTCCTCGACGGCATTGAGGAGCATCCGCGCGTTGTCGTCGATCTCGTTGTCGGCCGTCTGGTCGGGCAGGGGCTGGGGCATGGTCATCCCTTCTTGTCGAACTCGCCGGCGGCGGACTTGATCCGCCAGATGGTTGTGTCGCGACCGGTGCCGGACTCGCGGACGAGGCGGCGTGCGGGGCGTTGGCGGCCCTGCTTCCGCTCGGCAGCTGCGTGGACGACTTCGTCTTCGGACGGGTGGCGGCTGGTGCGGTTGAACAGGCCCACGGCGGGGCTCCCTTCGGGTCAGAGGTACTTGCGGGCCCTGCGCTGGATGCGCTCGACTTTGCGCTCGGCGTCCTTGGCGGCGCGGCGGGCCGAGGCCCTGTCGCTGCCGGTCGCGAGGTCGGCCTTGACCTTCGCCGCGGCTGCCGCGGAGCGTGCGCCGTCCAGCTCGCTCCACATGCGGTCGGCTTCGCGCTCGCCGCGCTCCTCGGCCCTGGACCGGATGCGGTCGGCCCTGGCTTCGAGGTCGGACATGTCGGCGCCGGCGATGGCTCGACGAAGGCCTCGAAAGCCCAGACCGACGCGCTGGCGGTTCTCTCGGCGGGTGTAGGACTCGGGCATGATCGGTTCTCCTTCGGGATGTGGGAAACAGCGGGTGGAGCGTGGACAGAGCCTGGACTCGGCTCACGTTTGTGCAGGTGGGAGCGTGGACGGCGCCTGGACTTAGGGGGCGTGACCCTGGACGGGGAAGTCCAGGGTCGGCGCCGGTTGTCCAGGGTGGACGGCGCGCTGTCCAGGGGTGTCCAGGCACCGTCCAGGGTTAAAACCGGGATCTATCGGGCGTCCTGGAGGTCATCCAGGCGGTAGCCCATCGACCGGCCGCCGTCGTCGCCGGTGGGCACCTTCACCGCCTCGACGGAGACGCCTTCGGCCTCGAGCGCGGCGGCGAGCGTCTTGCCTACACGCGCGTTGTAGGCGCTGTCGCTCTCCTCTTCCGTGCGGCCGTACTGCTCGTCGACGGCGGCGAGGTAGCTGAACAGTTCGGCGCGCGTGACGACCCTGCGGCCAGTCGCGGACGCCGCCTTGATCAGGTGGTCGAGGATCGTGACCTCCGGCTCGGTCACGGCCGGCAGTACTCCGGCTGCGGCGCGCAGCTGGTAGGCCCGCCGCAGGATCGCCTCGACTTCTTCGTCGGTGTAGAAGTACGACTGGGTGAGCGTGGGCTCCGAGGTTTCGCCGGTCTGCAAGTAGCCCACGCCGCGCTGGCTCTTGAGGATGCGCTGCGCGTTGTAGCCGGCCGTCGCCCGGCCCTTGCCGAGGATCGTGTCCGACGCTTCGGGGGTCATGCAGCGCCCGGCCCAGCGGGTGGAAAGGATGTCGCGGATCCCGGTCGGGACGGCATTGCTGTCGGGCTTCTGCGTAGCAGCGATGACGAGCACGGCGTAGGCCCGGCCCTGCTGTGTGATCAGCCGCAGGAGGCGTTCCAGTTCCTTCTGCTGCTCCGGGGTCGCGGCGGCCATGTAGGACGCCCACTCGTCGATGTACAGGATCGTCCAGCGAACCCGCTTGTCCTTCGCGGCGAGGGCCTCGGAGAACTTGCGGACGCTGTGATCCTTGACTGTCTGCTTCAGCCTCGGGAGCACGACGGTCCACACGTGGCGGAGGATCGCGAGCAGCTGGTCCGGGTCGCCGTCGGTGTCGATCATCTGGGCGATCGGCTCAAACGGCGTCAGGTCGAAGCCGCCCTTTCCGTCCGCCAGGTACAGGTCTGCGATCACGTCCAGGGCTGCGGAGAGAAGCGGGTTGTTCGCCGCGGCCGACTTGCCGGCCCCGGGCTCGCCACCGAAAAGGGCGGTCTTCTCGAACCACTCGACGGCCGTTACGTCGCCGCGCTCGGACACAGCCATCGGCTGCGGCTCCCAGAGGTTGACCTTGTCCGCGGTGAGCAGCGGCCCCTTGTTGGGCTTTCCGGTGAAGGGCACCTTGAGCGTGACGCGCAGAGTGAGCCAGTCCTCCCGCGCGCCCTTGGCCTGCGAGATCTGCTGAACGCTGACGCCGAAGCCGTTCGCGAGCTGCGCCGTCGCACCCAGAGCCTTCGAGGCGGGTATGCCGTCCGGCAGTTCGATCCGGACCTCCCAGGCGGAGCCGTCCGCGGTGAGGGTGCACGGCGACAGGAGCTTGACCTCTTCCTCCGCTCCGATGACCTTGGCGCTGCGGTAGACGCGGTTGACCATCTCGTCGGTCATCCGGTCACCGTCGCCGATCTTCGCGTCGCGGTCGGTGTACAGCTCCCCCGCGCTGGTGCGGCGGCCGAGGAGCGCGAAGGTGAGGAGCGTTGACCCGGCGGCGAGGAGCCCGCCAGTGCCGCCGAGCAGGGACAGGCCGACACCCTCAGCGGCAGCGATCGGGCCGAGAGCGACGGCGCCACGGCCGAGGCGGCGCAGGCGCACGTCCCGCTGGGCCGCCTTGTACCGGCTCATCGCGGACACGGAGTCGCTGAAGGACTCCTCCATGTCCCTGCGCCGCTTGTCCTTCTCCTTGCCGGAGACGAGCCGCCGGTCGTGCGCCCACTTGGCCGCCTTGTAGTCGCGCTGCGCCTGCTGCACCTCGTGCCGGGCGGCGACAACCTGAGCGCCTTCGGCTCCTTGGATCCACAGGAAGGTGCGGCGCATGCCGCGGGACATCTGGGCGCCGTGCCCGTGTTCGGTCTTCTGTCGGCGCACCCACTTTCGGAACTGGCGGGTCGAGTTGACGCGGCCGACCGTGGTGCGGCCCTTCCAGCCGCCAGTCGTGCGCGCCCACCCGGGAACGAGGGGGGTGTCGCCCATCGGGTCGGCGGACGGTGCCTGGCCCGGGATGGCGGGGCCGGCGGACTGCAGTGCGGGTTCGGGTGCGGGGGTGTTGAGGTAGCCAGCGACGATCTGCTCCCACTCGGGGTCGGAGTCGTTGCTGGGGATCCTTTCGATGCTCACTTCGAGTCCTTGTCGGTGGTCTGTTCGATGGACGCCTGTGCCTTCGCGAGGGGGCTGTAGGGGGCGGTCTGGCCGGCGCGGCGGACGGGCGGGGTGCCGCCGTTGTTGCGGCGTCCGTCGGGGGCGTTCGGGTCGCGCTTCTCGCGGGGGCCCTTTTGGGATTCGATCAGGGAAAACTCGCCCTTTATGGGCGCCTCGGTGACGGCCCGCATCCGGAACTTCGCCGCCTGCGACTGCTCCTCGATTTCGGGGCGGATCCCGACCGTCTTGCAGCCCGTCACGAGCAGCCACGCCTCGCCCCAGATCTGGTCGGTGACGTACCGCGAGCCGCGGGCGGAGCGCAGCGCGTCGGCGACCGCCCACACGTCCTTGTGCTTCGCTTCGCGGTCGGCGTCCTTGCGTGCCTGGTCTTCCTCGGCGCGCTGCTGCGCGGCCTGCTTCTCGGCCGTGGCTTTCGCTTCGGCTTCCGCCTTCGCGTCGCGTGCCGCCTGCCGGGCAGCCGCCTCGGCTTCGGCCTGCTTGTCGGCGGCCCGGCGCTCCCGCCAGGACGGGATGCCGTCGGCCTTCTGTGCGATGCCGTGCTCGTAGGCCATGAGAACGATCGGGCCGCCGAGCGAGGCGATCGCGCCGATGAGGCCGGCGTTGAAGCCGATCCGCTCGTCGGACAGGCCGCCGTACATGTTGATCGCTGCAGCGATAGCGGCGCCGAGCATGATGCCGACCCGGTAGGGGGCGACGTCTCGGCGGTGGGCAACGGCCCAGGCAGCGCCGAACGCGAGAACGAGGGCGAGGCCTTCGAGGAGTCCGGGCGCGGCGACGAGGAAGGGCCGCTTGGGGTCCCAGAAGTGCATGAACTGCACCGGGGCGGCGATGATCAGGCCGACGGCGTAGATGCCGCGGGCGCCCCACTTCCACCACTGCTCCGACCGCTGCTGCTCGGCGTCCCGCTTGGCCTCTGCGGCCTCCTGGTCGGCCTTCTCCTTGTCGGCCTTCTCCTCGTCGGCCTTCGACCGGGCGGCCTCGGCCGCCTTCTTCGCCAGGTGCGCCTGGTGGTCGGCCTTCTCCTTCTCCAGCCGCATGGCGGCGCGCTCGTTGGCGATGCGCTCCTTCTCCGCCTTCTCGGCGGCGAGAAGCTTGTCGGCTTCGGCCTTCCCCTGCGCTTCGATGCGGGCGGCTTCGGCTTCGGCGGCGGCTCGGGTACGGATCGCCTCCGCCTCGGCCAGCGCCCGCGGGTCGAACCGGGGCTCAGGCGAGGCCATCGGCGTGCCGTTGACCTTCTTCTCGACGGACATGGCGGTCACGGTTGATCAGTCCCTTCAGGCGGTAGCGGGGCGGGCGGGCTTGTGGCGGAGGTAGGCGACGGCGGCAAGGCCGATCAGCACGACGCCGGGGATCTTGCCGACGATCACAGCCAGGCCACCGAAGGCCAGTGCGACCGGGGCGGCAGCAGCCGGCCACAAGCCGACGGCGATCAGGAAGGCCGCCAGAAGCGACCAAGCGACGATGCGGAACATGACGATCCCTCTCGGGTTGGGGTGCCGGGGAGGCGAGGTCCTCCCCGGCGGGCGGTTACCAGCGGCGGGACTTCTTCGCGTCCTTCTCGGCCTTGACGACCCGGTCGTGGGAGGCCAGGAACTCCGGGCTGTCCGGGTCGGTGTTCTTGTTGTTGAACCGGCTGTTGTGCTCGCGACGCGCCTCACGCGCTTCGGAACTGGCGGAGCTTCGGCTGAACAGGCCCATGACGGGTCCTCTCTCTCGGTTGAGGTGGTGCAGGGTCAGGCGGCGGCCGGGTAGTCGAAGCCGTCGAACTCGGCGAGCAGCTGCTCGTCGGCGAACAGGCGGATCAGGGTCATGCGGACGGTGTCGCCAGCGGCGCGGGCCGCGGCGTACTCGCCGAACAGGTCGGTGATGGACAGGACGGTCGCCTCAGCAACGGTCGTGTTGGCGCGGGCCTTGCGGCCCAGTTCGGTGACGCCGAGATCGCCGGAGAAGAGATAGGGAGACATGGGGGTGCCTTTCGCGCGGATCAAGCAGGAATGGGGGTGGGGGTGGAGCAAAGCCGTGGGCTAGCGGCCGTTGTAGGCCTGGGCGCGGCACTTCTCGGCGTGGGACTGCGCCCACTCGCGGGCGGCCTTGACGGACTCCATGACGCGCTCGGCGGGTTCGTCCGCGTCCTCGTGCAGCAGCCAGGAGTTGTTGACGTTCTGCTCGAAGGTCGGGTCGGTGCAGCCGTTGCCGTGGCACTCGGCGACCGCGCCGACGTGGACGCGCTGCTCGTAGCCAACCAACGTCGGCGGGTTGTAGATGTACTTCTCCTCGTGGCGGACCTTGGCGTGGACGGTCACCAGGGCGCCGCCAGCGGTCGTGTACCGTCCGGCTTCCTCGCGGCCCCTCCGGTCGAGCAGGCTGTTCCGCATGTCGCCGTTGTCGACGCTCTTGCGGTACCTGCGGATCAGGTCGGCGACCCGCAGCTTCAGGTCCGGGGCGGTCGGGATGTACGACATGACGGATCCTCCAGGGATCAAGAAGTGGGGGTGGAGACCGCGGCCGGCAGGACTGGGGGGGCGACCGCCAGCCGCGGCGGTCAGAAGGCCAGCTACTTCGGCCGGTTGGAGCTGTTGCGGTTCCGCTCAGCGAGCTTCTCGGAGAGCTTCTTGTGCTCCTCGGCGGTCACGACGCGACCAGCCGCAGGTGCCGGACGGTGGGCGTGGGGGTGGGCTCGTCGGCCGCTTCCATCAGCCGGGTTAGGCGCTCGACGGCGGCCTCGGACAGCTCGACGTCCCAGGAGAAGCCGTCGTGGGTACTGATCGGCACGGCCAGCAGCGGGCGCGTGGTCGGCTTCGGGTCGAGAGCCAGCAGCAGGTGAGCCAGCCGATATCCGAGAGCCACGGCCCGGTCGTCGATGGCCGCGGTCATGACGTGACCAGCCGGCTCGCCTGCTGCAGCATCCAGCGGCGCGGGTCGGTGTGCATGAGGTGGTCGGCGCAGTCCTCGGCCCACGACTGGTGCGCCCAGCACGTCTCACGGTCGTTACGGGCCAGCGCGGCGGACAGGTCGTCGGAGATCGGGTACGACGTCGTCTGCGCGGCCCGGCGGATCGGACCCTGCGCAGCCTCGTGGGCGGCCACGTCGGCCTCCGAGAGGAACTCGGTGCTCATCGCTGCCCCTCCTTGGCCGTCTTCGCCATGGCGCGGACCTGTGCGGCGAAGGCCTCAAGGTTGGCGGCGAACTCGTCGGCCGCCTGCTCGGGCGTCATGTAGAAGCCGGCGCTGCCGTCGTCGACGAACACGAAGGGCTTCTGCATGCCGGGCTCGTCGGACTGCTCATCGACACCCAGGCGGGCGAAGGCGAGGAGCTCCGGAGTGCCGCTCATCCGCGGGACCTTCAGGTCGGCGTACTCGCCGGCGTGCCAGATGTCCTCGATGCTGTTCTCGTTCGCGGCGACATGATCCACGGTGCACCACGCTTCGCATTCGATCAGGACCTTCGTGCCCTTGATCAGGGCAGGAGCGATGCGGCGGGGGGGCGGGACTTCAAGCGCCGCCGTGGCGGGCTGTACGGTTGTCGTCATGGTTCTGGGTCCTCTCAGCGATCCGAACCAGTGCCCCGTTCGGTGTTCCAGCACCGGCGGGGCTTCTTCATGCCCTGTCGTAGCGGCCTGATGCGCTCTATAGTTGCAACATGGTGAAGCAGATGCAAGCGCACAGGAGAAACTGGTCGAATCTCGTGTTGGCCGCCCCCTCTAGTTGCAACCGGGGGCTGTGGGAACATCTGGCTATGACGGATGAGGCGACGGCGCGCAGAGACGCGGCATTGAAGCGGCTGGACGAACTGAGCGCGGCCTACGAGGCGGCCAAGAAGCCCTTCGACGAGGCGCGCGACGCGCTGCATTCCGCCGTCGTCGAGATCCTGCTGAACCGCGAGGCGCGACCAGGCGAGGTTTCCGACCACACGCCCTACGACCGCAACCACATCCGTCGGATCGCGAACGCCGCCGGCGTGCCACCCCTCCGGGAGAGCACGGTGCGTAGCGCCAAGCGTGACGAGTAACGAGCTCTATCGGCTGGGACATCTCCCACCTCCCCTCGCATTCAGGGAATCGCCTGGGGAGGGTGTGAGGTCAGCCTGAGAGTCGATCACTCACAACTCACTCACAGGCACAGGGGGAGCGATGCAGGCGGCAGCCGAGGCGTTCATTGCCGAGCTGAAGCACTGGCGAGACGTGCGAGGTAAGAGCCAGTCGAAGCTCGCTCGCGAAGTCGGCTATACGCCGTCCTACGTGTCGAAGGTCGAAGGTGGCCAGCTGCCTGCGTCAGAGGAGTTCGCCGCCCAGGCCGACGATGTCCTGCTGGCCGGTGGCGCGCTGCGGCGGGCGTTTCGGGATATCGAGAAGCACGGCCGGCCGGTGGCCCCGCACCCTGGCCCGGCCTCTGAGGACACGCACGCGACGAGTCTGATCGTCGAGCACGAGGACACGACGCTGTCCTACGACGGCAGCACGTACCGGGCGACCCAGCGGCGGCGGCTCTACAACGACTCCCCCGACCCAGTCACCCGCTACCTGATCCGGATCTCCGTCGACCGCTACCCGGGCGACCCAGAGCGGTCGAACCAGCACTACCGCGAGAACCCGCTGACGTGGGAAGAGATCGGGCTCAGCGCGTCGATCGACGGCGAGCCGCTCAACTGGCGCGTCAAGCACGACCGCGACGCGTTCAAGGAGTTGTGGCTGCTGTTCGGGCAGTCGCCGCTCTACCCGGGCGAGTCGGTGTGGCTGGAGTACAGCTACACCGTCGGCGACACCAAGTGGGGATCCTGGTTCCAGCGCGCGGTACGCCTGCCCACGCAGCGCATGAGTGTCCGCCTCGACTTCCCGACTGAGCTCGACCCGGTCGTGTGGGGCACGGAAACCAGCATGACCGCGGAGGCGATGCCGCTCCGTACCGCGATACGCCGCACCGAGGAAGACGGCCGGCGCGTGTACTCGTGGTCCACCGAAGACCTGCCGCTGCACGCCCGTTACCGGCTTGAATGGAAGTTCCGCGCACGGCCCGACACGGAGGAGACCAGGCAGGACATGATGACCGAAGCGACCGCAAGCGAGAGGATGCGCGCCGTCGGCGTCGTCCAAGAAGGCGACCCGATCCTGGTGAAGACGGCCCGGCCGTTCGCCCTGCCTGACGAGGCCGAGGACGCTCGCAGAGTGATCGCGGAACTCATCTCCGCCTGCGAGCGCGCTTCTGGCGTTCACGTCTTCGGCAAGGGGATGGGGATGGCGGCGCCGCAGATCGGCATCGACCGGGCCGCGGCGATCGTCCGCGCCCCGGACGGCGAGTCGATCACGCTGTTCAACCCTCGGATCGTCGAGGAGTCCCCGGAGTCCGACGAGCAGTACGAGGGCTGTCTGTCGTTCTTCGACGTGCGCGGCAAAGTCCCCCGGCCGCTCGCCATCTCGGTAGAGCACCAGGACATCGACGGCACCGAGCGCATCACGATCTTTGAGCACGGATTGGCCCGGCTCGTCGCGCACGAAGTCGACCACCTGCATGGGGTGTTGTACCGAACGCGCATGCGCGAAGGCATCAACCCGATCCCCGTCGCCGAGTACCGCGGCACCGGCAGCAACTGGAGGTACTGATGCAGAAGCATCGAGCGCGTCGGCCGTACAAGGGCATGCCCACGCCTGGCGCCACCTGCCTGTACCGCCTCTACGACAAGGACCGCGGACTGCTCTACGTTGGCATCGCCAATAACCCCGTCAACCGCTTGAACGCCCACCGCTGGGACAAAGGCAAGCCTTGGCGGCACGACATCGCCATCCAGAGCGTCGAGTGGTTCGAGACTCGAGTCGCGGCTGAAGACGCCGAGGTCGCAGCCATCCGCTCAGAGCTGCCGCTCCACAACCGCACGCACCACCCCGAATGCGACAGCGAGCCGTGGAGCGGCTACAGCGCCGCCTGATCCCAGACGCACGAATGCCCCCGACCGCCTGAGCGGTCGGGGGCTTCTCTATGCGCTGCGCTTCCGTAGTTCTTCGAGCCGCGCTCGCGCCTGTCGTGCGCCGCGTCTGGCTTGGATGGCGGCCACGGTGGCGAGGCCGGCGGTGGTCCAGGTGATGGCGAGGCGGATCCAGTCGGCGGGGCTCACGCCGCGCTCCGTGCGGCCAACGGCAGGTCCATCAGCTCGCTGTGCCCGTACTGCTCTCCGCAGCCGGTGCATCGTTCGCCGGGGCTGTCGAGCGTGACGCGGAGGACTTTCCCGCAGGGGCAGGCGACGGGGACGCGGACGGCCGGCTTCTCTCCGGTGACGAGGCGGCGGGCCTGGCCGTGGTAGCGGCGAAGTTCGTCGTGGAGTTCGTCGACGGCGGCGAACGAGCTGTAGATCCAGGGCGCGTTGCCGATGAGGAAGCCGACGATGCCTGTCAGGGTCTGCTCGTAGTTGCCGCGGAACGTGGCTGCGGCGTAGCCGAGTTCGTCGCGCACGGCGTCTTCCCAGCTGGCGAGGATGGTGACGAGGCCGCCGCGGGCCCGCAGGTCGAGTATGTCGGCGGAGCACGGCAGGGGTGCGCTCTTGCTGCCGCTCACGCGTCCTTCGCCGCGTCCGGCGCCGGGCTGGAGGAGGTCCCCGAGCTGGACGTAGAGGGCGGGCATGGCGCGCAGCATGCTGATGCCGCGGTCCTGGCAGAGACGGCAGGTGAACCGCCCGGCCTCGTCGGCGTACAGGCCGCGTCGGCAGACGATGCAGGAGGGGGCAGTGACGTCGTCGAGGGACATCGGCGAGTGCTCCATTCGGCGGTATTGCAGTGACGGGCTGTGCGTTGGCGCGTTGAACTTGCATGAGCAGAAGTCGCAGGTTGCGGGAGCTATCGGGCCCGGCGGCGTTCGACCAGCTGCAGGCACAGTTGGCCCGTGCTGCCGCCGGGATGGCGAAGGGGAAGGCGCCCCGCCGGGAGGCCGTTGAGGGAGCGCTTCACTCTCCGGGCGCGGAGTCGGATGACAGCGGCGGCGAGGCAGCGCCGCCCGGCTCGGGCTGAAGTCACTCGCCCTCCTTCTCCAGCGGCCAACGGCGATCGGCCGCAGTGCACTCGGCGATGCTCGGCCCGTCGTAGCTCTGCCGGGCGTGCATGGCCCGCAGCGCGGCGCGGAGTTGGGCGGCTTCGGCGGGGAGGAGTACGCCGCGTTCGGCCCGGTCGACGAGGTGGAGGAGCTGGTCGAGGCTGGTCACTTCTTCCTCCTGCGCGCTGCTCGCCTGGTCGCTCGGTTGGGCCGTGGGTCGGGGGCGTCGTCGGGTATCAGCTGCTCGCCTGTGGTGCGGAGTTCGGTCTCCCAGCGGGCGCCGGGCTTCGGGGTGCGTTCGCCGCGGGGACTGCTGGATGGCCGGCTCACGGCTGCCTCCTGGGCTTCTTGAGGCGGCCTTCGCGGATGGCGTGCTGGCGGACGGCTTCCTCGATGACGGTGGCGGGGACGAGGCCGGGGAACAGGTCCCGGAGCATGACCTCGACGTTCGCGCTGATGTAGCGGCGGCGTGCCGGCTTCTTGGGCAGGTTCGCGGCCGGCTTCGCGGGGATCACGACTGCTCCTCGGGCCGGGTGCGCCATGCGGCAGGGTCGTGCTTGTGCTCGCGGTCCGGCATGACGATCGCGTCGCCGCGGAGGCCGTAGCCGATTACTGTGCCGGTCTTCAGGTGAGGATTTCCGTGGGACCAGGGCCCGCAGGATCCGCAGCTGTCGCCCTGGTGGCGGCCGTGCATACAGCGGTCGAGGTCGGCGACGAGCGCAGCCCAGGGGCCGTCGCTGCTCTGGCTGTTGGGGGTCGGGACGTTCGACCGGTCGGTACGGGCGAGGGCGTGCTCAGTACCCGAGATCGCGGCGGTGACCTTGGCGTGGAGCGGCGAGTAAAACACCTCGGTGGCGCAGTGCAGAGCGGCGTTCATCTGGGCGTGAGCGGAGAGGTGGGATTGCGCGTCGATCAGGGCGAGGCGGGCCTTCTCCAGTTCGCGGCGGAGGTCGGTGATCGTGGACTCAGTCACAGTGCTGCTCCTTGCGGTCGGGGTGGGGCGGCGGCCGGAACCACCGCCCCAGGGCGGCTACTTGTCGTGGATGAGGTGGAGGCCTGCGAAGATCACGAGGCAGAAGAGGGTCGCGACGCCGACGCCGATCGCTACCTCGGCCCACTGCCCGGAGAGGGCGGCGAGGAGTACGAACGCGGCCGGGATCAGCGACAGCAGCGCCCATCCGGCGAGACGGCGCGCGGTCATCGGCCCTCCCCCGCCTGCTGCGCCTCGTCGGCCATGCGGCGGAGCAGGTCGGCGACCCGGTGGCCGAACCGTCGGTCGTCGGCATCGTGGCCGTAGCGGTCGAATCGTTCGGCGGCCTCGCGCAACACGGCGGCCCGGTCGGCGGGCGCGGTTGTTGTCTCGGCTCCTTCGAGCGTGTGACGGATGGCGTCGACGGCGGTCGCGGTGCTGATGGTGTCGGGGAGGCGCTGCTCCCACGCGTCGATCATCTGGCGTACTCGGGCGATCACGGCGTCTCGCCCTTGCCGGACCTTCACCTCGTCGAGGTAGCTGCCCTGCCACTCGTAGACCTTGGCGCGCAGCCGCTCGATCTCGGCGGCGTAGTTGTCCGCTCGCTGCCGCTGCCCTCGGGCTGCGGCCTGCATCTCCTTGCGCCATGCGCGCTCACGTGCGAGTTCCGTGTCCGCCACGGACATGGCTTCGTCAACGAGAATCAGCCGGTACGCCTTGCCTTGGGCTGCCGCGAAGTGGAACTCCTCGACCGTCAGGGCATCCGGGCCTTCCGGCAGGTACAGCGAGCCGTCGTTGTACACCAGGGCGATGGAGGTGGTGGCGTTGCGCGGGTTGATCACTTCGTACCAGGGCGAAGCTTCAGCCTCGTACCGCTCGCGGCGTTCATCGTCGGTCTCCGCGGGCGTCTGGTCGGCGGGCGCAGACGGCGCGGCGGCGGGCTCGGCGACCTGAGGGCGGTACATGCCGCAGCCGCACCTGCCGTATGCGGCTTCGGGGTTCTTCTGGATGCAGTGGGCGTAGGTACCGGCGAGCCGGGCATGCCGGCCTTGGGGGTGTCCGCACTTGCAGGTGTCGGTGGTCATGGTCGCCTCCTGGGCGGTGTGGTCGAATGGGGCCAGCAGCGCCCGGCTACGACCCGGGCGCTGCGCTGCTGTGGTCACTGGGCTCATGCCGGAATGTCGCTGAACAGGTCGACGCGGTACGGCTCGGCGAGGCGCGCCGCAGCCTTCTCGGCGTGCACCTCGTACCGTTCGATACCGATGGCGCGCATCCCGAGGCGGCGGGCGGCGTCGAGGGTGCTGCCGGAGCCGGCGAACGGATCCACGACGAGGCCGCCGGGTGGGCAGGCGTACTGCAGCAGTGGAGTGAGGATCGGTAGCGGCTTCTCGTCGGGGTGGCGCTTCTTGCCGCGGACCGCTGCGGCTTTGATCACGGAGCGCATGAGGCGGGTGCCGTTGTCGACGTACTGGTGCGCGCCGATCTTCCCGGTGTGTGGAGTTACCGAGTTCTTGCCGCGCGCTGACTTATTCGGTCCGCTGTAGGCGACGCGGGGAACGTCGTGGTGCAGGTCCCGCCAGGGGCCGCGGTAGAAGTGCAGGATGTGCTCGTGGACGCGCCGGAACCGGTCGTTCGCGATACCGGAGCCGTTGTTCTTCTCCCACACCACGTTCACGTCCCCGACCAGGGGCTCGCCTGCGTCGTCGTGGCCGACGACGTCCTGGGACAGGTGCCAGCCTGCCGTCTGAAACTCGGCGGCGCGGCGGAGGAACATGCGCTGGCTGCCGAAGCACCACAGGCTGTTCGCGTGGGCGGCAGCCGTGTCGAGCCAGCCATCGGGCCACACGTCCCAGCCGTGCGAGGTCTCGCCGTAGGGCGGATCCGCCAGGATCAGATCGGCGGTGACGTCGAGGGCGGGCAGCACCTCGCGCATGTCGCCGACGTACAGGGCGAGGCCCGTCTCGTCGTCGCGCCAATAGGGCTCCATCACAGACTCCTTCGGGTCGAGTTGGGGATCACGGGGTCGATCGGCTCTGCGGCGCCTCTCGCTGGCGTTCTCGGGGCCGTAGCTGACACGGGGCCTTCGCGGGCTGCTAGGCCCGGAGACGGGCGCTGAGCCCCGTTCTCGGCCCGCTCCATGCCGGAGGCGACTGCCGCTGGCATCCACTCCGGCATCAGGCGGCCTGCCTGAATCCCTCGGAGCGCCACCGCCACACGGTGCGCGGGGTGACGCCGACGATGCGGGCGATCTCCTCACCAGGTACGGCCCGTTCGGTGAGTCCGCGGGCGACGAGGACGCGCTCGAGACGGGTGAGCCCTTCGACGGGCCGGGCTTCGCGGACGATCAGTTCGACGTCGTACTCGTCGGCGGTCTGCCACGTGGGGCGAATCTTGTGCCAGGCGCTCATGCGGCGGTGGCCTCGGCTTCCTGGTAGCGGCGGTTGTGGACGGTGGTGCGGGCGCGCCCTTCGTCGTGGCACGGCGTAGTCGGCTCGACCTGGCAGTCGGGGCAGCACGCCGTGGTCTGCGCCCATGCAGACACGCGCTGCGGGTGGGGCTGCGGCAACTGGCGGCCGGTCTTGCGCAGGACGCACGGTCGGTGGGCGTGGGCACCGCAGTGCGGGCAGGGCACGGAGCGGGCCGGGTGCTGGCTGGCGCGCATGAAGTGCCGCAGCGAGTCGGGCATCGGGGCGCTGGAGCGGATCGTCATCGGGTCTCCTCGGGGCAGTTGCCGCAGTCGCAGGGCTGGTCGGGGCGGTTGGTCTCGTTGCTGTAGTGGCGGGCCGCGGCCTGCCACACGTGGGCGGGGATCTGGCGTTCCGGCGGCGGGCCCGGCGGCGACGTCCCCGGCGGCCAGGCGCCAGGCTTGTGGCCGGGCGGCTTCAACACCGGCTTCGACTTGGGCTGTTCGCGGCGGGCGCGGCCGTTGGCGATCTGCTGCCGCATGAAGGCCTTGAGGTCGGCGCCGCCGTTCTCGGAGCGCATCGCCTTGATGTCGTCGACGTCCGGCTCGAAGTCCTCGCTCACGACGCGGCCTCCTCGTCGACGATCTCGGCGTCGGGGATGTCGGCTGCGGCGTCTTGGCGGGCGAGGTGGCGGGCGGACATGGCGCGGATCCGTTGTTCCTCGGCGGCCCTCTGGTCCGCGGACTGTTCCGCCTGGCCGGCGACGGCCCTGAGGCGGGCGCTGTGCGGCTTGAGACGCGGCTTGCCCATGGGCTGCTTGCTCGACGCGCCGGGCGTCTTGCACGGACGGCCTATCGCGGCCTGGCAGGCGGGGCACTCGATGCCGAGCGGGCCGGAGCGGCGCACGGTGTCGATCAGCCCGGCCGCCTCGTCGTCCTCGCCGTCGACGGTGCGGTTGCCTTCCCAGCCGCGGGCCTCGAGCTCGCGCATGAACTCGCGGGACGGGCCGCCCTCGAGAGCAAGCCGGCCGGTCGGCGCTGCGATGCGGCCGGAGGCGATGGCCTGCACCTGGCCCTTGTAGCGGGCGAGGTATTCGGCGGGGGTCTCGTCGGCGATGGGCTCGTACTGGAAGTTCTCGAGCCGGGCTGAGCGGATCTTGCTGCGGAGGGTGCGGACGTGGTGCGGCAGGATCCACAGCTTCGCGTTCGGGTCCTGCGGCGGGGTCGTGTAGTAGCTGGCCACGGCGGCTCGGGCGTCGTCGTCGAAGGGCACGTCGTGGAGGGCGGAGGCCCAGGCGATTGCGGCGGCCTCGGAGGGCTGCCGGTTGTCGAACGCCGAGCAGTGGCCGAGTAGCGCGGCGGCTTCCTTCCTGTTCATGCGGAGTCCTCGTCTTCGAATTTGGCGGCGATGGCTGCCCAGCCGGCGACCTTGGCGTCGGTGCCGGTGAGGGTCTGGCCGGAGGGCAGCTGGATGACGTTGCCGGGGCGCTGCTGGCGTTGGGCTGCGCGCTGGGCGTCGTCGCGGATCCACTTCTGCCAGGCGTCGGGCCAGCTCTTGCGGCGGGCGCCTGTGGATCGGTAGTGGCTGACGAACTGGGCGGTGGCGTGATCGACGTCGAGGCCGGGGTACGTCGCGTGGACCCAGCGGCGCATGGAGTCGGTCAACTGGAAGCCGTCGACCTCGATGGGGGTCGGCGCGAGAGCGCCGTTCGCTGCAGCACTACTACGTGTAGAACTCCCATCTACATCAGCCATAGATAGGGGTTCGGGTACGGGTCGGGTCGGGGCACCGTTAGTAACGCCGTTACGGAACGCGTTGACCTGCGACTCTTCTTCGACTTCGTGACGCGTTTCGTGCGCGTTCGTGTCGCCGTCGTGTCGCCGTCGTGCTGCCGTCGTGTCGCCGTCGTGCATTTCGCCATCTCGCGTAACGCCGTTACTGCTGCCGTTACGGGCACCGTTGTTGGGCGGTGTCGGCTTGCCGCGGCGACGCTGGCGGAAGGCGTCCTGCCGAGCAGCGTTCTTCTTCCGCTCTGCGATCACCTGCTCGCGGGACGGGTTGTAGTTGAGGTAGTCGTGGATCGCCCACCCGTCGTCGACGCGGTCCCACACGCCGGCGTCCTCGAGCTGCTGAGCTGTTGCCTTCAGGCTGCGCACGTGCGCAACGAACGGGAGCTCGCGCTCACGGATGTGCCCGTCGGTGAGGTTCTCCGCGCACCAGCAGATGGCGGAGACATGCAGCCGGAAGGCGCGATCGGACAGCAGCGCGACCTTGCGGTGCGAGGGGAAGCGATCGTCCAAGCGGACCCAGGGCATGGGAACTTCTCTCTGACTGGCAGTACGGATAAGGCAGTTGCGGTGGCGGTTAGCCGGAGGTCACGCGGCTGGCTTCTGGCTGCCGGTGAGCCGGTATCGGCGGTCGGCGGCAGCGTTGGCGGCCCGGCAGGCGTCGCACGGCTTCTCGCCGTTCTTGAGGTGCCGGCGGTACATGCGGGCCTCGCCGCACTTCGGCTCGGTGGGCAGGCTGTACACGCGTGGCGCGGACGAACGGCCGGGCTTCCAGCCGTTCCTCTTCCAGCCCTCGACGGTGCTGCGGTCGGAGCCGATGCGCTTCCCGATGGCGGTGAAGTCGAAGCCGCGGGCGTCGAGGATCCGTGCCGCGTACCGCTTCTCATCGGCGGTGAGCTTCACCGGCTCGCCGTTGAGCGCCTTCTCGATGGCGATGAGGTCGAGGTCGCCGTCGTAGGTGGCGGTGGTGGAGGCGTAGAGGCGCTCTCGCTGGCCGGCGCCGATACGGTGCCCGTTCATGCGGCTACCTGCTTACGGTCGCGCTTCTGGCCGGTGCGCCAGTCCTGCACGATCTGCCGGACGGTGGAGATGGAGACCTCGCCGTTGAGCCGGGCGAGGATCTGCTCGGGGGTGTCGCCGTGCCAGGCGAAGTGGATGATCTCTTCGCGGCGGAGGGCGGCCCGCTCGTGGAAGTTGAGGACCCGGTCCGCCGTGCTGGGGTCGAAGCCGGGGTCGTCGAGGTCGCCCAGGTCTTCCCACCACTGCGGGTCTCGCCAGCCGAACCGCGCGGCCCGCTGCTCGCTGAGCTCGGAGGGGCCCGGCGTGATGCTCCAGTCGGCATACAGGGTCTTCATGGCGCTGGCCGTTGCCGACAGCACGCGGGCATGGCGCTCGTGCAGGATCCGGCTCATGTGGTCGGGGTGGAGGTTGAGGGCTGCCGCCATGGATTCGACGGTGTAGCGGTGTCGGTGGAGGGCTTGGGCGCGTCGCCGTGTGCCGGTGGCATCGACGTAGGTGGCCGCGCCCATGCGCTCGGGCCGGGCGGGGATCTTGTCGAGTCGAGCGGCGGTGACTGGCCCCAGTCGCTCGACGCCGTGGAGCAGGTGGTGGAAGACGGTTTCGCAGCATCCGGAGAGGGCGGCCATTTCGCCTTGACTCCAGCCAGCTGCGGCATAGCGACGCGCGATGGCGGCATAGGGTGCGGCGTCGACGCGGCGTCGCCCTGTTGCGTAGCGCGTCACCCGGTACTGCTTGCAGTAGCGCTTGTTGGCTTCAACGCATCCGGCCTCGCGGCAGCCGCGGAGATAGCAGGCTCGGCTCGGCTCATGGGTTGCGGTCATCACGACTGCTCCTTCCGGGTCTGGTCGATGGCGGCGCGGAGCCGGTCGAGGCCGGCGGGCCCGTAGTAGGCGAGGTATGCGTCGAGGAGCCGGTCGTCGTCGGTGCCGGGCCGGGTCTCGATGCGGGGCGGGTCGGTGTGGAGGATCGCGGCGATGACCTGGTGGGCGCGGCTGACGCGGAGGGCGATGAAGATCGCGCCGCTGATGACGGTCAGGACCGCGGCGACCATCCAGTTCGGGTTCATGCGGCGGCCTCCTCGTCCGTCACGGGGGCGCCAGATCGGCAGGCCCACGGGGAGCAGCCGTCGGGGTCTCCGTTCTCGGCGAGTTGGGCGTCGTACACCGCGTCGAAGAAGTCGTCCTGCTTCCACTCGCTCGGGCGGACGCGGTCGATCGGCGCCTCGTCCAGCGGCAGGCGGGAGATGTGCAGGAACCTCTCGTGTCGCATGCCGGGCCCGCGCCGGTACGCCTTGTCGAAGGCGACCGCGTCGGCCCAAGACTCGGGGTCGGTGTCCCGCATGCGTCGCCACTCGGCGTTGCCGTGGAACGGGCAGCCGATGCATGCCGACTTGGCGACCGACGTCCACCCGTGATGCTCGAGATACGCGTCGCACTGGGTGCGCGACATGTTCAGTTCGAGCAGCGGGTGCCGGGACTTGCTGTATCGGGTGTCGCCGCGATCTGAGACTCGGCCGATCTCGTCGGTGGAGAACCCGATCCACTGCTCGGCGTACACGCCCGCCGGGGGCTGGCCGACGCGGACGAGGGTGCCGGTGCCGTCACATACGGAGCATGGGCCCGACGTGTGGTCGTCGCGCTTGGCTCGCCAGGGCGCAACGCGCTGGCCGCTCCCTTCGCAGTATCGGCACGGCGTCGGGTCCGAGGTCTGGGCGCCGAGCAGGAGGCGGGCCTGCCGCAGGATCGGGGTGAGCTTGTACGTCTGGGTGCAGCGTCGGTTCAGCATGCCGTCCTCGCCCGTGAGCGGGTCACGGGTGTGAGCGGGCAGGGAGCGCTGCTTGTCCGGGTCGAGGACATCGTCCTGAATCCGGCCGGCGGACACGCGGTAGATCGGGATGCCGGCCGGCTGGGCGACCTCACGGTCGAGTCGGTCGAGGTGCTCGTACACGGCGCGGGGTTCCCAGCCGGTGTCGGAGAAGATCGCGCCGTCGAGCTTCGGCAGCTTCCCTTCGGCGGCCAACATCAGCAGCGTCGTGGACTGCACGCCAGCACCGAGGGAGAGGAGGCGGAGAGTCGGCTCGGTGCTCATGCCGCGGCCTCCGTCTGGTCCGCGGCGGTACGGCGCCGGTAGATGGCTATGCGGTGGCCCTTGGTCGCCTTCGACGTCGACGGGACGTAAGCCCCGGTGCCGATCAGGTAGTTGTGGCTCATGCCGCGCAGCACGCCCGGCAGAACTCCGGCGGCGACGTTGGGCAGCTGACTGCGCAGGTCGTTGGCGGACACGGTGTCGTGGTCGCGCATCCAGATGAGGACGGCCTGAGCGACGACCTTGCGGTCCCAGCTGGAGGACTGGCGGACCAGCTGAGCGAGGGTCTTGTCGCGGACGTCTGCGGCGACCTGCTCGGCGAGAGTGAGGCGGGGCATGGCGTGCTCCCTTCCGGGTGTGGTGTTCTTGGGGTGGGCCGCCCCGATTCCCGCGGGGCGGCCCGTGGCGTGTGCGGGCTAGTCGGTGGTGCCGGCTTCGAGCTCGGGATGCTGCGGGGCGCCGGGGAACTCGGGCGTCACGTCGATTGCATCGGCCGTGAAGTCGGTGCGGACGGTGCCGTCGTGGGCCATGGCACGGGCCAACTGGGCGCTCTTCGGCAGGGCCTTGAAGTGGTTGCGCAGGACGGTCTTCTTGGCCTGCTCGTCGTAGTGGTCACGCCAGGCCGGGCTGTTCTTGGAGGGCATCTTCAGGCGCCGCTCCTCGATCTCCGCCGGGTACATGACCTTGAAGGTCCGTCCGCCGTTGATCAGGCGGGCGACGGAGTAGTAGGCGACCGCCTTGCCGCGCGGTCCGCTGGCGCAAGGCCGGTGGACGAGCCTCTCCTCGAGGCCTTCCTCGTGCTCGAAGTAGTCGTTCTCGCGGACGGTCTCGACCTTGATCGACGACGCCATCGGGTGCTGGTAGAAGAGCGTCACCATGCCCTGGTAGCCGAGCTGGAACTCGGCCAGGCCCTTGCGCGGGATGATGTACGCCTCCTGCGTCGGGGAGCCCGGTTCGAAGCCCAGCTGCGAGCAGGTCATGAGCGCGCCGAGGAAGGACTCGGTGGTGCACTCCGCGAGGTCCGGGTTCTTGCGGATCAGCGTGAGTGCGAGGCGGGCCATGCGGTCCGCGTCCATGTGCTTGGGCAGGGCGCGCTTCAGCTCAGGCTTCATGCGCTCGATCTGCTGCGCCATGGTCGGCTGCTGCTGATCGCCGTTCTGCTCGACCTGCCCGACGTTCTGGGCGCGGCGGGCGACGGCGTTGCTGGCGTTGCTGGTCACAGGTTCTCCAGGTGGATGCGCAGGGTGCGGTAGGTGGTGGGCTCGCCGCGGTACGACTCGAGGTCGATGTCCGGCCAGTCCTCGGCGAGCTCGGCGAAGTCGATGTGGCCCTGGCGGCTGTAGCGGGGCCACGAGTAGGCCTTCTCGCCGCGGATGTGGACCTCGACGGCGTCGCCGGCGATGGCCTTGAGCTGGTTCTCGGCGTCGAGGAGTGCGATCTCCCCGGCGGCGATCTGCTCCTTGGCGGTGGCCCGCTGGCGCAGGAGCGGCTCGACGGTGTCGGCGTCCGCGATGACCGAGACGGTGTCGGGGTTGGCGTGGAGCCGGTCGAGGAGCTGGCCGGTGGCGTGGCTGCCGTCGACGGGCGGCTGCGTTCCGTCCTGGACCCAGCCCCAGAACTCGCCGGCGATGGCCAGGAGGTGCTCGATCATCTGCTCGTCGCGGTCGAGGCGGTGGACGATGGTGCGCTGTCCGCCGATCAGGGCCGCGGAGTAGCCGAAGGACCAGCCGGTGACGGCCATCTGCCACTGCATCTGCACCTGGACGTCGACGGGGATCTCATCGAGCCAGTCGGCCAGGGCGTAGCTGGAGCGGGTCTTCAGCTCGACGACGCCGGGCTCGCCGTTCTCGAAGGTGACGCGGTCGAGGTTGACGAGCGCCCACGGCAGGTCGGTGCGGCGCAGGGTTCCCGGGTGGTCGAGGGCGGGGAGTCCGGTCTTCTTCGTGAATCGGCTGGCGACGAACGGCTCGAGGTCGTGGCCGTTCTCGGCGGCCTCCGACAGGACGGCGTCGTCGCGGCGCGGGATGTCCTTGCCGGTCTTGCGGAACCAGATCTCGAGAGGGCTGGTCCACCGGTTGAGGCCGCAGATCGCGGGAAGGTCGGAGCCGCCGAGGCCTGTCTTCCGGATGGCGTGCCAGTCGTCTTGGTCGGCGTCGGGTGCGAGGACGACGACTGCACCTGACGGGAAGACCAGTGGCGGCGAGTCTGTGGCGGTGCTGTTGATGCTCATGAGTCCTCGTTTCTGGGTGTGCTGAGGGAGAGCCGCCGCCCCGTCAGGGGGGGTGGTCGGGGCGGCGGCCCTGGTGCCGCGGAGCACAGGGGGGAGCGCTCGCGGCTGTTACGGGATTGGTCAGGCGGCCATGCGCTCGCGGGCACGGCGAGCTGCGTGGTACTCACGGATGCAGGCCCGGCAGCGGGGGCGGCGCATATCCGAAGTGGCGGAGCGCTTCTCCCACACGGTGTTCTCTTGCGTCACCTCGTGGCCCTTGCCGCATTCACCCCGCGGATCACCTGCCTGCCGGCGTCCGGAACGCTTCTCGCCCCAGTTCGCGTTCGGGCGCTGAACTGCACGCTTCGTGTTCTCGCCGCTCGACACAGGCTCCAGATGGAAGGGGTTCACGCAGCGGCGATGCAGGCAGGCTCGGCCTCCGGAGCAAGTGGCCGACCGGTTGTGACAGAGGTGATCGATGGTCAAGCCTGGAGGTATGGGCCCGACCATCAACTCGTAGGCGACGCGGTGGGCGCTGGCCTCGCGGCGGTTGCCGAGGGATACACCTCCGTACCCGTCACCTCGCACGCGGCCGGTAAAGAACACGCATCCGTCGGGACCCGGTGTAGTCCTCCCGAACACCTTGAGCAGTGGGTCAACGACGACAACTCGCGGCTGGACGCCCCGCTCTCGGGCGAGGGAGCGCCGATAGCAGGTTTCGCAGAGCCCTCGCTTCCAACGGGTGGTCTTCTCCTGGCGGCACTCTCCGCATGTCCCCTGTCGCGGCTTGCTCGGCATGACGTCCTCCGTGGGATGCTGGCAATCGATCCCCGGGCGTTACTGGCGTCCGGGGGTTTTCGTTTGGGCGCCGCCTCGCCGGCCGGTGGCATCCGGCGCGGCGGCGAGTCAGGCGGCGGGCGGGAGACCGGGGTCGGCGGATGCGCCCTTGGCGGAGATACGGATGACGGGGCTGAGGAGTCCGGCTGCGGCGGCCTCGCGCAGGGACCGGACGTCGATCGGCGCGGTGGCCTGGTCGGCGCCGTTGCTGGTGTCGCGTTCCATGGGCGGCACGGTGACCGCGTCCCGGTTCGCGAGCTCAGCGCGCAGGCGGGTGTTCTCGGCGGCGAGTTGGTCGCGCTCTTTGGTGCGATCGTCGACGTCGGCCTGCAACTGCACGACCAACTCCTCGGCGGCGGCCTGGTGGGCGCGGGCTTCGGTGAGGTCCCGTTCCAGCAGTGCGACGTGGTCCCCGGCCCGGTGCGTGATGGTCAGCAACCGGCGGTTCTCGTCGCGGAGTTGCTCGACCTTGTCGACGGCACGGCGGGAGCCGCTGCCGCGGAGGGCCGGTATGCGGTCGGTGATGCTCACGACGCCTCCCACGTGGCGATGGCGGCACGAAGGCTGTCGGCCTGGTCCCAGTCGCCGCAGGGCTCGGCGGGGAGGCCGGTCGGCTTCCAGGGGTTCGAAGTGCGGATCTGGCGGGCGGCGTTGGCGACGGCGAGCGGGTCGGCACACTGCGGCAACGTCGGGACGTAGTACGCCTCGCGCTCGCCGACCCCGTGGCCGTCGACGGGCATGGCCTGCCACGCTCCGGCGGGGTGGTCCCACAGCAGGGCCAGGCCGGATGTGTCGGTCTCGTCGTCGCCGAGCCAGGTGATGACGGCGCTGAGCATCGTGGTGCAGCCCGCATCGTCGCCAGTGGCGTAGGGGTCGGTCTCGGCGTCGGAGGTCCAGTAGCTGTCGGGTTCCAGCCCGGCCACGGTGAGCGCCTCGATGACGGCGGTGATGTACGGGTCGTGCGGAAGCGTGGCGGTCACGAGTCCCCTCCTTGGGGCGGGCAGGTGGTGGTGGTCACTGGTTCTCCCAGCCGCGGGCGACGTCGAGGGCCCGGCGCAGCGCCGACGCGAGCGGCAGGCGCTGCGCCTCCGGGAGCTGTACCGACTCCGTCACGTCGATCCATCGGCCGGCGTCGTGGTGCCCTTCGGTGACCGTGACGTGGAGGGTCGGGGTCGCGACGATCCGAGTCGGGTCGCCCCAGCCGGCCGCCTGCTCCCATCCGGCATGCCCTTCCAGGGCGGCGATCAGCGACGGCAGATTTGTCGTGGTGATGCCGGTCTCGGCGGCGCCCTTGGTGGCGGGCCCTGTGAGTCCGAAGTCGTACAGTCCCGACGCGTCGGGGCGGGTGACGCGGACCATCACCTCGGAGCAGCCGGGCTCTTCACGGAGGCCGGCGGGGATGACGGTGAGCGTCGTGCCGACGCTGTCCGTGTAGTCCCAGGGCTGGGGGGTGAGTTCGGCGATGACGCTGTTGAGGGCGTCCTGGAAGGTGGGTTCGTGGATGGTCACTGGTCCCCCTCGTTGTGGTTGCGGGGCTGGCCGCAGGTGCAGTCGGTGGTGTCGGTGTGGCCGTCGGCGCAGCGGCAGTCGGGCCGGCCGGGGCAGTCGTCGCAGCCGGTGACGGGACCGCGCTGGGCGAGGAGCTGGTGGACGCGGCGCCTGAGCCCGTCCCGCTCGGCCGCCAAGAGGACGTACTTCGCCCGCAGGTCGACGAGCTCGTTCTCCGCGGTGGTCTGGTCGAGGGCGGCCATCACGCGCCGCCCTCGGTGAGGAAGTCGGGCAGCTCGTACACGCCGTCGAGGATCGACTGGATGACGTCCGGGTCCGTGATCCACGCCGGGATCGTGGGCCGCTGGGTGACGCCGAGGCCGCTCAGGAGTCCGGGCAAGATCACCGGCTCGGCGGTGACCGGAGCGGACGGAAGGTCGGCGAGGTCGACGGCTGGCTCGGTGGCTATCGCGGTCACGAGGCCACCGCCTTCACGCGAGCGGCGTCGTTGAGCTTCTGGATGGCGGCGATGTGCTCGTCCCAGCCGGCCGGAGTCTCGACGGTCAGCGCCTCGGGGTGGAGCAGAAGCTCCGCGTCGAGGGCGTAGGCGATCCGGTCCGACGGGGAGTGGCTGTCGGCCGCGGCCTGGCGCAGCGTCAGAACGGCGATGTCGCGGGGCGCCAGCGGGGCGGTCATGAGGCACCGCCTTCGACGATGGCGCGGATGTCGGCGGCGTCCTGCTGCTCTCGGGCGGCACGGGTCTCGCGGTCGGCCAGCGTCGCCGCCCAGTACGTGTAGAAGAGGGCGTCCAGCGCCGCGTGCTTCTCGGAGGCCGGCAGCATGTCGAGGGCGGCGCGGCCGATGTCCTCGGGCGTGAAGCCCTCCGGGCAGACCTGGCTCAGCATCTCCTCGGCCTGGTTCCACACGGCCTGCCACGGGGACAGCACCGGGACACCGGAGGTGATGCGGTCGAACTCGTCGAGGGGTTCAGGGATCTGGGAAGATGAACTCACGGTTCACTCCTGATTCTTCTTCAGGGTTCTGGGGGTGGATCGAGGCCTCGGCTGCCGGTTGCGCCCGGTGGACGGGGCCGTTTGCCGTCTAAGCGGCGGCGCGGGTGGTGCGGCTGGCGAGGCGGGGCTCTGCGGGCCGGCTCTCTCGCTCGCGGCCCGGGTCGGGCGCCTGGGCGCCGCGGTACTGGGCTTCGAGGTAGGCGTCGAGGTCGGCGATGCGGAAAGCAATGAAGCGCCCGATGGGGTAGCCCTGCGGGCCCGGCTGCTTTCCGAGGAGCCGCCACTTGCGGAGTGTGCTGAGCGTGACGCCGATGTAAGGGGCGGCGTCTTCGATCCAGAGGCTGCCTTCGGGCGCCTTCTGCTTGGGTCCCTTTCGGTTGTGCACTGGTTACTCCTTGTCGGTGGGGGGATTCTCTGGAGACGGATCGTCCAGTTCTGGAGACGCCTTGGGCATGAAGAGAACCAGGAGGGCTACGCCGAGGGACTCCACGAGGGCGTGGGCGTCTGTGACGTCGGCCGTCTTCTGTCTGCCGGTGGCGAGTTTTTCGATCAGGCCGGATCCGCAGCCACTGGCTTCCGCCAGGCTGTCGTACCCATAGGGGGCGCCCCGACCAGGGTTTTTCATGACCCACTGAAATATTCGGGCGCTCTTAAGCGTGTACCTACGACTCAACGGATTCTCCGTGGTGCGGGGTGGCCTTGATGAGACGAGTTAAGCACAGCAGAGACGAATCGTCTACCAATCTGGACGATGGGCCGGTGGGTACCGGCAAAATTCTTGGCTAGATAGCATTGATCTGTAGACGATTCGTCTCTGTCAGGCGATGGTTGTACGGGCTGAGCTGCTATTTTTCCGACGCCCGCCCGCACACATAGAGACAGTGGGTGCTGAAGTGCCACGAGAGGATGAGGATATGAAGGCGCCGGCCACCAGCCCGGATCCCGGTGCGCCGGAGGCCCCCGCCATCGGCGCGCTCTCCCAGCTCATCCAGGAGGCGCTCGACAAGGGCGACTCCTACCAGCGCCTCGCCTCCCGAGCCATCGACCCCGAGACGGGCGAGACCGTCTCCAAGCCGTACCTGCAGCAGATCGTCAAGACGCCCCCCATCAACCCGCCGACTCTGCCGCGGATGGGCGCGATCGCCGCGGCCCTCGGCAAGCCTCTGGGGCGCATCAAGGAGGCCGTCGCTGAGCAGTGGCTGCAGTACGAGGCCACGGAACTCGCGGGCTACGACGAGGAGGTGCGCATCATCGTCGGCCACCTGGCGGGCAAGTCGAAGAGCGACCTGCTGCGTTGGCGGATGATGATCGAGGCGGACGAGCGCGCCCGGCGGCAGAGCGAGTAGCGCAGATCATCCAGCGCTGCAATGGGTTGACCGTAAAAGGCCACAAGTAGACATTCCTGCAACTGATTGTGATGGTCAATCACTAGTCGTACTCTTTCACAACCGTGCACTTCTGACCCCCCGGTCACAGGTGCACCGATCTGTGGGAGGGCACATGCTGCGCGTCGTGTACGAGGCCGCCGAGGATTTGAAGCCCGGCCAGTTGGTCGCCATCGGCGAGGACCGCGGGATCATCACCGTCCGCATCAGACGGACTGCCGACACTCCCACCTACACACGAGCTCTCAATGGAGAGCTCGAGAAGTTCCTCGCGACCTCTGAGTGGTTCCAGCTCCGGAAAGACAAGATCGTCTCTCCGCAGAGTACCGAGTGCCCCGTCCGCGTCGTGTACGTGCTCGACGACGACCTCGGCGCCGGCGAAGTCGTGGAGATCCGCGAGCACCTGGGCCTCGTCAAGATCAAGGTTCGGCCCGACGCCGACGTGGACCGTTTCGTGGCCGCCCTCAATCCCGCCATCAAGACGTTCCTCGATGCCGGACACTGGTTCCAGCACTGGCAGGGCGAGATAGTCGACATGACCTCGCCGGAAGGCCAGGCGGCCCAGGTCTGAGCAGGGAGCAGGGATGGCGGGGTACGTCGAGGACCGGTGGTACAAGAAGGGGCCAGTCGACCCCGAGACCGGCAAGGCGCCGCAGGTCGAGACTGACCTCTACAAGAAGTGCAAGAGGTATCGCGTCTGCGGAATCCCCGGCGTGCGGAAGCGGTCGTTTGAACGCAAGGCCGACGCCGACGCCTGGAAGGCAAAGGCGCAGGCCGATATCCTCCGGGGCGAGTTCGTTGACCACCGGGACGGCAACGTCACCCTGGCCCAGTACATCACCACCGACTACTGGCCCACCAAGACCGGCGACCCTGCCACTCTCCATACTGTCGAGACCCGGATCAACGTCCGGATCATCCCCTATCTCGGGGAGCTGCGCCTCAACGCGATCAAGGTGCCACAGCTCCGTAAATACCTGGCCGACATCAACGAACGGTACGCGGCAGCAACCGTCATCGAGGCATGGGGGACCTTGTCGTCCATCCTCCAAGCAGCCGTCGATGACGAGAAGATCGCCAAGAATCCCTGCCTGGCGAAGACGGTGCGGCCCCCGTCGAAGCCGGAACGCAAGGCCCGCGCCTGGAGCCGCGAGCGGGTCATGGCGGTGCGCGCGGGTCTCGACGACCGGTTCAGGGTGATGGTTGACCTCGGCGTCGGTGCCGGTCTACGACAGGGCGAGGTGCTAGGGCTCTCGGTCGAAGACGTGGAGGGGGACCTCATCCATGTCCGCCGCCAGGTCCGTGTCGTGCGCAACAGGCTGGTCTACTCGCTTCCCAAGGGCGGGAAGACGCGGACGGTTCCGCTGCCGAAGTACCTGGCGGAGCAGTTGGCCGAGCATGTTGAGCGGTTCCCGCCCCTGGAGGTGGAGCTGCCTTGGACCAATCCGGCCGCGCCGGAGAACGACAAGCAGGCAGCCGAGCGTGCCCCACAAAGGCACCGGCTTCTGATCACTGGCGAACGTCAGCAGGGTGCAATGCGCCGAGGCGTCTTCAACGAGGGGCCGTGGAAGCGCGCCCTCGTCGCAGCTGGGGTCATTCCGCCCCCGCCTCCGAGGCCGGCTCGCACGGCTGAGGACCGGGCCCGCAAGGCGCGAGGAAACACCAAGTACGCGGCAGCGCCAGATGACGGCTTCCATGCCCTTCGGCACACCTTCGCGTCTGTGCAGCTGGATGCTCGCGAGTCCGTCGTGGCAGTGTCGAAGTGGCTCGGGCACTCGGATCCGTCGATCACGCTCAAGATTTACGCGCACATGATGCCGGAGGCGGACGGGCGCGGAAGGGCTGCGATGGATGCCTGGTTCGCGGGAGACTCCTAAAAGATCTCCCTGGCCGCTCCCTGGCGGCAGAATTCTTGCACCAGGGAGCGGCGTTCACGCAGGTGGTTCTGTCAGCTGTTGGGGCGCAGCGTCCAGACGACGCTCATTTTGACGCCAGAGTTCGCTGACCAGCAGCAACAGCAATCACAGGACCCAGCAACCCCCTGAACAGTGAAGACGACGTGAGACGCGCTGAGACGAGTGGCGACGGGGTGGGGTCTCCGGGGCGCCCTGCACAACCCCTGGGCCAAGATCACCCCCTGAATCCCCCCTGGTTTCCAGCACCAGACGCACCCTTCACCAGGCGATTTCCCGTTGCGTCTACCCGAGCATCTCGCCGGCGCGGCCCGGGACGTAGGGGATTCTCGCCCCCTCGGCCGCAGCGCGGCGAGCTGCCTCCATGGCGAGGATGCAGGCGTGACAGGCGCGGATCTCTTCAGCCGGGCCAGAGAGGGGTTGGAGGGTCCTGATGACGGTCGTGTCTGTCGTCGTGCCTGGATGCCGGAAGCAGACGCCGTCGCCCCACTGGTAGAGATCGAGGATCTGCTGGCGGTTCATGTCAGGACTCCTGCCTGTTGACTGTGTGACTAATGGGGGGCGACGCGCTGATTCCCTTTCTGCCCCCGAAGAACCACAGGTCAGCGAATGTTCACCCTTTTGGGGGAACACGCGTTCGAATCTAGGACAGTACCCGTAGCCCTGCGGCATATGCCAGCACCGCAGGGCTCACACGTTGTGCAGTCGCAGTGCCACCCCTGTGAAGCGACCCCTACATCTGCTCTACGTGCCGGGGCGGGTCGTCCGTCGGCCGGATTTCAAGATCGCAGAATGCCCGGAATACCAGGCTGACTTATGATCATCTGGGCCAGAGCGTTTGTCGAGTGCACCACCTGCCCGCGGACGACGACTGGCTGCTCGAGCGGCGACGCCTCCTCGGCGACCGCATTCGCGCCGTCCGCCTGGACCGCAACCTCACCCAGGAGCAGGTGTTCCTCGCCGCCCACGTCGCCCGTGCGACCTACCAGGACGTTGAGGCCGGCGCCCGCGACGCCAGGATCTCGACACTGCTGCGCATCGCCCACGTCCTCGGCGTGCACATCACCGACCTCCTGAACTAGGCGCACGGTGGCAGGTATTGACACTGCCACTAATAGGCGCCCGCAGGAACGGTGCAGCGTGCAGCGAAACCTGCACTCTGATCGCACCCCGTGTGAAGGCCCGCCCGCCGCTGCCGTCTTGCCCCTGCGGCGGGCGGGAGTCTCAGCGCCGTGGCTTGGGCGGGCAGGTCTTGTGCAGGTGGACGGTGGCCGGCGCCCTCGAGGCGCCCGGCATCTCGACTGCCGTGTACTCCTGGCCCGGCTTGATGGCCTGGTCGCACTTCGCGCAGATCACTGGTCGCGCCCCTTCCAGATGTTCCACAGGGCGCGGCCCTGGTCGCAGAGCGGGTGCGCGTTACAGGCGGCGCAGTCGGCCGTGTGCTTGATCAGGTCGGCATAGGCGCGCTGCTGGCGGGCCGCCATGGAGGCGAGGATCCCGGCGATCGGAGTGTGCTCGGTCACGAGGCGGGCCCGAGGCCGTACTGGTGAGTGGGTGCCTGCGGGCAGTCGTAGAAGCCGGCGTCGGGATCGCTGGCGGAGAACGCGACACCGACCCGCAGGGGCGCATGGTCCGTACTGCCGCAGGGGCATACGAGAGGTTCTCGAGGCTCTTCGCTGGCGGCGGGCGGATCCGTAGGCTGTGTCATGGCGGCGCTCCACACAGTGTCGTCCACGCCCCCGAGCCGTCGACAGCGGCTGCGGGGGTCTTCTCTGCGGTTGGTCTACCGCGGTCTACCGCACTTTACTGCGGTCGCGCGGTAGACCGCAGCTACCTAGCGTCAACTACGTGAGCATTGATCTTGACCGGACGCGGCCGGTGTGGCGGCAGATCGCGGCGGTCGTCGTGGAGCGGATCGAGGACGGCACCTATCCGGCTGGTGCGCGGGTCCCGTCCGTGGTGGAGCTGTCGGCGGAGTTCGAGGTGGCCGCGTCGACGGCGCAGAAGGTGCTCGCGTATCTGAAGAGCGAGGGCTGGGTGCGTGCGGAAGTCGGGCTCGGAACGTTCGTCGAGGACCGCCCCGCCGACTGATCGGACTATGCCGTTTCCGCTGATCGCTGGGCCGTGTCAGACCCGGCATCTAAGCTTGATCCATGCCTCCCACTCCCCCGGCCTCGGGTCCAGCGCGGCCTGCCGCCGCGGTGAATGAGGAGATCCGCGCGCTCGTTCTGGAGTGTGGTGGCTGGCTGTACGGCGACACCCGGATCCGCTACGAGCAGCTCGTCGCCGAGTGGGCCGCCGCGGTGCGCGCCGGCATCGTCGAGGCCGCTTAAGATCCACTCGTGGCCGACATCCCCGATGACCTGATCAAGCTGGAACGTTCCGCCGAGGAAGAGCGCGCGAAGCTCGCCGGGCTCGACGGCGACGAGCACGCGGCACAGTGGCGCCGGTGGCGCGACGCGGCTGAGCGCTTCCAGGCGGCCGTCACGGCGCACGCCGAGGCGACGGGGCAGGCGCGGTATGAGGTCGAGATGGCAACGAAGAGGGTTGTACGGCACGGCGACGAAGACCCAGCGGAGTAGACCCGCCTCGTGGTTCTTCCTGCGGCCTGGCAGCAGTGCGCCCGCCCCTGCATCAAGGGGGCGGGCGTTGCGCTGCAGCCAGCAGACGCGGATATCGATGGGGCTCAGTTTAGAGGCGGGCGCTGACAACGCCGGGTGAGTCAGGCGTTCTCTGTGGGCCACTGCTGGAGAACTCGTTCTGTCCCGTCGTCGTCCTGCTCAGTGAGGACGATCCGCGCGTCCGATATGGCGCTGTAGCTGCCGACCCAGGAGATGAACTTGCGCTCCCCGGTCGCGCGGTTGGACCACCAGCCCTGCATCACGACGGCGCCGTCAGAGGTGAGGGTCAGGCGGTAGCGCTCCGGATCGTCCACACGAGCACTGTGTCACGGCCGCGGCCGGCGTCGCGGAGGGCGGTGACCAGCGTCGTAATATCGAACGCATGAGCGATGATCTGCCGCCGGATGTGGAGCGCCTCGAGACACTGCGTACCTGGCACGTACTGAGCCTCGAACGCATCGACCGGGCACTCGCCGTAGCCCGGCAGCGGGAAGCCGAGGAGCAGGAGCGCCGGGAGCGTGCGGCGGCAGAGCGACGGTTCAAGATTGAGCCGGGCCTGGATCAGCAGATCATCCACCGTGGCGGCTGCGCGAAGTGGGCCGGCAACGGCAGCTTCCTCGACCGGAGCGAAGTGCTGCTCGCCATCCACGACGACGCACTCAACGTGAAGCCCTGCCCCGTCTGCCGGCCGGACACGGCGCTGCAGACGTAAGCGGCCCGCCTCGCCGGGGGAACGAGACGGGCACGCGGGCAGTGTGGCATGCGGCGGCTGCTCGCTTACGGGTTCTCCTTCTTGCGGGCGCTGCCATTTGAGCGGTCTGAGGTATCAGAAGCGGATGCCCCGCGCGAAGCCCTGGACCGTCTCTCGCATGGCCGCCTCCATGCCCTGCTCGTCGATGACGAGTAGGCGCCCTTCTGGACAGCACTGCGAAGCCACTACCTGGAACAGGCCCCCAGCGTCGTAGACGTCGACCGCAGCCTTAATCGTGTCGACCAGGCCCGGCGGGCAGAGGATCGTGCGGCGCGCATCGCCGAGAACCTGCTCATAGAAGCGGACATCGGTCAGCATCTTCTCGACATCCAGGTCGTCCACGGGTCCTCCTAGCCGAGCACCCCACCGCCGGGCGCAGTTCCGAGGCAACTCCATGCTACGAGCAGGCGCTGACAACGCCGGGGCTGTCATCGGGCAGCCTCCGCACGCTCGTTCGGCTTGCACGGATTGGGGATGGCGATGCGTGATGCGAGCTGGTCGCCAGTCATCTGCCCCACATGGACCAGCGTCGGCAGGGCCGTCATGACCTGATCCCAGACGTCGTCAAGCGCCTCGTCTGCAAGGTCGTGCAGCACGCTGTAGTCGACTGGTCCGTCGCCGAAGCTAGGTCGAGGGTGGGGCTCCATCTCAAAGACAGCAGCTCGGTCATGCGCGGCGGTCAACTCCCCCATGGCGGCCAGACTCGGCGTCCACAGGCCTGTCTCTCGCAGCCACCGATCTACGGCTCGCTCACCGGCAACCAAACCGGCGAAGAGTGGCGTAGTCGCCCAGCGGGAAGCTGCCGCGATCTGCGCGTGGCCACTGAATTCGACTCCAACGCCCAAGGTCACCACATGGAAGCCCCCGGCCATCCACACCACGGCGTGTCCGAGTTCGTGTACGGCGGCGATGGCTCGGCTGTCCGCCTCCGAGAGGCCGAGCGCCTGGGGGTTGACCGCTTCGTGCAGCTGAGCGTCCCCCAGAGGGTTCCTGGTGGGGTAGGGCGTGCCGTCATCCAGGGCGGCCTCGTGATGCCAGACGGTCATGCACGCTCCAGCCCTGAGTGCTGGCCGCCGACGCTGGGTCGATGCCCGGCGCGGAGTTCAGGCACGTACTTGTAGATCGTGGTCCGGCTGACGCCGAGGAGCTTGGCGATCGAGGTGACGGATGCATCCGGGTCGGCGAGCATCGAACGCGCGTGCCGGATCTGCTCTTCCGTCATGGCCGGCGGACGGCCTAGACGTTCACCGCGAGCACGGGCAGCGGCGAGGCCTTCGTGGGTGCCTTGGACGATGAGTTCGCGGATGAACTCGGCGAGCGCGGCGAAGACGTGGAAGACGAGCCGGCCGCCGGGCGTCGTGGTGTCGAGGGACTCGTGGAGCGAGCGGAAGCCGATGCCGCGCTTGCGGAGTCCGGCGACGATGGAGATGAGGTCTTGGATCGAGCGGCCGAGGCGGTCGAGGGACGGCACGACGAGGGTGTCGCCTTCGCGGATGTAGTCGAGGGCATTCCAGAGTTCTTCGCGCTCGGCGTTCTTGCCAGACTTCTTGTCGCTGAAGATCCGTTGACAGCTGGCGGCTTCGAGGGCGGCGATCTGGCGGTCGAGTTTCTGGCCCTTGGTGCTGACGCGGGCGTAGCCGATGAGGGCTCCCCCGCGGCCGACGGGGGCGAGGAGGTCCGGGGAGTCGGGTTCCATGAGCCTATTGTCCAGAAAAGGGGGTCGGATAGTTAGTGGACATTCAGCCTTTCTGGACGGGGTTTCTGGACACCTTCGGGGGTACTAATGCCCGGTTCGTCCTCCAGCTGTCCAACTAGCCAACAATCGATCGATTGATGGACAACCCGTGTGCGGGCATAGAGAAACGCCCCCGCCGCCTGCCGAAGCAGGGACGGGGGCGTCGTCGTTCACGCGGGTTCGTCGCCGTCAGCCGGCGGCGGTAGGTCGGGTTCGAGGAACAGCCCCTCGTAGCTGGGCTGCGGTTGTGGCTCGGCGAGGCCGAGGTTCACGAGCGAGCCCATGTCGGCGGACGAGTCGTCGACGCGGCGGGCGACCGGAACGGCATCGGGCATGCGTCCTCCTAGGTGTACTGGCGGCGGGTCGGGTCGAGGCCCATGGACAGCAGGCCGTCCTTCTTCTTCTCTGGCTGTGGGGCGCCGTCCTTGCGGCAGACGAGCGCGTCGGGGTCGTAGGCCGGCGCCTGGAGCGAGTAGCCATCGGGACACTTCTGCCCGTCCTGCCCGTCCTGCCCGTCCGCCCCGTCCTTTCCGGCGGGCCCTTCGGGTCCGGCCGGCCCGGGATCGCCCTGAGGTCCGGCGGATCCTGGGACCCCGTCGCTACCCGCGGCCCCAGTCGGACCCGTTGAGCCGACGCCGTCCGTTCCCTTGCTGCCGTCGTCTCCGTCCTTGCCGTTCTTGCCCGGGGATCCGGACGGGCCGGGACTGCCGGGCTCCCCCGGTGTTCCGGGATCGCCCTTGTCGCCCTTCGGTCCCCGCACGGAGTGGCCGGGTTCGCCGCGGCTGCCAGGAGGGCCGGCGACGGGCTTGTGCCCGAGCTGCTGCACCTGGCTGGCCAATGCGTCGCGCGCGTCGTTGGCTGCGCGCAGGTCGTGTGACATCTGTTGCAGCCACAGCACGAGCAGCGTGAACACGACGATCCCGCTCAGGACCAGAGCCCCGACCCAGATGTCGCGGCGGTGCTGGATTTGTTCTCGGCTGTGGTGCTTGGCCCTCACGTGCCTGCTCCCCTCGCCGCCAAGTACGCCTGCAGGAGCAGCAGCAGGACGGGGGCCGCAAGGCAGGAGAAGACGAGCCGCCTGTCAGAGCGCCGCTGGTCCTCCCGCTTGCGCCGCTCCACGTCGGCGTTCTGCTTCTCCTGCACCCGCTCCGCCTCCATGGCCGCGATCCGCTCGATGACCTGCCGGTGCACCTCGTCGGCGGCTCGTCGCTCCAGCTCGTACCGCTCGACGCTGACCTTCTGGTCCAGCCGGGTGCCGTACTCGCGGAGGTCTTCTTTGAGGTCGGCGTGGATGGCCTCAAGCCGTCTCGCGACCTCGCCGAGAGTCGGCTCGTCGGCCATGTGGTGCTCCGATCAGCTCTCTGGCGAGACCCGCGGCGTGTGCTGCGCGGACCAGCCGGACAGGAACGTCACGGCCGCGGGGGCGACCGCGATGATGACCGGCTGCAGCCACGACGGGAGCGGCCCGAGGAGGCTGTCGTCCGCCACCACAGAGTTCAGGACGGCGATGAGGAGCGACACCACGAACGTTGCGGCGGTCGCGGACTTCACCTTGTTCTCGATCGGGGCAGCCATGTCGGGTGTCCTCACTTCTTGGGGAGCTTGAGGGTCTGGCCGGGCGTGATTGTGTCGGCGTCCTTGAGCCCGTTGAGCTGGGCGATGTCGTGCCACCGGTTACCGTCGCGCAGCTTGGACGCGGCGATGGACCAGAGGGTGTCGCCGGAGCGGACCGTGTACGTGACGGTGGGCTTGAGGCGGTCGCGGATCTGGCCGCGCAGCCAGTCCATGCCGAAGCCACGCGGGTCGACCTTGCCGGGCTGCCACTCGAGGTGCCCGATGACGGAGCGCTCCGACCAGCCGTGGTGTCGGCAGATCGCTGCGGCCACGCGCTCGATCGCCTCGAGCTGGGCGGCGGGCCACGGGTCCTTGCCGTCGCCGAGGTTCTCGCACTCGAAGCCGTAGAAGTGCCGGTTGCCGTCAGTGTTCGCCTCGTTGTCGGCGGGGAGCGCGGTCTCGTTGATGACGGCGCGGAGGACGTCGTCGTCGCCGAGGCCGGCGTGGTTGGCGCGGCCGTAGCCGACGAGGTGCACGCGGCCGTCCTTGGCGATGACGCCGTGGCAGAGAGGGCCAGGCAGGTCGGAGTGCCCGTCACGGCAGATCTTGACCGTGGCCGTGGTCCCCTTCGTGACGGTGTGGTGGATCATCACGCCGTTCAGCGGGCCCCACGGTCCCTTGTGGTTGCGGTTGTGGTGCTCCCAGTCGCCGACCTCGACGACGGTCACGCCCTCGGCGCGCAGCAGCGCGGCGAACGTGGAAGCGGACGGGGGTGTGGCCACGTCAGGACTCCTGTGCTGGATGGATGGCGAGCTTCAGCTCGGCCAAGGTGATGCGCCTCGCGCGGCTGTCGTTGTGGGCGACGAGCAGCGCGATCGGTGTGCCGGGGTGCACAAACAGCTCGTGCGACTTGTGGAAGAACTGCTGCCCGGGCGAGCGCGGCCGGTGCTCTGTCGCGGTCGAGTCGGCGCCCGTCGACAGGCCCAGCGGGTCGCGGACGAAGCGGTCACGGAGCTCCGTGTAGCCGCCGTCTTCCCAATAGATCATTGCGCTGAGCGAGCCCCAGCCGTCCGCGGCCGGCCAGATCAACCCGGCCCGGTCGTCGCGCTGCCAACCCTTCACCTGGCGGCCGTCGGGCTGGGCCGGGTCGTGCATGTGGTGGGCGTCGTAGGACTCGACGAAGGGGAAGCGGACGACGTGGTACTTGCCGTCGGCCGGGATGACTTGTGGGGTGTCGGTCTTCAGCGAGCAGACGCGGACCGTCACGGTGCCTCCTAGGTGAGGCGGCCAATGGACTGTGGGCCCTCGCTTGGGCCGTCCCGGCCGCGCTTGTGGCCAACCATCCGGGTCGAACTCAGTTGGACTTCGTGACCAGAGACCCCTTCACGATCAGCACCTGCGAGGCGGGAAACTCGGCGTCGTTCACTGTGACGGTCTGCACTGCCTGGGCGAGAACCTGGTCGTAGTCCTCGCCGTGAGCCACGAGGCTTCCGTCACGGCCCACGGCGATGTACTCGTCCTTGATCAAAAGAGGCACGACTTCTCCTTAGCTGAGGGCGGCCCAACGGGATCCGTTGGTCCCTGACTGGCTGCCGAGCGTGATCGAGGCAGGAAGCGAGGTCTGGGTAGTGGGGCCAACAAGGAACCGGCTGGCGCCCGTTGTCAGCCCTGCATTCAGCACGCTTGACGCCCCGTTGCCCTGGGCGAATGACGGCGGGGTAGTCCCGACGGAGAGGATCGCCACGTAGTACGTCCCCACGGCGAGGGTCTGCGGCGTGATCGCTGCCGTCTTGGCACCGCTCGAACCAAAGGCGGTGGTCTGGTCGGCGCTCACCGCGAGGCGGGTACCGGAGCTGCTGTACAGGCCGACGAAGTTCTGATTGGCCGTGAGCGTTGCCCCGGCGTCAACGACTCCGTAGTGGATGGTGCTCACCACTGTGGACCGGTTAACGATCTTGACCTTGCACAGGTACACCGACCCGGTGGTGACGCGATCGGAAGCGGACCGGATGGTGGCTGGGTCGTGCGTCCACGTGACCAGGCCGTGGTCATCGGGCGTGAACGTCGGGTCGTTCACAACGCTGAGCGGGTACTGAAGCAGCCCGGCCGGGAGGGCGTTACCGGTGTTGAAGGTCGTGATGTCCCGGAAGACCGTCGACGACGACTTCGTGTAGGTGACGGTGCCGGTCGGGTTGTTCTCGACGCGGATGCGTTCGAAGATGTTCGGGGTGTTGCTGGTCGTGTTGAGGTCTTCGATGATCTGCAAGGCGCCTGCGGAGTCGATGTTGACCCACATCGCGCGGAACGTGTTGTTGTAGCTGTTCGTGCCGCAGACGAACATCTTGTTCCCGGCCTGACCGCTGTCGCAGGTCACGTAGTTGCAGTCGAAGACGTTCGACTCACCGTTGGCGACGTTGATGCAGGTCTGGAACTGCTCCAGATTCAGGCCGTAGAAGCGCTGGCTCGCGGTGCCGACCGCGCCGCCAAGCCAGATACCGGTGCAGCCCGTGGAGTTGGCCCCCGCCTCGAACATGTTCCACTGGTTCTGGTTCATGTTGCCGTCGATGGACTCGATGTACAGGGCGTAGCCGCCCGTGCCGACGATCTCGACGAAGAACCGGTTGAACGTGCAGTCGCCCGCGTTCTGGTTGGCGCTGTTGTTGGTGATCCGGATCCCGTTCCTGGTCCCCTGGATCTCGATGTTGTCGAACGTGCTGCGCCACGGCATCGCCATATCCATGGCCCAGCCGGTGTTCGTCGGCGTGTAGCTGCCGGAGATCCGGATGTTCCGCATCGACGAGTCCCAGAACGACAGCGTGGTCGTCGTCGTGGTCGACGTCGACACGATGCCCGAACTGGCGCCCTGGATGACGACGCCCAGGTCCTCGAGGTGGAACTGCGCCCAGTTCCCGATCAGGATGCCGTTCTGCCCGGAGGCCGGCTTCAGTGTGGTGGCGTTCTTGCCGCAGCCCCGGAGGATCACGGTGAGCGGGTCGTCCACGTTCGCGGTGCCCTGGATCGACACAGGGGCAGCGAGGTTGAAGTCGCCGACGCTGAGCTGGACGATGCCGCCGCCCTCGTCCTGCGCGTCGTCGATGGCCTGCTGGATCTGCACCTGGTCCGCTGTGCCATCACATAGGTACGCCGCTGCGGCCCGCACGTCCGCCGGTGCGGTCGCCGAAGCGACGACGCGGATCAGCTTGGTGAAGACGGCCCCGCCACCCCCACCGCCCCCGCCCGTGGCGCCCCCGTGGGCGTCCATCCAGGCGCGCGAGGTTCCGCCACCGTCGGCCCACATGCCCGTCACGCCGTCGGGCCCGGAGAAGCGGGGCAGGGCCCCGAACTCGTCGGCGGTCACCTGCATGATCGGCGTGCTGCTGGCGTCGAGGAGATCTGTGTACTGGGTGCCCGCGTCAGCAGAGTCCCAGAAGGTGACGGTCGCGCCGGCGCCTACGGCCCACAGGCCATCGGAAGGCGTGACGACGAAGTCGGCGACTCCGGCGCCGAACGTAGACCTGGCCATCAGTCCACCACCCAACTGACCGTGCCCGGAAGGACGTCGTCGCCATTCGAGATATCGGGCTTCTGGGTGAGCCAGGCCTGCCCGGCGAGCGAGTGGTTGGCGGGGTAGATCGTGATACGCCCGATGTCGGCCCCGCTGATGTACGCCATCGTGTACATGTTCCGGGTCGGGTGCCGGTAGGCGGACGGGATGAGCACCGGTAGGCGGGCGTCCGTGGGTCCGGCGAGGGCGCCGCCCTTCCGGTTGAAGGTGCCCAACCTCAGGTGCACGTTTCCGCTGCGCTTTTCGAGGACGGATTCGACGGTGATCTCCCATGCGGACAGGGCGGAGTCGCACGACACGCTGCCCGAACTGTCGTAGGCGGTGCTCCAGGAGGAGCCATTCCAGAGGATGAGCCGTCCGGTGTCGATCTCGTATGCGACCTCGCCGAGGACTGGCTGGGGGTTGCGTGCGGACGACAGGCACGGCCGCAGGCGGGTGCCGATGTACAGCTCCTCACGGGTGACGCTCACCGCCGAGGCGCCGTTCAGAACGGTCACCTTGGCGAGCGAGATCTCGTACACGCCGGTGTCGCCGGTCTGCTGGACCAGCGCCGGGGCGCCGCTCCCGCCGGTGCCCGCCTTGACGACGGCCCGAACGGTCCACGCTGAGCGGTCCAGCCGCAGCACGACGCGGTCGACGCGTGTGGAGCCGGAGCTGTTGGCTCCGATCGGAAGGTTCACGTCGGACGTTCCGGAAGTCCAGGCGTGTCCACGCAGATTCGCGTACACGCCGGCGCGCACGTCGACGGACAGCCCGGAGCCCGCAGAGATGACCGCGGTCCCGGTCGGGTTGCCCCAGACGCCGTCGTCGGCTGACCGGGCGGCGATCTTCTCGTACTCCGTGTCGGTCACGGCCCTGCTGTTGTGGGCCGGGGACGGCCACGAGTCCTGTGCCACCAGCTCACCTCGTTTCGAGTCGGCCGAGCCTGCGGCTCAGCGTGCGTATCAGCTGCACCATCTGCGGATCGTTCGTTGCGTCCGGCGAGCCGACCAGCGTGGCGACGGTCTCGCCCGACTCCGGTTCGGCCTGCAGATGAATGGAGCGGACGATGTCGGTGACCTGCAGACCGTGCGGCAAGGCGACCGAGACCCGGTCGCCGAGATTGAAGTCCCTGCCGGCCTTGAGGTCTTCGGTGTCGACGGTGACCGTGGACAGCTCGATCGGCGCGGAGCCGTCTGCGATCTCGGCCGTTCCGGCGGCGGTCAACTCGCCCTTCGTGTCGTTGTCTGCGCCGCCGTCGAGGTACCGCTCGACCCGCCACCACGTAGCGGCAGCGCTCGCGTTGGGGACCTCGACATAAGTGCGGATCGTGTTGCCCTCGGTCTCGTTGCCGGCCACCAGGGCGTGCGTCAGGCCGGGCGCGGACTGCTTGAAGGAGACGCTGCGCAGGTTGCCCAGGCCCTCCGAGAAGCGGGCCGTCGCTGACTTGTCGACTGGCGCATAACAGCCGAACTTGAGCTGCGTGCCGACTTGCTGGACGCGGAAGCCGATCCCGCCACCGTTGAGTGCCGCGCTGCGGCAGGCGTCGAGGACGGGCTCGAACCGGGTCTTCACCGCGGTGTTGGAGCCGACTCCGGCGACCGAGTCGAGGACGAAGTTCGGGATGCGCCGGGCGGTGATAGCGCCGGGTCCGCAGTTCTCGTTGACGAGCGTGCGGATGATCGTCTCGCTGTTGACGGCATCGAAGCTCCGCCAGGTCGCGCCGTGCTGCCCAGCCCACGTGAGCGCGGGCTCGGGCCAGGTGATGTATCCGGCGATCGTGGCGAGATCGTCAGAGAAGTCGACTTTCACCTTGCCCGGCCCCGGGTCCCCGTCCACCGACCACGTGTAGTCGGTGGGGACTTCCATCGGGCCGGCCATCCAGATCGCACCGTCGCGGATGACCACCATCCGGTTACCCGGCTGGAGTTGGGCCATCACCTCGGGCAAGGCGGGCAGGTCGACGCTTCCGGAGCCAGGCTCGTTGAAGTTCTTCGTGACGTCGAGGCCGGTCCAGTCGACGAGCGGGTCGCCCTGGACGACCATGGCGTCGTTGGTGACGAGGAGCTGGATCGCCATGTCAGGCCGTCTCGTAACGGGGGTTATACGACAGGTCGACGGCCGACCCGGTCCCGGATCCGGAGAGGGTGAACGTCACCGGGTTGTCCCCAGGGGCAAGTCCCCACAGGGAGGCGGTCGGCCAGTTGAGGCCGCCGATCCAGTTGTCGCCGTTCTGGTAGCGCACGCGCGGCGGGTCGGTGGAGACGGTGACCTTCTGTCCGGCGAGGAGGTTCCCGTGACCGATCGCGGCTGCGTTCGGGTCGAGCGTGAAGCTCTCGCCGGTGCCTGCGTGCGTGAACGTGATTGCCGATGCGGGGCCGGTGACCGTCCACGTCGGCCACACGGTGACGTCCCCGGGGTTGTGGAGCGTGGTCGCCCCGAGCACCTGTGACGACGCGACGGTCGGGTACGGGACGAAGAAGCTGCTGCTCCCGGCCGACGATTCGCGGTGCTCCGTGATGGGCTCGGGGTCGACCCAGTACGGGTCCTCGCACCACAGGCTGATCACCGCAGCATCCGAGTACCGGTAGTAGCCGGCCTTGGACTCGCCCTCGAAGCCCTCCTGGTAATAGACCGCGATCCGCCGGCGGGTGCCGTCCGGACGGGCCAGCTCCAGGCTGCCGGGCCCCTCGCGCAGCGTGCGCGTGAACGCGGTCGCCAGCTGCCGCCAGCGCGCGAGGAACTCCGTGTGGTCAGCGCCTTGCACGTATAGCGGCCACACAATCGTGCGGGCCTGCGCCTGCGCGTGCCGCAGGCGCGCGCCCCCGCGCGGGTGCGGATCCTGGGTCAGCTCATACGCCGTGGCACCCAGTCCTGAGACTCCCTCGGCGAGCGTGAAGATGTCGGAGTCGATGTCGGTGAGCGGCCACACGGTGCCGGTGGGGTCGGTGTATGTGGCGGTCGCCCGCCCGATCTCCGGGAGCGGTACCGGGGTCCCTCCACCGCCGGGCGGTTCACCCGTATCCGGCGGTGCAGGGGCGGTGATGATGGGCATCTAGCGCGGCCTCCCCACCCTGGCCCTGGCCTCCTGCACGCGCTGCACCCTCTGTAGGTCAGCAACGGTGAAGTCGGCGGTTCGGGCGTTGATCGTGTAGGCGTAGGAGGGTCCGCCGTCAGAAGCGACGCGGCTGGATACCGCGTCCCACTGGCGGGCCGTGAGGATCGCCTCCGGCTGGCCCGTGTTGTTGACGGCCGCGGTGAGGCCCGGCTGGAGCCAGCCACCGCTGTCGTACTTGCCAGGCTGGAATCCGTACCAGCTGGTGAACAGGCTGTCCTTGTAGCTGCGGGCCCGCTTGCCGACGACGACTCCGTCGCCGCCGCGGGACTCGACGTTCGTCTTGGCAATGGTGCCGGCCGTGTGGCCGACGCCCTTGTTCGTGATGCCGATCTTGAACGGGCTGTTGCCGTGCAGGACCCAGCCGGGCGGAGCCGTCTTCCCGGAGAACGCACCCGTGGCCCACCGGCGGTGAGGCTTCTGGCCCCGGATGACGGACTCGATCGCCGACTGAAAGCCGGAGCAGTCCCACGACGGATTGCCGTTGCCTGCCCACTGGTACTTCTTGCCGTTCTGCGTCTTGGCCCACTTGAGCGCCCTCTGGATCTTCGGGCCGCCGACTCCGTCGCCGCCCTTCTTGTCGGCGTCCTTTGAGTACCCGAATAGCGCGTCGATGATCTTCGTGGGGATGTGACGCATCATCTTGCCGATGCCCGTGTCCATGCCCGGGAACTTCCGGAGCAGCGGGTCGACAACATGCTTCACGCCCGCGCGCGCAGAGGCCTCGAGCGTGTCGGCCAGCCAGCTCGCACCCTTCTTGATGCCGTTCCAGGCAGCCGAGCCAGCGCCCTTTACGGCTGACGCGGCGCTGCCGATCCAGCCGAAGATCCCGCCGTCCTTGTAGCGCAGGCTCCGGTCAGTGTGCGAGCGTTGATCGTTGCCGCCGAGCACCGGTGCGAGCGCCTCTCGGACCCTCCCAGCGCCGCCCGACTTGGCGAGGTGGTTGAAATACGAGACGAAGCCAGGACCCACGCCGCGGGTGAACTCCGGGCGCATGATGGCCTCGCCGCCGGACATCTCCAGCGCGCCACCCGTGGGGCTGTAGAACTTGTGCGGGTCGCGGCCCGGCGTGTAGCCGGGCAGGACGCCGCCCTGCGCGAACTGGAACTTGTCCAGGGTCGGCGCACCGAACGCCCCGGCGATCTTGTTCCAGACCCCGCGGATCCCCTTGTTGTAGACGATGTCGATGATGAAGTTGACGGGGCCCTTGGCGATGTTCTTGAGCTTGTCCCAGGCCGTTTTGATTGCCTTGCGTGCCGTGTCGAAGGAATCGGCGACCGCCTTCACCGCGCCCTTCAGCGCGCTGAAAATCGGCTTGATGCCCTTCTCGTACACGAAGCTGATCGCGGATTTGATGCCGTTCCACGCGGGCTTGACCGCCTTGTTGTACAGCCAGCGGAAGCCGTCTCCGAGGCCGGTCACGCCGGACTTGATCCACCCGAAGAAGGTCTTGATCCCGTTCCAGGCGCCGCCGATCGCGGCCTTGATCCCGGACCACACGGGCTTGATGACCTTGTCGCGGAGCCACGTCATGGCTGGGCCGGTCTTGTCGACGACCCAACTGACCAGTGTCGAGATCCACTTGACGATGTTGGAGATCCAGCTGATCGCGACCTTCAGCGCACCGGCGAACACACCGATGAGGAACCCGGCCAGCTGGATCAACGGCGGCAGCAGCCAGGAGAGGACCTTGACTGCCAACTCCAAGACGATGGCCGCGATCTTCGCCAGCGACGGGATGAGCGGCACGATCGCGAGGGCCAGCTGAATGAACGTGGGCAGCAGCTGCACGAGGAGGCCAGCAGCGAGCTTGACGACCTGCCCGATCAGCTGGCCGATCAGGGGCCACAGCGGATTGAGCGCGCCGACCAGCGTCACCACGGCGGCCGCCAGCGGCGGGATTGCGTCGGCGAGGGCGCCCGCGAACAGCATGGCGATCTGCGCGATGACGGGCGCGAGGTCGGCGATGACCGGTGCCAGGCTCTTGCCGAGCTCGGCGACGATGCCGCCGATCGGCCCGATCAGGGACAGGGCCGCCTTCGCGATCTCACTGAACGCGTCGACCAGGACGGGCAGCACTGGCGTGAGGGCGCCGAACACGTCCTGCATCAGCTGGATCCCGATAGGGATCAGCGGACCCAGTGCGTCCATGAGCTGCGTGAAGGCCTGCGCCAGGATCCCGGCGACGAGGCCGGCGACCTGGCCGATCATGTCGACGAGCGGTGCGATGAACGGCTGCACCGCAGCGAAGATCTGGGTGATGACCGACCCGAGCTGGACGAACACGGGGGTCAGCGCCTGGACAACCTGCGTCAGCGGTCCAACCAGTGCGTCCACGACCTGCGTGACGAGCGCAATGATCGGATACAGGGCAGGCGCCAGAGCGGTGATCACGCCGGTGATCAGGTCGGCGATCGGCTTGAGCAGCGGCGTCACTGCCTCGACGATCTGGATCAGCGCGATGCCGACCTGCTCGATGACCGGCGTCAGCGCCTGAATGATCGGCAGGAGAGCTGCGCCGAGCGCCGAAGCGAGCTGCTGCAGCACCGGGCCCAGCACCTGCGCGAGGTTGGCGATCGGCCCGGCGATCGCATCCATCAGCGGCACGACGGCCTGCACGATCGACCCGATGACCGGGACAATCGACGTGACGATCTGCGCCACGGACGTGAACAGGGACCTCATCGAGGCCTGCATCTCGTCCGTAGCAAGGATCTTCTTCAGCTCACCGAAGACCGCTCCGAGCGTGCCGACGATCGAACCGCCCGCGTCGGAGGCGGCTTTGAAGATCTGGCCGACAACACCGAGCACATTGCCGAGGAGGGTCCCGAACGACTCCAGGATCTTGAAAGCGGTGTTGATGGCCTCCTCGAGGCCGCCACTCTTGAAGCTCTTGGCGATGCCGTCGGTGAAGTGCTTGATCGCCCCTGCGAACTTGGTGAGCAAGCTGTTGAACGCAGGCTGGGCGGCGACAGACAGCTGCCCAAATGCGGTGATGATCTGCCCCGGGGTCTTCTCGAAGACCTTCAGGTTCTTCGTCGCCCCGGCCAGGATCTTGTCGAGCATGCCGCTCTTGGCCATCTCGGTGACGGCGCCGGCCGCGTTCTTCGCCAGGCTGTTCCACACGCCCGCGGTGGCGGTGAGTTGCCGCTGCAGGACGGGGATCGTGGCGCGGCCGAGCGTGGTGACGGTGTCGTCCAGGCCCTTGAACAGTTCGTTCTGGACCGACAGGCGCATCGCGTCCCAGGCCGGGGCCAGCCCTTTGACCGCCCGCACGAACGCCTGCGCGTTCGGTGCGAGCTTGGCCATGGCTGCGTCGGCAGCCGAAGTCTGTGCGGCGGCCGCGGCCTGAGCGTCCGCGACTGCTGCGGCCGCGTCCGCGACGCCGCGCTGGGCGTCCTCGATCTGCCGCTGCCCGTCCGCGCGTGCCTTGTCCACCCCGGCCTGCGCGTCCGCGAGGGCGCGCTGAGCGTCCGCAACTGCCCGGGCGCCGTCCACGCCCGCGCGCCGCGCGTCCTCCTGCGCGCGTGCGAGCGCGCGAGTCTTGTCAGCGACGTTGCGCTGCGAGTCCGCGATCTTGTCCTGCGCGTCCTTGACCTTCTTGGACCCGTTGACGCCGGCCTTGTTGGCCTTGTCGGAGTCCTCGGCCAAGCGCTTCGACTCGGTCTGCTGCTCCTTGAGGTCGAGCGCGGCCTGGTCCCGAACCAGCCGCAGGGCCTCGATGTCTTTGAGGGCGTTGCCGGGCTTGTCCTCGGCGGCCTTGAGCGCGGCCTCGGCGTCCGCGAGCTTGCGGGTCGCCTCGCGCTCGTCGAGGCGCGACTGGCTCAGTTTGTTGTTCAGGTCCTCGAGGTCCCGCGCCGCTTCCTGCCGCGCCTCGTTGAGAGACAGCTGGACCTTCGCAGCCTCGCGCTGCGCGTCAGCGAGGTCCCGCTCGGCTTCCTTCACCTGGCGCTGTGCGTCCTGCTGCCGCTGTGCGGACTCCTCGACGGTGCGGGCCAGGGAGCGCTCCGCGTCCTCGACCGCCCGGTTCGCCTCGCGCACCCGCTCGGCCGCCTGCACGCGCGCGTCCGCGAGGGCGCGCTGTGCGTTCGCCAGGCCGCGCTGAGCGGACTCCACGGCGCGCGTCGCCGAGGCGGCCGACGATGCCTGCCCGGTCGAGTCGGCGAACGCGGCCTTGAACGCCGCGCCCACACCGGACATGCCGATCTTCAGGGCGCCAGCTGCCGCCCCGGCCGTCGTCAGAGCGGGCGCCAGAGCAGCCGCACCAGCAGCGGCCGACGACAGGTTCGCGGCGACCGCGACGCCGGCCAGCGCGCCGATGCCCTTGAGCCCGACACCGAAGGCCTTCGAGAACGCGCCCGCCCCGGACCTGCCCGCGCTACTCGCGCGGGTGTTGACGGTGCGGGACCAGTCCCCCTCGAACTCCGGCCTGATGGAGACGTATCCGCGTCCGACGAGCACACCAGCAGCCACCGCACACCCCCGTCACTGGGTTGCGGCGCGGCCTCCGAAGACCCCCGCCAACTGGGCTGCCCCGGAGCCGTGACGGCCTCCGAAGCGGATGACATTGCTCTTCTTGCGTGCCTCGACGCCGGGCCGCTCGATCGGGTCCGGCGGCTTCAGCTGCCGCGTCTTCTTCGGGTCGCCGTGCAGCTTGACCATCGCGAACGTGTTCTCGCGCGTGGCCTCGACGACCTGGGCCAGCAGATGCCGGTCGAGGGTCCACTGGTCCTCAACTGCCGTGGTGCCCCGCACCGCCCGCGCGGTGGCGCTCTCCGTGGGCAGGTAACGCAGGAAGACACGCAACTCACGCCACGACATCTGCCCGCGGTACAGCTCCAGCAGGGACCGGCCCGGCCAGTACCGGGCCATGTCCCACTCGACGGCCTCCCCGTACTCCGTCAGGAAACGGCGGAGGCCGGCGATTCCCCCGGCTCCAGGCCCGAACGCTTCTGCCACTCCTCGGCGATCAGCTCGATGTCGCCGAACTGGAAGCCAGCCGCGTACATCTCCTTGATCTTCGCCTCGCCGAGGATCTCCTTCAGGACGCCGGCGGAGTCGTTCAAGTCGCCGACCCGCTCCTGCAGTTCGAAGCTCAGGGCCTTGATGGGCGGCAGCGTGAACTCGACGCCCCACAGGTCGTAGGTCGTCGGGTCGGGCAGGGCGTCGCGGCGCTGCTTGGCGAGCGCGTCGAGGGAGACGACGTCACGCCCCACGGCTGCCTTCTTGCTTGCAGTCATGCTGTTCTCCTCGCAGGTGGTAGCGGGTTGAACCCGGTAGGCGCGACCCGCGTGGCACGCCTACCGGGAGTCGGGGTTACGCCGCGGCCCAGGCCGGGTCGTTGGACAGCCACGTCGCGATCTCGGGCGCGGACGAGGCGTAGGCGGACACGGTCATCTCCAGGGCGACCGCCTCGGAGCGGGCCAGGGTGATGCCGCCGCGGTCGGTGATCTCGCCGCGCGGGATCACCAAGCGATTCTTGATCGTGCCGTCGATCCACTCGAGGCCGAACGCGAACTCCTGCGGGCCAGGGGCGGCCGGGATGTCGAGGCGCTGGACGGCGCCGGAGACCGTGGTGATCGTGGAGCCCGGGAAGTAGGCGGTGATCGTGCGCGACTTGAGCTCGATCGCGGTGAAGCCGAGCGTCATGTCGACGCTGGTCAGGATGCGGCGCACCGGCGACAGGGACTGCCAGGCGGCGATGTCCTCGGTGTCCGTCGAATACTCGAGGGACACGCCGTCGTCGGACATGTAGCCCAGGTCGAGCCAGGCCGCGTCCCACGGAGTGTCGAGATCCACGGGGGCCGTCGACCCCTTGGGGGCCATGAAGATGGAGCCGGTAAGTCCGACCCGCACGTTGTCGGCGTCGTTCGCCACGGGATGCCTCCAGGCATAGCGAGGACCCGTGCGGCCAGAATGCCGACGGGTGAATGGGTATGGGGGCGCGGGTTGGTCGAGCTACGCGGGGCGGATGACCATGCTCATCACGAGCAC
>NZ_DATCVQ010000318.1:0-2138 GCF_036566765.1 Streptomyces sp.
GCCCTGTACCTGATCGGCACCGTCAAGGACGCCACCGGAGTCTTCCGCTCCACCGACAAGGGCGCCACCTGGCTCCGCGTCAACGACAAGGCCCACCAGTGGGGCGCCATCGGCGCCGTCGGCGTCATCACTGGCGACCCCGACACCTACGGCCGCGTCTACATCGGCACCAACGGACGCGGTCTGCAGTACGGCGACCCGTCCTGACCCCACGACCCATCGAGCCCCGGGTCGGCCTGTCAGCAGGCTGACCCGGGGCGGCAACCTTTTCGGCGCCGGCGGCAACTGCGCTGCGGAACGTCGACTCGATCTACCGAACGGATGGACATGAGGACAACGAATCACGGCGCGGCGCAGCCGCTGCGCAAGCACCGGCGGGCCATCGGCATTCCGCTGGCACTGCTGGCTGTCGGCGTTGTGGCCTGCCTCGCCACCGTGCTCCTCGCCGGGGGCAGCACCGACGCCTGGCGTACCACCGACGGGTCCGTCACTGCTGCGTCGGCGAGCGGCTCTCCGACCGCGGCACCCGACGCCACGATCGCTTCGGCGCAGCCACCAGACGCGAGTCCGCTGCCATCGCCCCGCGGTACCCGAACACCGTCGACCACAAGCAGGCCGCGTACGCCTTCCAGCACCCCGCGCACGGAATCCGCGGAGTCCACCGGGTCGTTGACCGGACGGATCAGGCCCGCCGTCCGTTACCGGGGCGTCGCGACCGCCTACGAAGCGGGCGACGGGAATGGCGCCTGCCTCTACGGCCCGTCCGACGACCTCATGGTCGCGGCGATGAACCACACCGACTACGAATCGGCCAAGGCATGCGGGGCGTACGTGCTGGTCCGCGCCGCCAACGGGGCCTCCATCAAGGTCCGGATAGTCAACGAGTGCCCGTTGCCCTGCGCGCCCGGGCAGATCGACCTCAGCCAACAGGCCTTCGCCAAACTCGCCGACCTTTCCGTCGGCCGGCTCCCGATCACGTGGACGCTGCTGAGCCCCGCCGCGTCCGGCACGATCTCCATCCGATACAAGGACGGGTCCAGTCAGTACTGGTGTGGCATCCAGGCGATCGGTCACCGCAACCCGTTGGCGGCGCTCGAGGTCCGGACCGCCAACGGCTGGCGAAAGCTGCAGCGCACCGACTACAACTACTTCCTCTCCCCTGACGGCAGCGGGTGCGGCAAAGCGATCAGAATCACCGACATCTACGGTGAGCGGCTGACCATCCGCGGGATCGCCCTCAAACCGGACGTCGCGCAGCCGACCCCGGTCCAGTTCGCCCGGCACTGACCGTGCCGCCCGTCCATCGTCAGGTCCCACGGACGATCTCCGTCCGGCCGCAGGTGAGGGGCGTTGCTACGCTCAGGCCGATTGTTAACGCGAACATCGCAGGGAGAGGGCAGCCGCGGGAGATGCTCGCCGACGACGTGTCCACAGAGTTCCACGACTTCTTCGAACGCCACTACGCCGAACTGGCCCGCCTCGCCCACCTCCTGACCGGCGAGAAGGACGCGGCGGACGACCTCGCCGCCGATGCCCTGGTCGCCCTGTGGCAACGCTGGGACCGGTTGCGGGCAGCGCACCACCCGGTCGCCTACGCCCGCGGCGTAGTGGCCAATCTGGCGCGGGAAAGGATCCGGAGCAGGGTACGCGAGCGACGGCGAGTAGCGCTGTTCTGGTCCCTCAGTACGGAACTGGTGGACGGGCCGGACGCTGCGGTCGTGCTGGACGTCCGAGCCGCGCTCACCCGACTGCCGTTCCGCAAGCGAGCGTGCGTGGTCACGCGCCACGCCCTCGACCTGTCGGAGAAGGACACCGCCGCTGCGCTGGGCATCTCGGTCGGTACGGTGAAGAGCCAGACCTCTAAGGGGATGGCCGAGCTGGAACGGTTGCTCCGCGCGGAAGCGGTCGGCGAACTGGCGAGGGGGAGGAACCGGTGAACGACGAGATCAGCCGGCGGCTGCGAGAGACCGCCGAGGCTCACGAGCCCAACCGCGCAAGGATCCTGGCGCGCGTGGAGCGCGGCGCGGCCGACCCCAGTGTCCGGCACCGCACACCTTCGATCGCGAGGTCATGGCCCCGGGCAGCGATCGTCGGTCTCGTCGCCGCTGCCACCCTGGCGACCGGCGGTCTCGCCGTCG
>NZ_DATCVQ010000319.1:0-16259 GCF_036566765.1 Streptomyces sp.
ACGCGTACCGGGCCGAGGCGCGCGAGGCGATCGCGGCGGCTCGCGGGCTCGACCCCGGGGCCGCCCGCCGCGCCCTCGCGCCCACCGGGTACGCCGCCCCGCACCTGCCGCCGCCGTACGGGCTCGGGGCCGGGCCTGTGCAACAGCTCGCCGTGCAGCAGGAGCTGACGGCGGCCGGGGTGAGCCTCGGCGGGCTCGGCATCGCCACCTGGGTCGTGCCGTCGCTGCTCGCGTACGGCACCGCCGAGCAGCAGGAGCGCTACCTCGCGCCCACCCTGCGCGGCGAGTTGATGTGGTGCCAGCTGTTCAGCGAGCCGGGGGCCGGCTCCGACCTCGCCTCCCTGCGCACCCGCGCGGAACGCACCGAGGACGGCTGGCGGATCAACGGGCAGAAGGTGTGGACGAGCGCCGCCCAGTGGGCCGACTTCGGCATCCTGCTCGCCCGGACCGACCCCGACGCCCCCAAGCACCGGGGGCTCACGTACTTCGTCGTCGACATGAAGCGCACGCCCGGGATCGACATCCGGCCGCTGAAGGAGATCACCGGGGACTCGCTCTTCAACGAGGTCTGGTTCGACGACGTCCTGCTGCCGCTCGACGCCGTCGTCGGCGAGGTGGACGACGGCTGGCGGGTGGCCCGCAACACCCTCGGCAACGAGCGCGTCCACATGGCCGACCAGGTCGCCTTCGACACCGGCCTGGAGGCGCTGATCGGGCACGCGGCGCAGGCCGACGCCACCGTCGGCGTACGGATCGGGGCCCTCGTCGCCGAGGCGCACGCGCTCGGCTGCATCGGGCTGCGCACCACCCTGCTCCAGGTCTCCGGCCTGGAACCGGGCGCGGGGGCCAGCGTCCGCAAGCTCGTGCAGACCGGGCATCAGCAGAAGGTCGCCGAGCTGACGCTCGAACTCCTCGGCCCTGCGGGCGCGGTGCGCGAGGGGACGGGGGAGCGGGCCGTGCACGGGCTGCTGATGTCCCGCTGCCTGACCATCGCCGGCGGCACCACACAGGTTCAGCTCAACGTCGTCGCCGAGCGCATTCTCGGCCTGCCCAGGGACTGAAGGGAACGAGACGGATGAAGGCGTACATCGTCGGCGTCGGGATGACGAACTTCGAGAAGCCCGAGACGCGCGACTGGCAGTACTGGGACATGGCGAAGGAGGCCGGCACGGCCGCCCTCGTCGACGCGGGGGTCTCGTACACGCAGGTGCAGCAGGTGCCCGTCGGGTACTGCTTCCAGGCCTCGACGGCCGGGCAGCGCGCCGCGTACGAGCTGGGCCTGACCGGCGTGCCCGTCTACAACGTCAACAACAACTGTGCGACCGGCTCGACCGCGTTGATGATGGCCCGGCAGTTCGTCGAGGGCGGGGTCAGCGACTGCGTGCTCGCGCTCGGCTTCGAGAAGATGGCCCGCGGTGCGCTGGGCGGAGGGTCGGACGGGGGCGATTTCAAGACAAGTCCCGTCGCCCGGCATTACGGCGTGATGGCCGCCGGGCACGGCTTCGAGATGTCCCCGCCGACAGCGCAGATCTTCGGCAACGCGGCGCGCGAGCACATGGAGCGGTACGGGACGACCGAGGCGCAGCTCGCCGCGGTCGGCGCGAAGAACCACCGGCACTCGGTCGCCAACCCGCGCGCCCAGTTCCAGGACGAGTACACCGTCGAGGAGATCCTCGCGGCCAAGACGATCCATCGGCCGCTGACCAAGCTCCAGTGCTCGCCGACCTCGGACGGCGCGGCCGCCGCCGTCGTCGTCTCCGAGCGCTTCGTCGTCGAGCACGGGCTGCACGGGCGGGCCGTCGAGATCGCCGGCCAGGCGATGACCACGGACACCGAGGAGTCCTTCGCCTCCGGCTCCTGCATCGACGTCGTCGGCCGGCCGATGTCCCGCGCCGCCGCGCGCCAGGCGTACGAGCGCTCCGGGCTCGGCATCGAGGACGTCGACGTCGTCGAGCTGCACGACTGCTTCTCCGTCAACGAGCTGCTGACGTACGAGGCGCTCGGGATGTGCGAGGAGGGGGCCTCCGGCAAGCTCGTAGAGTCCGGCGCGACCACGTACGGCGGCCGGTGGGTGGTGAACCCGTCCGGCGGCCTGATCTCCAAGGGCCACCCGCTGGGCGCGACGGGCCTCGCCCAAGCCGCGGAGCTGGTCTGGCAGTTGCGCGGCGAGGCGGGGGCACGGCAGGTCGAGGGGGCGCGGGTCGGGCTCGCGCACAACATCGGGCTCGGCGGCGCGGCGGTGGTGACGATGCTGCGGCGGTCGTAGGTCTCGTGGCCGGCAGGTCCTAGGTCCCTGGCCCCGCGCGGGACTGGGTCCGAATCCCGATGTACGGGGCGCAGGCCGTCTGCGACCATGACGGTCATGGTCCACACCGAGCACGCCGAGTCCTCCACAGCCGAGCAACCCGCCCCCATACGCCCCGACTCCCGCACTTGGCTCGTCGTTCTCGCGGCGTGCGCCGGGCAGTTCCTGGTCGTTCTCGACGTGTCGGTGGTGAACGTCGCGCTGCCGTCGATGCGGGCCGACCTCGGGCTCTCGGCCATCGGACTGCAGTGGGTGCTCAACGCGTACTCGATCGCCTTCGCCGGGTTCATGCTGCTCGGCGGGCGGGCCGCGGACCTGTTCGGCCGCAAGCGGATCTTCCTGTTCGGGCTCGGCCTGTTCACCGTCGCCTCGGTGGCCGGCGGACTGGCCCAGGAGGGCTGGCAGTTGGTCGCCGCGCGGGCCGTGCAGGGCCTCGGTGCGGCCGTCCTCGCGCCCGCGACGCTCACCATCGTCACCGCCGCCGTGCCGGCCGGGCCCGCGCGGACCCGGGCCATCGGCACCTGGACCGCGGTCGGCGCGGCCGGCGGCGCGGCGGGCGGGTTCGTCGGAGGCGTCCTGGTGCACCTGCTCTCCTGGCGCTGGGTGCTGCTCATCAACGTCCCCATCGGGGTGCTGGTACTGGCCGGGGCCGCGGTGTGGCTGACCGAGAGCCGCACCGGCGGCGGCCGGAGGCTCGACCTGCCCGGCGCGGTCCTCGTCACCGGCGGCCTCGCGGCGATCGCGTACGGCATCGTGCAGACGGAGGAGGCCGGCTGGGGCGCGACGGGCACCCTCGTACCGCTGCTCGGCGGCCTTGCGCTGCTCGGCGTGTTCGTCGCCGTCGAGGTGCGCGCCGCGGCCCCGCTGATGCCGCTGCGGGTGTTCCGCTCGCGGGCCGTCGCGGCCTCCAACGTGTCGATGCTGGTGGTCGGTTCGACGTCCTTCGGCATGTGGTTCTTCATGACGGTGTACGCGCAGAACGTCCTCGGCTACACCCCGCTCCAGGCCGGCCTCGCCCTGGTGCCCAGCTCCGTCAGCGTCATCGTGGCCTCCAAGCTGGCCCCGCGCCTCATGCCGGTCACCGGGGCCCGGAACCTCGCCGTCCTCGGCGCGCTGGTCGCCGCGACCGGCTTCGGCTGGCAGTCGACGATGACCGCCGACGGCTCGTTCCTCGTCACGATCCTCGGCCCCGGCATCCTGATGATGGCCGGCATGGGCCTGGTCATCACCCCGCTGGCCTCGCTCGCCACCTCCGGCACCGCCCCCGGCGAGGCGGGACTCGTCTCCGGCCTGGTCAACACCTCCCGCACCATGGGCGGCGCCCTGGGCCTGGCCGTCCTGTCGACCGTCGCCGCGGCCCGTACGGGCAGCCGCACCAGCCCCGAGGCGCTGACCGAGGGCTACGCCCTCGCCTTCCGCACGGCGACCGGGGTGCTCCTCGCGGCGGCGGTGCTGATGCTGCTGTGGCTGCCGAGGCCCTCCGCGTCGAGCGACAAGGCGTAGCCGCTCAGCCCTGATCTGCTCGCCAGATCCTGATCTGGCCGGTCATGAAGGCCAGATGCGGCAGCGCCGTCGACTTCACCTCGACCACGAGCAGCGCGATGTCGCCGGAGGGGTGCTTGACGCAGATCCCGCTCCCCTTCGACACCCCGCCCAGCGGAACGTTGTGGCCGGAGGAGCGGCCGAGGGCGGCCCGGCACGAGGCGTACGAGCCCCGCTGCTTGGCGGGCAGCCTGGTCATCACGCTGATGCGGCTCTTCACCGCACAGCCGTCCTCGCAGTTGAGCCTGATGTCTCCCTTGCGGTCCTCGCGGCCCATCGGCAGGTACGGCTCGGTGAGGTCCATCGAGTTCTCGATCCCCAGCCAGAAGCTGGGGTAGAGCGTGGCCTCCGGCGGCTCGGGACTCGCCGAGGCGCGCTGCGGCGTCTGCGCGCGTGCGCCGGACGACTGGCCCCCGGACGCCGAGGACCCGGGCGCGTCGGGCGACGACGAGCCCCCGGACGCCGACGCGCCGGGCGTCGAGGCCGTCGCCGCACGCCGGTCGCGGAACCGGTCCGCGGCGTCGTTCACCGTGCTCACCAGCCCCACAAGGAGCAGGACCGCCGCCGTCACGGCGACCGTCGCGATCAGCGCGGTACGCCGTCTGCGCGCCCGCCGCTCGTCGGGACTCGCCGGGGCGAGCGGCATCGGCGGGGCGAACAGCGCCTGGGTGGAGACCTGGGTGGGGTGGGCCACCGGGGTGGGGTGGGCCACCGGGGTCGGGTGGGCCACTGGCGCCGGAATCGACACCTCCGGACCCCGCAGCTCCGCCCAGACGGCAGGAGCCCCGCCGCCGTCGGCGTCCGGGCCCAGACGCTGCCGGCACCACTCGACCACCTCCGCCGGGGTGGCCCGCGCCTCCGGGTCCGCGGCCAGGCAGCGGGCCATCAACGGGCGGAGCTGCTCGGGCAGTCGGGACAGCTCGGGTTCGTTGTGCACGATCCGGTACAGCACGCCGGCCGACGAGCCCTCCCCGTACAGCGGCTCCCCCAGCGCCGCGAACGCCGCCGTCTGGCCGAGCGCGAACACGTCGGTCGCCGCGGTGACCGCGGCCCCGGAGGCCTGCTCGGGGGCCATGAACGTCGGCGTGCCGACGACGGCGCCCGTGGCCGTGTGCGAGGTGGCGTCGGCGGCCAGCGAGACACCGAAGTCGATCACCCGTGGGCCGTCGGCGGCCAGCAGGACGTTCGACGGCTTCAGGTCGCGGTGCACGATCCCCTCGCCGTGGATGACCTGCAGCGCCTCGGCCACGCCCGCCAGCATCCACAGCACGGCGGGCGCCGGCAGCGGGCCGTGCCGGGCCACGACCTCGGCCAGCGAGGGCCCGGGGACGTACAGCGTGGCGAGCCAGGGCAGGTCGCCGTCCGCGTCGGCGTCGATCAGTTCCGCGGTGTACGCGCCCTTGACCCGGCGAGCCGCCCCGATCTCCCGGCGGAACCGCTTCCGGAAGGCCGGGTCGTCCGCCAGCTCGGGGCGCACCACCTTTATCGCCACCGGTCGTCCGCCCGGCGTGTGCGACAGATAGACCCGGCCCATGCCGCCCGCGCCGAGCCGGGCGGCGAGGCGGTAGCCGCCCACCAGGCGCGGATCGTCCTCCCGCAGCGGCTGGAACACCGCCGTCGTCTCCCTCATCGAACCCCCCATGATCCCTCGATCAACGCTCAGTTGACCATGAGATCGAACGGGTACGCGACGAGGGGCCCGCTCAGAGCCAGCCCTGCTGACGGGCCGCCCGTACCGCCTCCATGCGGTTACGGGCGCCGGTCTTGCCGATCGCCGACGACAGGTAGTTCCGTACCGTCGACTCCGACAGGTGGAGCGCAGCGGCGATGTCGGAGATCGTCGCGCCGTCCACGGACGCGCCCAGCGCGTCCCGTTCGCGGGCCGTGAGCGGGTTCGGGCCCGCGCTCAGCGCGGCCGCGGCAAGGGCCGGGTCGATCACCGTCTCGCCCCGGAGGACCTTGCGGATCGACGCCGCGAGCTCCTCCACCGGTCCGTCCTTCACCAGGAACCCGGCCGCCCCCGCCTCCATCGCCCGGCGCAGATAGCCCGGCCGCCCGAACGTCGTCAGGATCAGCACCCGGCAGTCCGGTACCTCCTCGCGCAGGTCGGCCGCCGCGTCGAGCCCGCTGCGGCCCGGCAGTTCGATGTCGAGCAGTGCCACCTCGGGGCGGCTGGCCAGCGCCGCGTCCACGATCTCGTCGCCCCGGCCCACCTGGGCCACGACCTCGATGTCCGGCTCCAGGCCCAGCAGCAGCGCCAGCGCGCCGCGCATCATGCCCTGGTCCTCGGCGAGCAGCACTCTGATCATTCGGCCGGCTCCAGCTCTCGCGACGCGGGGGTCTCCACGGGGAGTTCCGCGACGACCCGGAAACCGCCCCTGGGGACCGGTCCCGACTCAAGAGTGCCGCCTGCGGCTGCGACCCGCTCGCGCAAGCCGGTCAGACCGCTGCCGGGTTCGGCCGCTTCATCCGTGCCGCGGCCGTTGTCGGTGACCGTCAGGCGGACCCGCTCCGGGCCGCCGTCGACCTCGAACTCGCACCGCGTCGCCCCGCTGTGCCGCAGCGCGTTGGTCGCCGACTCGCGGACCACCCAGCTCAACAGGGCCTCCGTCTGCGGCTCCAGCGGCGGCCCCGACCGACGTACCACCGGCTCGATGCCCGCGCTGGTCAGCGCGTCCCGGGCCCGGTCCAGCTCGGTGCCGAGACTGCCCTCGCGATAGCCGGTGACCGCCTCGCGGATCTCCGTGAGCGCCTGCCGGCCCACCGACTCGATGTCGACGATCTGGAGGAGCGCAGCGTCCAGGTCCCGGGGCGCGAGCCGGCGGGCGGCCTCCGACTTCACCACGATCACCGACAGGGTGTGCCCGAGCAGGTCGTGCAGGTCGCGGGAGAACCGCAGCCGCTCCTTCTCCACCGCCGTCCGGGCCAGCTCCTGCCGGGTCGCCCGCAGCTCCTTCACCGTCTCCGACAGGGCCAGCACGGCCGCCGTCACCATGGCCGAGATGAACGTCCCGTACGCGACGTTGATCGCGCCCCACCCGTCCCGTACCCCTGCCACCACGGCGGCGGTCACCACCAGCGGGAACACCGCCTGCGGCACCCGCCGGCCCCGCGTGACCGAGCCGACGGCCAGCCCGAGGAGCGGGAAGAAGAGCAGGTACGGGCCGCCGAAGGCGATCGCCAGGGCCAGGGTGACCGCCGTCAGGAGCCCGAGCAGCCACCAGGTGGCCGGCGCCTCCCGCAGCCTCCGGTCGAAGGCCCGCATCACCACCGCGACGTAGAGCGAGTTGAAGAGGAACACGCCCACTCCCGCGGCCACCGGATGCGGGTTCCGGCCCTGCAGCAGGTTGGACACCGCGCCCATCCCCATCAGCAGCCACGGCAGCAACGAGAAGCCGTTCGGCGGTCCCATCTCCTCCGGCCGCCGCGCCCAGCGCGGCTTCCGGAGCCTTCCCCACACGCGCATTCTGGTTCCCCCTCAGACCGTTCTGGCGGAACGACGGTACGAGAAGACCGCGTACGCACCGAAGAGCAGCGCCCAGAACGAGATCACGGCCACCGTGACGAGACCCGGCGCGGAGCCCTCCGTCACCGCCCTGCCCAGTTCGGCGAACCGGTTGGTGGGCGTGAACCCGGAGATCGCGCGCAGCCAGCCGGGGAACAACTCGGCCGGAAACCACAGGCCGCCGACGACCGCGAGACCCATGTTGGAGGCCACGTTCACCACGCCCGTCGTCTGGGGCGTCAGCCGGTAGCCGTTGCCGAGGCTGAGCAGGGTGAACGGCAGCGAGCCGAGCCAGAGCACGAGGGCCACCGCCGGCCACTGCCAGGCGTCCATCCGGACCCCGTTGACCAGCGCGCCGGCCGCCAGCACGGCGGCGATGGCGGGGACCACGACGACCGAGCCGGTCAGGGCGCGGCCGACCACCGCCTGGCGCGGCGTCATCGGGGTGACCCGCAGCTGCCGCAGCCAGCCGATGGACTTGTCCTCGGCGACCCCGCCGCCCACGGAGAGCGCCGCGTTCAGCGCTCCGTACGCGGCCATGCCGACCATGGACGCGGTCTTCCACTCCGCGGCGTCGTCGCCGCCGAGGTTGGTGAAGAGCAGGTACATCAGCACCGGTACGGCGATGCTGCCGATGGCGAACCCGACGTCGCGCAGGGTGCGGCGGACTTCCAGCTTGACGTACGCGGTGATCATCGGACTGTCTCCAGAGAGCGCTGGTGGGCGGAGGTCAGGGAGAGGAAGGCGTCGTTGAGGGAGAGCGGGGCGACTTCGAGGCCGCGGATCGCGTCCGCGGCGGCGAGCGCCCGGACGGTCGCGTCGGAGTCGTCGGTGCGCAGCCGGGCCCGGTCGCCGCGGATCTCCACGGCGGTCACTCCGGGCAGCAGTCCGAGACGGTCCGAGGGGCCTCCCGCCAGGGCGAAGGAGACCGTGCTGCCGCCGGCGTCGCGCTTCAGCTCCGCCGGCGTCCCGTCCGCGAGGACCCGGCCGTGGTCGACGACCACGATCCGGTCCGCGTACGCGTCGGCCTCCTCCAGGTAGTGCGTGGAGAAGAGCACCGTGTTGCCACGCCGGGCGTAGCCGCGCATGGCGTCCCAGAAGACCTGGCGGGCCTCCACGTCCAGCGCGGCGGTCGGCTCGTCGAGCACGATCAGCTCGGGGTTCCCGGCGAGCGCGACGGCGAATCGGACGCGCTGGGTCTGGCCGCCGGACAGCCGGTCGACCCGGCGGCCGGCGAACTCGGTGAGCCCGGCCAGCTCCAGGGCCTCGGCCACGGGCATCGGCGCCGGGTAGGCGCGGGCCACGAAGGAGACCAGCTCGCCGACGGTGACCCGTGGCACCGCCCGCCCCTCCTGGAGCATCGCGCCGACCCGGCCGGCCTCGACGGCCTTCGCCGGGGAGTCGCCGAAGAGCCGGACCCTGCCCCCGTCGGGCTCGTCCAGGCCGAGCAGCAGGCCGATCGAGGTGGACTTCCCCGCGCCGTTGCGGCCGAGGAGGGCGACGGTCTCGCCGCGCCGGATGGTCAGGTCGACGCCGTCGACGGCACGGACGGCTCCGAAGGACTTGGTGACGGCCTCGAAGGCGACCGCGGGCTGTGCGGGTTCGTTCTCCATGACCACGACGCTACGGATCGAGGGGCGGGGCCCGGCAGGAGTGAATGTACGGACGTGGCAGTGACAAATGTCCTGGGCAGCGGGGCGGGCGGAGGAACCGGCGTGGGGCCGACCATATCTGACGTACCGTCAGTAGAGTGCCCCGGGAGGCTTCACAACTCCTCACGGCTCGGCTATACATGGGGTCCACCGGCCTAGAACGCGTTCTAGAAGGGGCCTTCTGGACCAGAACGGATGTGAACGGGCCGGCCCCGCACGGCCTCGGTGCGGCCGACGGTGCGGACGGTCGCGCCGAGGTCTTCTCCCTCCCTCAAGGAGCAGCATCCACATGCCCATCGATGCCGCCACGGCGGTCGCCGCCGAGCCCCGCAGCGCCGAGATCGCCTGGGACCACAAGGACGTCCAGCTCTACCACCTCGGCCTCGGCGCGGGCGTCCCCGCCACCGACCCCGACGAGCTCCGCTACACCCTCGAGTCCCGGCTGCACGTCCTGCCCAGCTTCGCCACCGTCGCGGGCGCGGGCATGGGCGTCGTCGGCGGCCTGTCCGCCCCCGGGATCGACATCGACCTCGCGGCCGTCCTGCACGGCGGCCAGACGGTGACCCTGCACCGCCCGATCCCGGTCAAGGGCCGGGCGGTGTCCACGTCCCGGGTCGCCGCCGTGTACGACAAGGGCAAGGCGGCCGTACTCGTCCTGCGCTCCGAGGCCGCCGACGAGGACGGGCCGCTGTGGACCAGCGACGCGCAGATCTTCGTACGGGGGGAGGGCGGCTGGGGCGGCGATCGCGGCCCCTCCGCCCGCGTCGAGCTCCCGGACCGCGCGGCGGACCGGACGGTCGAGCGCGCGATCCGTGAGGAGCAGGCGCTGCTGTACCGGCTCTCCGGGGACTGGAACCCGCTGCACGCGGACCCGGAGTTCGCCAAGCTGGCCGGCTTCGACCGGCCGATCCTGCACGGGCTCTGCACGTACGGGATGACGCTCAAGGCGGTCGTGGACACGATGCTCGGCGGCGACGTCGCGCGCGTCCGCTCGTACCGCACCCGCTTCGCCGGGGTGGTCTTCCCCGGCGAGACCCTGCGCATCCGGATGTGGGCCGGGGACGGCCGAGTCCAGGTGTCCGTGACGGCGGTGGAACGGGACGACGCTCCGGTCCTGGCCGACACAGTCGTAGAACATGCCTGATCTGTGAGGGGAGTCGCACCATGCGCGCAGCGCTGCTGCACGAGATCGGCCAGGAGAAACTGGAGGTCCTCGACGACGTCGAGGCGGTGGGCTTCGGCCCGGGCAAGGTGCGGATCCGGGTCAGGGCGACCGGACTGTGCCACTCCGACATCTCGGCGATGAGCGGGGTGCTGCCCCAGCCGGCGCCGTTCGTCCCGGGCCACGAGGGCGCGGGGGAGATCCTCGACGTCGGCGACGGGGTCACCGGGCTCAGCCCCGGCGACCGGGTGCTGCTGTGCTGGCTGCCGGCCTGCGGGGTCTGTGCGGCGTGCAAGCGCGGCCAGACGCAACTGTGCCTGGCCGGCTTCATGAACGCGGGCGTGCCGAACTTCAAGCGGCCCGGCGGCGACGTGTTCGGCTTCGCCGGGACCGGGACGTTCGCGGAGGAGGTCGTCGTCGACGCGGGCTGCGCCGTGCCGATCCCGGACGACGTGCCGTTCGACATCGCCGCGCTGATCGGCTGCGGGGTCACGACGGGGCTCGGCGCGGCGATCAACACGGCCAAGGTGACGGCCGGTTCGTCGGTCGCGGTCATCGGCTGCGGCGGCGTCGGCATCTCCGCGATCCAAGGGGCCAGGCTTCAGGGCGCGGCGCAGATCGTCGCGGTCGACCCGGTGGAGTCGCGGCGGGAGGCGGCGCTGCGCTTCGGCGCGACGGAGGCGGTCGCGCCGGACGCGCTGGCGGACGCGAAGCAGCGGGTGACGGCGGGGGAGGGCTTCGACTACGTCTTCGAGGTCGTCGGCAGGTCCGCGACCGCACGGACGGCGTACGAGACGACCCGGCGCGGCGGCACGCTGTGCGTGGTGGGCGCGGGCGCGCTGGACGACTTCCTGCAGCTGAACATGTTCGAGCTGTTCTTCGACGAGAAGAAGATCCTGCCGTCGATGTACGGCGGCGGGGACGTGCAGACGTCGTACGAGCGGGCGATCACGCTGTGGCGGGCCGGGCGGATCGACCTGGAGTCGCTGATCACCCACCGGGTGCAGCTGGCCGAGATCAACGAGGCGATCGACCAGATGCGCACGGGTGTGGCGCTGCGCACCTGCATAGAGATCTGAGGGGTGGTGGGCTGTGACTTTGCCTCTTGAGGGCAGGACCGCGATCGTCACGGGCGCGGGGCGGGGGCTCGGCCGGGCCGAGGCGCTGGAACTGGCCCGGCTCGGCGCGGCGGTCGTCGTCAACGACTACGGCCAGCCGGGCCGGGACGGCTCGGGCGAGGCGTCGGCGGCGCCGGCGGAGGAGGTCGCGTCGGAGATCCGCGCGGCGGGCGGCCACGCGGTCGCGCACCTGGGCGACGTGGCGGACTTCGAGACGGCGCGGGGCCTGGTCGACCTGGCGGTCGAGGAGTTCGGGAAGCTGGACATCCTGGTCAACAACGCGGGGATCCTGCGGGACCGGATGGTCTTCTCGATGAGCGAGGACGAGTGGGACGCGGTGATCCGGGTCCACTTGAAGGGCCACTTCAACACGACGCACTTCGCGGCGGTGCACTGGAGGGGGCGGGCGAAGGCAGGTGATTCAGCCGTCTACGGCCGCATCGTCAACACCTCGTCGGAAGCCTTCCTCGCAGGCTCAGCAGGCCAGCCGAACTACGCGGCGGCGAAGGGCGGGATCGTCGGCCTGACGACGTCGACGGCGCTGGCGCTGGCGAAGTACGGGGTGACGGCGAACGCGATCTGCCCGCGAGCGCGGACTCGGATGACGGAGGACGTCTTCGCCGGCTTCGCCGAACCGGACGCGGGCGAACTGGACCCGCTGTCCCCCGAACACGTCTCCCCCCTGGTCGGCTACCTGGCATCCCCCGCGGCCGCCCGCATCAACGGCCAACTGCTGGTGGTCCACGGCGGCATGGTCGCGGTGGTGGACCGCCCGCGCGTCTCGGCGAAGTTCGACACCGCGAAGTCGACGTTCACGTACGAGGAACTGGACACCCTCCTGACGCCGCACTACGCCACCCGCCCGGAGAGCGAGACGTTCGCGGCGACGGAGATCCTGGGCCTGAAGCGGGAGGTCTGAGCGGGGAGGCCGGGGGCGCGGGAGGGCACGGGCCGCAGAACCCCCACCCCGCGCCCGAGCCGGGCGGGGTGGGGGAGTCCTCCCCCACCCCGGGGGAGTCCTCCCCGGGCCCTGCTACTCCTCGTCGCGGCGGTGCCGGCCGTGGGGCTGGGGGGACGGGTCTTCCTGCGGGGCCGGGTTGCCTCGGTGGCGGCCGTGGGCGGCGGCTTCGGTCGTGTTCGTGTTGGTGTCGTGCATGGTGGAACTCACCCCGTGCTGATTGCTTCGTGCCTTGCGGGGCGTGAGTCTAACGAGCCGCCCCGCCCCTCGACTTACCCCCCATCAGCGGCGCCTGCCCAAGCGGTACCGGACGGCAGACCTCCACCACCGGCGCCGGCTCCGGCGGCTCCTCCGGGACGTCCAGGCCCGCCAGCCCGCACGGCACCGACTCCGTCGCGTACGGCAGGCACAGCACGCCCTCCGGCGTCCACAGCCCCGCCCCCGCCAACCACCCCGCCGGCGCCGCCAGTTGCACCAGCCGGCGCGACGCGGGCCGCCACATCCCCACCCAGCTCCCCGCCCCCGCGTCCATCCGCAGCGCCACCGAGCAGCTCTCCGGCAGCAGCACCTGCCCCGGCTGGACCGCGAACGGCAGCACCTCCGCGTCCGCCGGCCGCAGGCACTCCGGGAAGCGCACCGGCCGCATGCTGCCCAGCACCCCCCACCCCAGCCGCTCCCGCCCGGGCGACGGCGCGTCCGAGCCGATCAGCAGCAGCCCGCTGTCCGGGTCCGCAAGGAGCAGCCGGTCGTCGCTCTCCTCGGTGATCTGGAGCAACGGCGTCACCTCGCCGCCCCGTTCCAGGTCGACCGCCACCGCCTTCACCGGGCCGTCGTCCAGCCGCCGGTCGAGCGCCAGCATCCGCCCCGTACGGTCCAGCCACACCCCACCCCCGCACACGCCCTTGATCTCCGCCACCCGCTCCGGCCCGAACGCCCCGCCCGCCACCAGCCACAGCTCGGTGCTGTCCGGGCCGACGGCCATCGCGTACGCGCAGGTGCCGTCCGGTGACGGGGGGAGCAGTACCAGCTCGGCGGCTGCGCCGCCGCTCCCCGACTCCACCGCGCCCAGCGGCAGTTCGCCCGTCCGCGGACCCGTCGGGTACAGCAGCGAGAAGGTCTGCCGCGTCGCTGCCCGTCGGGAGATCAGTACTCGGCCGTCCGCCAGCGGCAGTACCTGCGCGTCGGGGTCCTCCGGCTGGTCGAGCGGGAGCGGCACCGCGTACGGCTCAGGCCCGTCCAGCGTCCAGCGCTCCGTGTACAGCGCCTCGCCGTTCCCCGCGAGCCGGGCCGCGTACGCCCCGTTCGCCGTGATCATGAACTTCTTCGGTCGTGCGGCGCCGTCACCGCCCACGGCCGCCTCGATGGCACACGCTGTCATCGACTCGTCACCTCCGGCCACCGAAGCTAGTTTTCGCACTTCCTGCCGAACAACAACGGACCTGTCACTTCACACATAAGGGTGGCCCTGAATCGATTCTGCTGAGCGGAAGGGGGCGATTGTGCTGGAGAGGTGGGAGATGCGCAGGGTTAGGCGACCCTAAGTGGAGCCCCATCCTCCGCTCGCGGACCGCCCCAAGCAGCACCCCCGCAGCCCTCCCCCTACAGGGGCAGTCCCCATGTCGCCACGCCGCGCGAGCTCGACAACGTCGTCCCGCTCGGCGTGAAGCCCGTCGGATACGCCCCGTCGGAGGGGAACGATGGCATTCCCACGTACTTGGAGAACGCTGCGGGCAGCCGGCTGCGCGCCGCGGACGGGCACCAGGAACTCTCCAAGATCGCGCCGACCGTCTTCTCCATCCGCCCCGGCTTCACCTGGATCGACGGCGGACGGGGAAGCGGGCAAAAGTCCGGCCGTCCACAGGCAGGACGGCGGGGCGCGGGAGGCAGGTAGCCTTTGCTCCGTGCCCCGTCTGTCTGAAGTCATCGCGGAACTCGACGCCCTCTGGCCCCCCGACCGGGCCGAGCAGTGGGACGCCGTCGGCACGGTCTGCGGCGACCCCGACGCCGAGGTCAGCCGCGTGCTGTTCGCCGTCGACCCCGTCCAGGAGATCGCCGACGAGGCGATCGCGCTCGGCGCGGACCTGGTGGTCACGCACCACCCGCTCTACCTGCGCGGGACGACGACGGTCGCGGCCGGCCACTTCAAGGGCCGCGTCGTGCACACACTGATCAAGCACGACGTCGCCCTGCACGTCGCGCACACCAACGCGGACACCGCCGAACCCGGCGTCTCCGACGCCCTCGCCGGCGCCCTCGACCTCCGGGTCACCGGGCCGCTCGTCCCCGAGAACAACCTCGGCCGGATCTGCGAGCTCGACCGCCCCGAAACCCTGCGCGAGTTCGCCGCGCGCGCCGCGAAGCGGCTGCCCGCCACCGCGCAGGGCATCCGCGTCGCCGGCGACCCCGACATGGTCCTGCGCCGCGTCGCCGTCAGCGGCGGCTCCGGCGACAGCCTCTTCGACGTCGTGCGGGCCTCCGGTGTGGACGCGTTCCTCACCGCCGACCTGCGCCACCACCCGGCGTCCGAGGCCACCCAGGCTGCGAATTCTTCTTCGGGTCCGCTGGGCCTCGTCGACGCCGCGCACTGGGCCACCGAGTGGCCCTGGTGCGAGCAGGCCGCCGCGCAGCTCGACGCGATCTCCGACCGTCACGGCTGGGACCTGCGCGTCCACGTCTCGAAGACGGTCACCGACCCCTGGTCCTCACACCACACATCTGGAGCCCCCAACTGAACGCCGCGCCCGCCGACCAGATCCGCCTCCTCGACGTCCAGGCCCTGGACGTCCGCCTCCAGCAGCTCGCGCACAAGCGCAAGTCGCTGCCCGAGCACGCCGAGATCGAGTCGCTGACCAAGGACCTCACGCAGCTGCGCGACCTGCTCGTCGCCGCGCAGACCGAGGAGAGCGACTGCGCCCGCGAGCAGACCAAGGCGGAGCAGGACGTGGACCAGGTGCGCCAGCGCGCGACCCGGGACCAGCAGCGTCTCGACTCCGGCGCGGTCTCCTCGCCGAAGGACCTGGAGAACCTGCAGAAGGAGATCGCCTCGCTGGCCAAGCGCCAGGGCGACCTGGAGGACGTGGTCCTGGAGGTCATGGAGCGCCGCGAGTCCGCGCAGGAGCGGGTCGCCGAGCTGACCGAGCGCGTCGGCTCCGTGCAGGCCAAGACCGAGGACGCGACCGCCCGCCGCGACGCCGCGCAGGCGGAGCTGGACGGCGAGGCCGCGTCGGTGGGCAAGGAGCGCGAGCTCGTCGCCTCCTCCGTCCCCGCGGACCTGATGAAGCTGTACGAGAAGCTGCGCGAGCAGCAGGGCGGCGTGGGCGCGGCCCGGCTGTACCAGCGCCGCTGCGAGGGCTGCCACATCGAGCTGAACATCACCGAGCTGAACGAGGTCCGGGCGGCCGCCGCGGACACCGTGGTGCGCTGCGAGAACTGCCGCCGCATCCTGGTCCGCACGGCGGAGTCCGGCCTGTAATGCGACGGCTGATCGTCGAGGCGGACGGCGGCTCCCGGGGCAATCCGGGGCCCGCCGGGTACGGCGCGGTGGTCCTGGACGCGGCGACCGGCGAGACGCTGGCGGAGCGGGCCGAGTACATCGGCGTCGCGACGAACAACGTCGCCGAGTACAAGGGCCTGATCGCCGGCCTGACGGCGGCGCACGAGCTCACGGCCGACCCGTCCTCGGACCTGTCCGAGGCCTCGATCCTCGTCCGGATGGACTCCAAGCTGGTCGTAGAGCAGATGTCCGGCCGCTGGAAGATCAAGCACCCGGACATGAAGCCGCTGGCGGCGCAGGCGGGCCGGATCCTCCCGGCCGGCCGGGTCCGCTACGAGTGGATCCCGCGCGAGCAGAACAAGCACGCGGACCGGCTCGCGAACGAGGCGATGGACGCGGGCAAGCGGGGCGAGCAGTGGCGCCCGTCGGACTCGACGGCCGCCCTGGACACGGCCGCGGCCCGCAACGCGGCGGCCCTGCCCCCGGCCCCGTCCGGCCCACCCGGCGACGCGGCCGCAGGCGCG
>NZ_DATCVQ010000320.1:0-7242 GCF_036566765.1 Streptomyces sp.
GGCTGGTCGGCCTCGGCAAGCCGGCCAGCGGCCACAGCTACGAGGTCGACGGGCCAGCTGCCAAGCGGATCGCCGAGCACGCCATCCGGCACCGGCAGGCCGCCGGCACCATGCCTGACCTGCACGAACCCGCCCCGAAGGTGAAGGCGTACAACCTGCTCGCCGACATCCGCGCCGTCTGGCCGGAGTCCGAGGACGCCCTCTGGTCGGAGCTGATCGTGGAGCGCCTCGCGCAGCTGCGGCCGGAAATCTACGGCGACTGGACGGTCACCACTCTCGGCGCCGCGTTGAAGGCCAGCGGGCTCAAGACGGTCAGCGTCCACCGCAAGATCGACGGCAAGGGTTACACCCGGTACGGACTCCGGCTGGACGCCCTCCAGGCGGCGATCGACGCCGGCGTGAAGCCCCGCGAGATCGCCGAGTGATAGCGGTGTGGGGCGCTATCGATAGCGCGCAGGCTAGCGCCCCACATCCGCTGTGACCTGCGGGATTGCGGATAGCACGACCTACGACCCGACCCGCCGATATCCCCTCTGGAGGGCCCGTGAGACACCTGATCGCCGCCGCCGCTACCCAAGAGCACCCGTTCCCGTGGAAGTTCACCCTCGGCCTCCTCGCGGTGCTGACCATCATCAAGGCCGCGCAATGGCTGTGGCGTCCGTTCGCCCACTGCTGGTGCTGCAAAGGCAGCGGCCGGCACAGCCGCAAAGACGGCAAGGTGTTCCGCGACTGCCGCTGGTGCCGCGGCTCCGGCCGGCGGCTGCGAGTCGGCCGGCGTGTGTGGAACCGGTTCGCGCGGGTGCGCAAAGCATCCGCCTGACGTCGAAATTGAGCTAGCCAGGTAGCCTGCCAGCGCACCAACAGCCGGGCCCTAGCCTCCGGGGCGTGATCTACCCGGGGCGGGGCCCGGTCGGCTACGTGGAGCTGGCCGAGATCCTCCGCGCCCAGGTCACCGACGGCCAGATCCGCCCCGGCCAGCGGCTCCCGTCGGAGGCGACCCTCGCGCAGACGTACGGGGTGGCCACGAAGACGGCGCGGGCAGCGCTGATGCAACTGCGCAATGAAGGCCTGGCCGTGTCAGTGCGCGGCTACGGTGTGGTCGTGCGGGAGCACACCGAGCCCGAGCTGATCGAGCTGGAACCTGGCGACCAGGTGTCGGCGCGCAACCCCACGCCGCGGGAACGCGACGAGTACGAGGTGCCCGAGGGAGTGCCGCTGATCGTTGTGCACCACGCGGACGGCTTGCAGGATCTGTACCCGGCGGACCGGTACCGGGTGGCCCCCCGCTCGCTGTGATCATCCGTTCAGCCGGCAACAGATCGCTGATACGCCACTAACCGCAACGCCATGATCACTCATGTTTCGCCATCTGCGAGATCCGATCGATGCTTGTATCCGCGCAGGCAACCCGTGGGCGAGACTCCACCGCTATGAGTGACCAGTGGGGGACCAGAGAGCAGCCGTCCGCACGAGACCCCGGCCGCCTGTGCGCCGAGCACGTCTACCTCCTGCTGGGGGTGTTCAGTATCAGCGCCGCCATCGTCGCCTACGTCCTCGACGCCACGCTGCCGATCGAGCTGAACCGGGGCCTGTACGCGATCCTGGTGGCGTTCTTCGTCGCCGGGTACTGCGGCTGGCTGTCCCGCTCCGCCGAGCGCCGGGGCCAGGCCGGCCGGGACGAGCTGCGCGACGAGCTGCACAAGCTGGCGGCGGCGGTCGAGGAGCTGCGCACCGAGGCGGGAAAGGCGCACGTGACGTACCTGCCCAGGCAGTACCAGGACAGCCGGCATGTGGGAAGGGTGGCCGTCGGCGACCAAGGCGACACGGTTCCGCTGGCGCCGCCGAGGACGGGCCTGGATGCGCAGACTGAGGCGACGCTTCGGCGGATCAACATGCGGCTGCTCGGCGGCGGCTCGGACCTCGTCTGACCGGGCGTCGGGGATGGGTGGCCATGGCAGTGGTTAACCATCTCCGACGATCGTCGGAGATTACAAACCGTCACCAGTGAAACAGCAGGTCAACGCGCTCTGACTCCGGCTCACGCCACCGCGCGGCGGGCCTGACGACCACCCGGGCGACCATCGACCGCAGAGCCTTCCCCCGCTCCGCGAACGTCATGTCCGGCCACAGGCCGAGCAGCGCATCGACCGCGCCCGCCGCCTCCACCGGATCCGGCGGCGGCTCCACGTCACCGATGCGCGCCAGCTCCACCGCCGCCGCCCGCTCCGCCTCCCGAAGCTCGCCCATCGCCTGCCGGTACACCTCGGTGGGCATCTCCCCCAGCGCGTGGGACTTCGCCAGCCGCACCATGCCCGACCGCGCCCGGCCCAGCTCCCGCTCCAACGCCGCCCTGTCGGTGCGGCCGGCAGCCAGCCGGGCCAGCCGGGCGGCCCGGGCACCGTGGTCGGTGCGCAGCCGGGAGGCGTACTCGGCGACCTGGCGCAGCACCTCCGCCTCCACGCGGGCCAGCAGGGGCCTGCCCACGCCCGGGCAGCCGCCGCCCTTCACGTCGCCGCGGCCCAGCCCGCAGACGAGCCGGTCGCCCTGGCGTTGGAGCTTGTGCCCGTTCGGGCACTCGACCAGCCCGACGAGCGACCACGTGGGCGCGAGGTGCCGGGGCGGGGTGCCGGCCTCGGCGGCGAGCCGGTCCTGCACCCGCCGCCACGTCACCTCGTCGACCAGGGGCTCGTGCTGCCCGGGCAGCACCTCGTCGCCGGCGACGACCCGCCCGAGGTAGACGGGGCTGCGGAGCAGCTTCTTCACGTTCGGGGTGTGCATCGCCCGGCCGCGCACGGCGGACAGGTAGCGGGTGACCTCGCCGATCGGCTCGCCGACCGCGTACCGGCGGAACACCTCGGTCATCGCCGGGCCGAGTACCGGGTCGGGCACCAGCTGCTTGTCGCGGTGCACGTACCCGAGCGGACGCCCGTGGTGCTGCCCGCGTTCGGCCCGCCGGGCGATCGTGCCGGACCAGCCGCGGCCGATCTCATCGGAGCGGTACTCGGCGATGGCCAGCATGTTCGTGAGCATGAGCCGGCCCGCCGGGGTGGACGTGTCGACCTGCTCGCTGGCGGACAGAATCGTCACGCCCTGCTCGGCGAGCCACGCGAGGAACGTCAGGGACTCCTTGACGTTGCGGCCGAGCCGCGACACGTCGTAGACGGCCAGGGCGTCGATCTGCCGGGCCAGCGCCATCTTGCGGATCCGTTCGATGCCGGCCCGCTCGAAGTGCCGGCCGGTGCGGTCGATGTCCTCGATGACGGCGACCTCGCGCATCCCGGCGGCGACCCGGCGCATGGCCGCGGTCTGCACCTCCGGGCTGTGAAAATCCTCTCCGGACCTTCCCATGAGCGCGCTGACGCGGACGTACAGAACGACCCGGCCGGGCTGGTCGGGTACGGCGGCGAGAGTTCGGCGCCGGGGCATCAGCCCGCGGCGCGGCGGCGCACGGTGCGGCCGGGGCGCTCTGCGCGCTCAGCCTTCTCCGCAACCTCGGCGAGGTAGCGCAGCGCTGTCTCGATCGCGGCCTTCTCGGCGGCCGGGACCGCCGGGTCCATGAGGCGGCGCTGGAGCAGCTGGAGATCGGGGTGCAGCGCCTGCTCGGCCTCGCCAGGCATGTTGCCGGCGGCCCGCAGCGCGTTGGACGGGTCGTCGCCGAGCACCTTGGCGATGGCGCGGACGCTGGTCACGTTCGCGCCGCCGCTGCCCGCGATCCAGCGGAACAGGGTGGAGCGGTGGACGCCCGATTCGCGTGCCAGTCGCGCGACGCTCCACCCCGGCCGTGCGGTCATGCGCCGCAGGTAGTCCGCCCAGCTCTCACGGCTGGCACCGTCGCTCATATGCACACGGTACGGCGTGGCGAACGGATCTTGTGCATTCGGCGGGCGTCGCTCTTTTACGACCTGTAGGTGCAGGTCACGCGGTCTGTGAACCCGTCGCAACCCTGCCACGTTCCTCCACTGGGACATGCTACTTCGCCTCCTCTCAATCGTCGCTTACTTGCGACGATACGGCAGAGCGGAGTCTAGGTCGCCTCGTCCGAACAGATGAAACCGACGCCATCCCGCTCCGCCTATTGCGTCGCACGATTGCGACGGTCTACCTTGAGTCACATGGCAGCGACGCAAAAACAGGACGATCCCTCGGCCCCAACAGACGCGAAAGTCCGTCTCCGCGTGGAGGTGTACGACGCCCTCGCCGCCGAACGGGCCGGCGTGACCAAGGTGGTCGACCAGGCCAAGCTCCACGGCATCAACCGGCAGCACATGTTCCGCATCCGGTCCGGCAAGTGGAACCCGAGCCTGACCGTGGCGATGCGCATGGCCGCTGACCTCGGCACCACCGTCGACGCCCTGTTCGAGCGGGTGGTGGAGAAATGACGCACCCGACGACCCCGCCGCCGCCGTCCGGCCCCCGCAAGCCGATCGCCCCGCTCGACCCGGACTCCCCGCAGGGGCAGGCCGCGTCCGAGGCGCTCAGCCAGGTCCTCGCCGAAATCCAGCTCGACATCCTGCGCCGCCGCAACTCCAGCCGCCGCCACTCGACCGACGCCGCCTGAGACCCCGTCCGGGCCGCCCGGCCCGAGACGCAGAACAGCGCCCCGCATCCCGGCAAGGACATCGCGGAGCGCCGAACCCCAGGGAGTATCCCATGACCGACACGGCCACCACCCCCACCGGCTTCCCCGGCTTCGCGCCGGGCGAACACCGCCACCTGATCGCCGACGTGCACCGCTGGGCCCGCACCAACGGCTGGAACTGGCACGAGTGCTGGGGCTGGGTCAACGCCCCGTACGCCAGCAACGCGACCCTCGGCCTCGACTGGGACAGCGACAACGGCACCGTCACCGTCCGCGCCGGCCAGGTGCTGCTCCGGCCGACCACGTACCCGGTCGGCGGCGTCCGCCAGGCGGTCGACATGCTCGTCGCCCTCGACATCCTCCCGGCGCACTTCTCCTCGGCGTACCGGGTCGGCTGGCTCAACGGCTACGCCGACTTCGCGCCGAACAGCGCCGAGGTGACCCGATGACCGCCCCGGCCGCCGCCGTCGAGGACGTCTTCCTCGGCACCCTCCGCGAGACGTTGAAGACCGCCACCCCCGAGCAGGTGGCCGCGGTCGCCCTGCACTGGGCGGCCCTGCCCGGCCACATCGCCGACGCCGCCCGGCACCTCATCGACGAAGAGGTCGAGTACCGGCTGGCCGTCGCCCACCTCGCCGAACTGGAGCTGGCCCGATGAGCGACTTCGAGGCAACAGCCAACGAAATCTCGCGGGCGCTGGAGCAGAGCGCACGTGCCAGGCGCTGCGTGTCCGCTGCCGGCAGGGACCTGCTCGCCGCGGCCGTGTCCATCGACCACGACTGGTCGCTGCGGTTCAGCAGCGAGGACAAGCTCATCGACGCTGTCGCCGGAATGTCCGACGACGACCTGGAGGCGGCGGCCCTGCTCGTCCGGTACCTCGATGAGGCCATCGGGACCAACTTGATCCGCCGCGACACGGCCCGACGGACCGAGGGCGGTGAGCCCCGATGACCGCCCCGACGTGGCCGGCCGCCGACCTGCCGCCGGTCCGGCCCCTGCCCAACCCGTGGCCCGGCGGCCCCACCGTCTTCCCCACCGCCACGGACCCGGCCCTCGCCGGGTGGGAGCCGCCCACCCTCGACGACCTCGGCCTCACCGCCGACCCCGTCGCCAACGCCCTCAACGTGCTGCGGCAGCTCACCGACCAGCAGCTCGACGCGGTCCTCGCCTACTACCCGCCGGCCGAGCCCACCGCCGCCGACTACCAGCGGCTGCGCGCCGAACTCGACGCCCAGCAGGCCGCGCTCACCGCCATCCCCGCCGACGCGTGGGAGCACCGCCGCACCGTTGCCGCCGAGCACCGCGCCAAGCAGCAGGCCGCCCGGGACCGCCTCGACGGCTACTACCTCGCCCAGCGGAGCGCCGCCTGATGGTCGCCGTCTACCTCATCCTCCTCGCCGTCGTGCTGACGGCCTGCCTCGCCGGGAGCGACTCATGACCACCACCAACGACATCAGCACCGAGCAGTCCCGCGTCGACGACTTCAACGACGCCCACTTCATCGGCACCTGGGTCCGCTACTGGACGGGCACCCGCGACGACCGGGCGAAGTCCAGCCGGACCGCCACCCCCGCCTGGCTGCTCGGCGAGCACACCGCCGTCGTGCGGGTCGCGGACGAGTCGTCCTGCATCGCGCTGACCCACGTCGACGTGATCCCCGGCCAGCCCGACGACATCGAGGACGACAGCCACGACCTGCCCGAGCCGGCCCGCGCCGCCGAGCGCGTCCGCGAGTACATCGCCTCCAACGGCGACGGCATCTACGACGTGATCGACGGCCAGCCGCTGTACGCCCGGGACTTGGAGGCCCTGCGCCGGGCCGGCGAGCAGGTCGACGAGTTGACCAGCATCAACGCCGAGCTGGAAGCCCTGCGCCCCCTCGCCGACGCCGCCGCTGCCTGGCGGCGATTCATCGGAAACGACGAGGTCCAGTTCTCGGAGGTCGAGGCGCTGATCAAGGCCGTAGACGCCCTGCCGAACCTCCAGGAGCCGTGTGACATCTGCTCCGGCTACGGCTGCCCCGACTGCCGCGAGGACGAGCCGCTCGACCCGCAGGGCACTGACTGGACCCAGGGCGACGCCTTCCACACCGACCGGACGGCGGTGGCCCGATGACCACCACGACGATGCCCCGCCGGATCACCACCCTCCAGTGGGTCCGCGCCAGCCTCGCCGTCCGCCTCGGCCTGGAGCCGGAGCACGAGGGCGCCACCCCCGAATGGGCCGCGCAGCTCCGCGACGCCCTCACCGACCGGCCCGCGATCAGCCGGGCCGTCGAGGTCCCCACCGCGTTCATCCCGCCGGTCCGCCGACCGATCGCCGCCCTCACCGCCACCCCGCACTTCCCGTTCGTCGACGAGCACCTTGGCCCCCTCAACCTCGGCCCCCTGGAGCCCGCCCACATCCACGACCAGCTGATCGGGGCGACCCGATGACCGCCACCACCATCACCCGCCCGGCGCCCGCCGTCGGACTCATCGCCGCCGGCCTCGACCCCCGGCCCTGCGCCACCAAGCCCGCCCAGTGGTGGGACCTCGGCGACCCCGGCAACGTCCGCGCGATCCGCTACTGCCGCAACGTCTGCCCCCTCGCCGGCGCCTGCACCACCCCCGACGAGAAGAAGGTCAGAGGGCAGATCCGCGACGGCCAGGCCTACAACGAAG
>NZ_DATCVQ010000321.1:0-9885 GCF_036566765.1 Streptomyces sp.
GGGAGCGGCGGATAAGGCGTCGTTCGGGGATGTCGGCCGGTGCGGCCGGTGTGCCCGGTGCTGGGGCTTCCTGTGGTGGGGCGAGGCGGGGGCCGTAGCGTTTGGCCAGGGGGTCCGCGGTGAGGCCGTGGGCGAGGACGCTGAGCAGCACGGTGAAGGCGATGACGGTGGTCGCGGGCCGGGCTGCGGGCCCGTTGAGGTCTTCGAGGGCGAGGAGTGCGAAGACGACGGAAGCCAGGCCGCGTGGTCCGAACCAGCCGACGAACAGGACTGCGGGCCGGCCGAGGCGGGTGCCGGCGAGGGCGATTGTGACCGGCAGTATCCGGACCACTGTCAGGCTGAGTACCGCGTACAGCGCGGTTTGCCAGGTCAGGGCCTCCATGGCCGGTACCACGGCGAGCACGCCGAAGAGCAGCCAGACAAGCAGGGAGAGCAGTGCGCCGGTCTCTTCGAGGTAGGGGACGAGTGTGGCCGCGGGGCCGCCGGCGGCGGTGAAGGCCAGACCGCCGGTGAACGCCGCGATGAATCCGTTGCCGTCCAGCGCGACGGAGGTGGTGTAGCAGCACAGGGCCAGGCCGAGGACGGCGGCTCCGGCGAAGCCGTCGGCGACCCAGCCCCGGTCCCGGCCCAGTTTGATGAGTCGGCCGCCGCTTGCGCCGACCGCGGTCCCGATCAGCAGGCCCAGGGCGAGTTCGGCCACGGCCTTGCCGGGTCCGGTGTCGCCGATGTGCTCGGCGGTGGACGCCCCCGCGATGGCGATCAGCACGACGGGGGTCGCGATTCCGTCGTTGAGTCCGCTCTCGATGTTGAGGAGCCGTCTGATCCTGGCCGGGACGGATGGGTTGACCATGACCGCCGCGCCCAGGGCCGCGTCGGTGGGCGCGAGCGCGGCGCCGACGAGCAGGGCGAGCCAGGTGATGCCCACCCCGGGCAGGATGAAGGCGGTCACTGTGCCGAGGGCGATGGACAGCGGCAGTCCGAGAAGAAGCAGCCGCAGGCACAGTCCCAGGTCGGGGCGCAGCTGGCGCAGTCCGATCCGGGAGGCGTCGGAGAACAGCACCATGGCGAGGGTCGCCTCGGCCAGGAGTTTCACCAGTTCTGGGCTGGGGGTGATCCCGAGCGGTGTCAGCGGGCCGTGGGTCAGCAGGACGCCGGCTGCGGTGAACACGATGGGCGCGGTCATGTCGAAGCGTTCCAGTCGCGCGGAGAGCATCCCCCAGACGAAGACCAGCCCGGTGACGATCGCCAGATCCGACGCCGTCATCGTGGCACCTTCGGTTGTTCTCCGACGCGATGACCGGCCGGAGCGGGCCGGCTGGTGGTCTGCCGGGCGGCCCACAGGTAGGACATGGTCGAGGTCTCGTGGCCGGCCCCGGATGGCTGCTCGGTCACTTCTGGCCTTGGTCCCGGTGTGATGCCATCGCCTGGTGGACGCGGCGCCGGCGCCTGGCCCGTCCGAGGGGCACCAGGTAGTACACGGCGATCGCCAGGTAGCCCGCGACCGCGGCGACGGGGACGAAGAGGCCGAGGATGATCAGCGCGACGTAGGCGGCGAGTCCGGGTCTGAGGCGCCGGGTCAGGACCTGCACGTCTGATTCGGCCGCGTCGTCGCGGACGAGTCCGTGGCGGACGGCGTACCGCCAGAACAGGTAGAGCAGGGCGGAGGTCAGCAGGAGGTTGATGCCGTAGAGGGTGGCGGCGACGCGTTCCGACTCGCCCTCCCGGACGTACTCGGCCAGGAGCTTGGTCGGGAAGGGCAGGAAGGCGACGGTGAGCATCAGGATCAGGTTCACGCGCATCAGCCACAGGCTCGCGTGGTCGAGGTACTCGGTGATCACCGAGTGGGCCAGCCAGATCGCCCCGATGGTGGCGAAGCTGACCAGGTAGCCCAGGTAGGAGGGCCACTGCTCGATGACGGCGTCCCACAGGTGCGTGGAGCCGGGCGGGACGGCGAGTTCGATGACGAGCAGCGTGCCCGCGATGGTGAAGACGCCGTCGCTGAACGCCTCCATCCGGGAGGTGCGCAGTTGACGGCGGGTCTGGTCCTCCCTGGCCTCTTCCTCGGTCATGGCCGCAGTCTGGCAGGCAGGAGGCGGGGAACGGCGGAGGTGAATGGGTGATGCACGCGGGGCGTGTCCTGCTGCGCCAGCGGGAATCGAGGGGGCTTGGACGCCCGGTCCGGCAACCCTGTCTCCGCGGTCACGGCTGCCACGCGGTGCGAGGCTGGACGCTGTTCACTCTGTCGCCGAACCACCAAGGATGCGGAAGCGGACCGGAGGGCCGAGGCGCGTTCCCTGCTGCGGTGGCGGTCTGCGATCAAACCATGGTCGTCGCCCGGCACCCCGGGCCGTCTCCCGGGATGCCGGGCCGGTCGCCGGTGCGCATGCTGGCCTTGCACGTGAGGACCGCACGATCCCGTACAGCCGCAGCTTTGGCTGCCGGCGGCTTCGTGGTGCGGCCTCATCCCCATTGCCGCGCTCCTCCAGACGCGGTGAGGGACAGACAGGACGGGAACAGTGGCGAAGTCCGAAGCAGTGTTCATCTACATCGGCACCTACCCCAGCGAGGCCGGGGCCAGGGCCGATTACGACATCGTCAAGGACCTCCACGCGGTCGGCGCGGTCGGCACCTACGACGCGTCCGTGGTCACGAAGGACGACAGCGGCAAGGTGCACGTGAACAAGGACGAGATGGCCACCCGGCACGGGGCGTGGGGCGGCGCGGGCGTCGGCGCGTTCATCGGCCTGCTCTTTCCTCCGGCGATCATCGGCACCGCCGCCGTGGGCGCGGCCGTCGGCGGGGTGAGCGGTCACCTGTGGCGCGGCATGTCGCGGGCGGACGTGAAGGAGTTCGGAGAGCTCATCGACGCCGGGCAGGCCGCTCTCGTCATCGTCGGCGAGAGCACCCTGGCACAGGCTGTGGAGAAGGCCGGGCTGAAGGCGGAACAGGAGATCGCCAAGGAGCTCGACGTCAGCTCCAAGGACATTGACAAAGCCGTCCGGGAAGCCGCGAGCGAACTCGGCTGACAGCCGTCCCCGCTCCCGGACCTGCGCGACAGGCGGCGGTCTTCCGCACGTACCCGGCCGCCGCCTCCCGTTCGATTCCGGGCGGCGGTCGGCGGCCGCAGCGCGCGGAGGGCGGGTTCACCCAGGTGAGCACAAGCGGTGGCACTGGTATCACTCACGGTATCTCCTGGAGCGGGTGCGATGTCAGTGCGACCGCCGCCCCGCCTCTATCAGAGGACCCGACGCAGGGAGATGCCATGCCGAGCGGCACACCCGATCCGGCTTCCGAACCGACGGGCGACATCAGCCCGCAGCAGCGCCGGACCGACGGCGAACCGCCCGGAACCGGCCGGCCCCCACACGCCGCGTCCGAGCCCCGGGGCACTGCGGGCGACCGCTCCGAGATCGAGGAGTTGCGGTAGCGGCTCGCCGCACTCGAGGCATCGAAACCACCGCCCCGGGCACATCACCACCTTCTTCGAACGTCCGGCTCGGTCGTCCTGATCGTCATCTCCTCCCTGCTGGCGCTGCTCACGGTCGTCGCGGTGTGGACCGACTCGATCGTCGGCGACACCGACCGGTACGTCGCGACGGTCGCGCCGCTGGCGAGCGACCCCGATGTCCAGGCCGCGGTCACCAGCCGGGTCACCTCGGAGGTTCTGTCCCACATCGACGTGCAGGCCGTGGTGGACCGGCCCTCCCAGGCCGCCACCGAGCAGGGTGCGCCGCCCGGCTCGGCAAGCTGATCGGAGACCTGACCGGGCCGATCGCCAGCGGCCTCACCCAGCTGGTCAGCAGCACCGTGAACAAGGTGGTGACCAGCGACCAGTTCGCGACCCTGTGGGTCGACGCCAACCGGGCGGTGCACTCCTCGCTCGACAAGGCGCTGACGGGCAAGGGCGGTGGCGCGGTCTCGCTGGAGAACAACCAGGTCGCCATCGACATCGGGCCGTTCGTCGCCAAGGTGAAGGACGAGCTGGTGAGCTCCGGCTTCGGACCCGCGGCGAAGATCCCTGAGGTGCACACCAACTTCGTGGTGTTCGCCTCGAAGGACGTCGGCAAGGTCAAGTCCTACTTCCGACTCCTGCAGATCATGGGCACCTGGCTGCCGATCATCGCCGTGCTGGTCGCCGCCGCCGGCGTGTTCACCGCCGTGAACCGGCGGCGCGGCCTGATCGGCGCGGCGGCCGGGGTGGCCGTCGCCATGCTCTTCCTGGGCGTCGTCCTGACGGTCTTCCGGTCCTTCTACCTCGACCATCTGCCACCGGGAGCGTCCCAGGCCGCCGCCGGCTCGATCTACGACGCCCTGGTCCGTTTCCTGCGCGCGAGCATCCGCGCCGTCGGTGTGACGGCACTGGTGACGGCCGTCGGAGCGTTCCTGATCGGCCCGTCGAGGGTCGCCGTCGCGATCCGCACCGCCTGCGCGTCGGCGATCGGCGGGCTTCGTTAGGTCTCGACGGCGCGCGGGCTCCATCTCGGGCCGGTCGGCCGCTTCGTGAACCGGTACAAGCGCTGGATCGGGGCCGCGATCCTCGCCGTGGCGGCCGTCGTCCTCGCGACGTGGAGCTACCCGACCGCGGCGGTCGTGGTCTGGATCGTCGTCGTGGTGCTGGTCGGCTTCGCCATCCGGGAGTTCCTGGACACGGGGCCGGACTCCCGTACCGCACCGACCGGCACCGGCCGCGCGAGCGCCCCGCCTCCGGGCGGCTGATCCGGCACGTCCAATGCCCGGGGCCGCGGCACAAGCGTCTACCGAAAGAGAACGGCACCTACCCCCCACGACCGCCCGGGTTGACTTAGTGCAGAGAAGCTACATGCCCACGCACAGGTAGGGGTTCGGCGGGAACCCGTTCTGCCAGCGGCATCCGCCCGGGTACTAGTGCTGCTCCGCAGAAGTTGGTGGAGGGGTGATTGTGGGTGAGCGCTCCGGCGGGCGCTGTGTGGTGTGCTCAGGTTGTCAGTGGTCGCCTGGGTGTGCGGGGGTGCCATGGGCCCAGGTGTGCAGGATGAAGGCCCGGTCTTTCCCCTCGACTCGTTGTGGCTCGTCGTTGGTGAGGCGGAACTCCAGGGCGCGTGCGACAGCGATGCTGGGAGCGTTGTCAGCCTCGATTTCCAGCAGAACGCGGGGCAGTTTCAAGATCTGGTGGGCGTAGTGGGTCATTAGCTGTGCGGCACGCAGGGCCAGGCGTTGTCCGCGGTGGGCGGTGCCGACGCCATAGCCCATGGTGCCTCGGGAGAGGTTGAGCAGCACTTCGCCGAGGGGTTTGTGGCCGTCGGTCGTGATGGCGAGGTGGAGTCGTTGTCCCTCGGCTCGGGTGCGGTGGATCATATCCAGATACTCGCGTGCCGCCTCCATGTCGAAGGGCGAGGAGAGTGGGGTGCGGTGAGCGATTTCGGGCTCGTCGAACAGTTCGGTCATGGCCGGCAGGTCCGCGCTCTTCCACTCCCGCAGTATGAGATCGTGGCCGGTCAGCCGCACGGGCGAGACAGGCAGCGGCATGGAATCCTCCAGATGATGCAACGCCACGTGGGCGGTTCGGTCTCAGTGGTCAGGTCGTCGGGTCGCCGAGGTAGAAGCCGCAGGCGCAGTCCAGGGCGTCTTCGGGTGAGCCGAACGGCAGCCCGGTGGGCAGGAAATTGTCCTCGTACGTGCCGCGACTGGCGAGGTAGCGGGCGAAGCCCCAGGTGCGCAGGACGCCGGTGAAGCGCAGCCGACACAGTGGCAGCGGTTCCTCTTCGGCTGGCAACTCCCCTGCCACGTAGGCGAATCCGGAGCGGAAGCGCACTTGGACGCGGGTGAGCTGGGGCCAGCGCTCCTTGGCGCGAACGTTCAGACGGTGGCGCAGGTGGTCCTGCATGGACTCGGGCGGATTCTTCGGCACGGGTCCATCCTGCGGGGTCACCCCCCGCGTGCGCCATGATCATCAGTCTGGGCGGGGCGGGCGAGGGTGTGGCGGGAATGGGCGAGGCGGTCGTGGTGGAGTTGGACGAGACGGTGCGCGAGCGTCTGATCCGTACCGCGACCTCATTGAAAGCGCAGGTGCGGGCAGTGCTGCGGGCGCGGATCGTGCTGGCGGCAGCTGCGGGCCTGAGCAACGGGGCCATATCGCGGGACCTGGCGGTCAGCGTGAACATGGTCCGCAAGTGGCGTGGACGGTTCGCGGCCAGCGGCCTCAAAGGGCTGAAGGACGCCGCCCGTTCGGGCCGGCCCAAGACCTATGGGCACCTGGTTAGGGTGGCGGTCGTGGCCGCCGCCACCAGCTCGCCCCCGCACCCGGAGGCGACCTGGTCGCACCGCACGATCGCCGCCCAGGTCGCACACCGTCTTCGCCACCGTTTCGGCTTCCCAGGTCGGCCGGATCCTGGCCGACCTGGACCTCAAACCGCACCGGGTCCGCGGCCGGCTCACCCGCCGCGACACCCCTCATTTCTGGGACCGTGTCGCGGACGTGTGCGACCTGTACCGCGACCCACCTGAAGGGGCGGTGGTGCCGTCCATCGACGAGAAGACCGCGATCGCCGCCCGCTCCAGGCGCCACCCCGGCCGCCCGGCCGGGCCAGGCAAGCCCGCCCGCGAGGAGTGGATGACCGGTTGATCGACGAACTGGTCTCCCGGGCCCAGGCCGAGGGCCTGCAGCTGACCGGCGAGGGCGGACTGCTCCAACAGCTGACGAACCGGCTGCTGGAGTCCGCCCTGGAGGGCGAGATCACCGACCATCTCGGCTATCACAAGCACGATCCGGCCGGGAAGAACGGCGGCAACTCCCGCAACGGCACCCCGCGCCAAAACCGTGCTGACGGACGTCGGCCCGGTGGAGATATCCGTGCCCCGGGACCGCGACGGATCGTTCGAGCCGAAGATCGTCAAGAAACGGCAGCAACGCCTGACCGGCGTGGACGAGATGGTCATCTCCCTGTCCGCGAAGGGCCTCACCACCGGCGAGGTCCAGGCCCACCTGGCTGAGGTCTATGGCACCGAGGTCTCCCGCCGGACGATCTCCACCATCACCGAAAAGGTAGGCCCGCGACGCCGCCTGGCATCACGCGATCCCGACCACCGAATTCGCCCGGCGGGTACGTTCGTCGGTGTGAGCACGGACTTCCAACGAGCCCGCGAGGTCCTCGGTGCTCGGCTCCGCGAGCTCCGCGACGGCACCGGCCTGACCGGCAAGGACTTCGCCGCATGAATCGTATGGCAGCCGTCGAAGGTGTCCCGGCTCCAGGCCGGCAAGCAGACGCCGACCCACGCCGACCTCGCGGCGTGGGTGGCGGCCGCCGCCCGTCCCGACGCCCTGCCCGAGCTGAAGGGCCGCCTGACCGGCCCGGAGACCACCTATCGTGCATGGCGCCGCCAGGTCGCCGCCGGCCACCGCGCACGGCAGGAGCAGGCCACCGCCGAGACCGACGCCACACAGGTGATCCGCGGCGTCGAGACGGCCCGGATCCCGGGCCTGTTCCAGACCCCGGACTACGCCCGGCACACCTTCGCCGCCGCTGCCGAGTTCCACCGGACCGCCCGCGACGTGGACGACCCCGTCCGAGCCCGCATGCGCCGCCAACAGGCCCTGGATGAGCCGGACAAGACGTTCCGCTTCCTCGGGCCCGCCCCCCTCGTCATGCCGCGGTTGCCTTCTCCTTCTCGGCTTCCTTCGCGGCGGCCGGCGTGCTCACCTGGTCGGTGCGGGGTGCCTGGCCGGTCCGCAGGCCGAGGCGGGCGATGACCGCGACGAGCGCGAAGGCGGCGGAGCCGATCCAGAAGGTGAGGGTGAAGCCGGACTCGGCGGGCAGGGCCGGGACGCCTGCGGGCAGGTGCTCGATGGTCTTCGAGGCCAGGATCGTGGTGACCACGGCGCTGCCGATCGCGCTGCCGGTGGAGCGGGAGATGGAGTTGATGCCGTTGGCGATGCCGCTCTGGTGGTGGGGGACGCTCGCCATGATGACGGCGGGCATGGCCGCGTATCCGAAGCTGACGGCCGCGCCGACGATCACACCCGCGCCGATCACCGAGGGGGTGTGGCCGTGGTCGAGGGCGAGCCAGCCGAAGCCCACGGCGCCGAGGACGGCGGCCAGGGCCAGCGCGGTGCGCGGACCGCGGTGGCGGACGAGCCGGCCGCCGACCGGCGAGGCGAGGAGGGAGACGATCGCGCCGGGCAGCAGGAACTCGACGGAGGCGCGCAGAATCGACGCGCCGAAGCCGTAGCCGGTGAGGGCCTCGGGCATCTGGACGAGGTACGAGACGCCCAGGAAGTTCGCGAACATGCCGAAGCCGACGAGGATGCCGGCCAGGTTGGCCATGAGCACCGGCCGGTGCACGAACATCCGCATGTCGACGAGGGGTTCGCGGACCTTGAGCTCGGTGAGGACCCAGACGGCGGTCATGACGGCCGCGGCTGCGAAGCTGCCGAGGACGCGGCCGGAGGTCCAGCCCCACTCGTGGCCCTGCGAGATCGGCAGCAGGAGCAGCAGCAGGGTGGCACCGAGGGTGAGGGCGCCGAGGAAATCGGTGCGGCCGCCGGTCTTGTGGCGGGTCGCGGGGACCAGGAACACGACGGCGAGCAGGGCGATTGCGGCGAAGCCGGTGGCCATCCAGAAGGCGCTGCGGTAGTCGGCGTCGGAGCCGGAGGTGAGCAGGCCGGTGGCGACGAGCGCGAGGCCGCTGCCGAAGGCGAGGGTGCCGCTGACCAGGGACATCGCGCCGGGCAGCTTCTGCGGGCGGACTTCCTCGCGCAGCACGGACAGCGCGAGCGGGAAGATCGCGGTGGCGGCGCCCTGGAGGACGCGGCCGAGGATCAGCAGGGGGAGCGAGGTCGCCAGGGCGGCGACGACGGAGCCGGCGACCATGACGCCGAGGACGGCGACCAGGGTGGGCTTCTTGCCGTGCTGGTCGCCGAAGCGGCCGAGCAGCGGGGTGAAAACGGCGGCGGAGAGCAGGGTGGCGGTGGTCACCCAGCTCACGTTCGCGGCCGAGGTGCCCAGGTCGGCACGGATGAGGCCGAGGATCGGGACCGGCAGGGTCTGCATCATCGACACGACCATGGCGGCGAGGCTCAGCGCGAAGACGACGAGCGTCTCGCGCCGGGGATCGGCGGCGGGCGGGGTGATCTCGTGACTCATGGGTGGGGGCCTTCTCGGTGCTTCAGCTCGTAGATATTTGATGTCTTCAAGTAATGCGACGAAGGTAGGCTCCGATGCTTGAGGTAGTCAAGTAAATGATTGAGGTGCTTAAGTAAACAATTGACAATGTCAATGATCGTGAGGGTCGTGAGTGCGACGCCCCCTGGACGCCCGCCAAGCGGCGCGCTGGGTTCGGCACGTCGCGCTCCATGCAACGAAGGGGGAGAACAAGGGGTCGGCTCGCGATCTCGCTTCCTTCGCCGTAGCAGCGGCGCCCTGATCGTCGGCATCGGGGGGCAAGGAGGAGGGAGGAGCGCACCTTCTTCCTCACCCCGCAGCCGCTAAAGGGCCTTCCTGGGAAGGTGGAGCAGGTCGCCCGCTCCTTGTGTGACTTGCCGCTCGCGGTGCTTACCACCTCGATCGCCATCACCGCGGATGAGGAGGCCGGCTACTCGGGTGGTCCACGTCCCGCCCAGCCCCCGCTCCTCGCATGGCGACGGCCGGTATCTCAGCCGTGGCGGCAAGATCGAGCGCACCTCTCCGACGCCGACGTTGTCCGCCTCCACGAGCAGCGCCGCCTCGCTGACCCGGTCGTTCCCCGCCATCGGACCGCATTCGAACAGCTCCTGCATGAGCCCAGCGACGGCTTCGCCGCGGCCGCCGTGGTCTCAGTCGCTGGCGAAGACCGGCTCGACCCACGCGAGGCCGCACGTCTCAGCGCGGCTGCCGCACAACAGATCAAAGGGCTGGACGCACGCAGCGGCCG
>NZ_DATCVQ010000322.1:0-1871 GCF_036566765.1 Streptomyces sp.
ACCGGGTTCGGCCTGGAGGAGAAGAAGCCGTATACCGACGGTGTCATCACCGGTTGGGGCACGGTCGACGGCCGGACGGTCTTCGTCTACGCGCACGACTTCCGGATCTTCGGTGGCGCGCTGGGTGAGGCCCACGCCACGAAGATCCACAAGATCATGGACATGGCCATCTCGGCCGGTGCGCCGCTGGTCTCGCTGAACGACGGCGCGGGCGCGCGTATCCAGGAGGGCGTCTCGGCCCTCGCCGGGTACGGCGGCATCTTCCAGCGCAACACCCGCGCCTCCGGTGTCATCCCGCAGATCTCCGTGATGCTCGGCCCGTGCGCGGGCGGTGCGGCGTACTCGCCGGCGCTGACCGACTTCGTCTTCATGGTCCGCGAGACCTCGCAGATGTTCATCACCGGCCCGGACGTCGTCAAGGCGGTCACCGGCGAGGAGATCACCCAGAACGGCCTCGGCGGCGCGGACGTGCACGCCGAGACCTCGGGCGTCGCGCACTTCGCGTACGACGACGAGGAGACCTGCATCGCGGAGGTCCGCTACCTCCTGTCGATGCTGCCGCAGAACAACCGCGAGAACCCGCCGACCGTCGGTTCCGAGGACCCGGCGGACCGCCGCTCCGACGTGCTGCTCGACCTCGTGCCCGCCGACGGCAACCGGCCGTACGACATGCACAAGGTCATCGAGGAGCTCGTCGACGAGGGCGACTACCTGGAGATCCACGAGCGCTGGGCGCGCAACATCATCTGCGCCCTGGCCCGGCTCGACGGCCAGGTCGTCGGCATCGTCGCCAACCAGCCCCAGTCGCTGGCCGGCGTCCTCGACATCGAGGCCTCCGAGAAGGCCGCGCGCTTCGTTCAGATGTGCGACGCGTTCAACATCCCGATCATCACTCTTCTGGACGTGCCCGGCTTCCTGCCCGGCGTCGATCAGGAGCACGGTGGAATCATCCGGCACGGCGCGAAGCTGCTGTACGCGTACTGCAACGCGACCGTGCCGCGGATCTCCCTGATCCTGCGCAAGGCGTACGGCGGCGCGTACATCGTGATGGACTCCCAGTCCATCGGCGCCGACCTGACGTACGCCTGGCCCACCAACGAGATCGCGGTGATGGGCGCCGAAGGCGCCGCCAACGTCATCTTCCGCAAGCAGATCGCGGAGGCCGAGGACCCCGAGGCGATGCGGACGCGCATGGTCAAGGAGTACAAGGCCGAGCTCATGCACCCGTACTACGCGGCGGAGCGCGGCCTCGTCGACGACGTGATCGACCCCGCCGAGACGCGCGAGGTCCTCATCAAGTCCCTCGCCATGCTCCGCACCAAGCACGCCGACCTGCCGTCCCGCAAGCACGGCAACCCGCCTCAGTAAGAGGAGTCGTCCCAGTGACCACCCCCGCATCAGAGAACCTTCTCCGGGTGGAGAAGGGCCAGGCCGACCCGGAGGAGCTCGCCGCGATCACCGCGGTGCTGCTCGCCCGCGCTGCCGCCCAGCCCGCCGCCACGGCCCACCGCGCCCGTTCCACGGCCGGCTGGCGTCGCCTGGAGCGCCAGTCCGGCTTCCGCCCCTCCCACTCCTGGCAGGGCTGACGCCCCCGCCGCACGAGCGACACGAAGGCCCCCGCACCGATCGGTGCGGGGGCCTTCGTCACGCGGGGCTTCCGGCGGGACTACCGGAGGCGGGCCATGAGGGCGTGCTCCACCAGGGTGATGAGGGCGCTCTTGGCGTCGCCGCGGTGGCGGGCGTCGGTGGTGATGATGGGGGTGTCGGGGCCGATCTGGAGGGCCTCGCGGACTTCTTCGGGCTGGTAGGGCTGGTGTCCGTCGAAGCCGTTGAGGGCGATGACGAAGGGCAGGCCGCTGTTCTCGAAGTAG
>NZ_DATCVQ010000323.1:0-4998 GCF_036566765.1 Streptomyces sp.
CTACTTCGAGAACAGCGGCCTGCCCTTCGTCATCGCCCTCAACGGCTTCGACGGACACCAGCCCTACCAGCCCGAAGAAGTCCGCGAGGCCCTCCAGATCGGCCCCGACACCCCCATCATCACCACCGACGCCCGCCACCGAGGCGACGCCAAGAGCGCCCTCATCACCCTGGTGGAGCACGCGCTGATGGCCCGCCTCAAGTAGAAGAGCTCTTACGGAAGTTGTCGTAGAGATCTTGGGGGCGGCCTGTGTCCTTTGACACGGTCCGCCCCCGTGTTCATAACATTTCGACAGAGAATTGGGCCCTCACGGACACCCGACGCATCCGACCGGTACCACAGCGCTCACATGAGCCCCGCCATTTGACGGGGCTCGCTCTTTATGCCCGTTTTATCTGAGGCCTGCGCCACGTAAAACCGCCCGTTCAGGCTGTTTGGAACGGACACCCTTCACGTGCTGCAATTCATGAACTCCCGAGTAGTACGGCCCTGAACGAAACACGGCACAACGTAGGTGCCGACGCCGAGAGGTTGTTGGTCGAGTGAGGCGAAGCAAGGAAAGCGCCGCGGAGCAGCAGGCGCGGGGCAACTTCACCCCGCCGCCGCGCATCGTGGCATCGCCTGCGGACGAGCCCGGAACCCCCCAGGCCAGCGCCAAGGCGGGCAGTTCCAGCAAGCTGTCCCCGCGCAACTGGCGGGTGCCCACCCGCCTGAACGCGATCCTGCTCATACCCGCGCTGGTCGGCCTGGTCATGGGCGGCTTCCAGGTCAAGGGGTCGATCGACACCTGGCAGGAGGCGCAGGACGCCGAGAAGACGGCGCTCATCGTGCGCGCCGCCGCCGAGTACGGCAACGCCCTGCTCAACGAGCGCGACCTGACCGCCGCTCCGCTGCTCGCGGCCAAGACCGCCGAGCAGCGCGACACCGACGAGGTCCGCGACGCGTACGCGGCCACCGACGCCGCCAAGGTCAAGTTCGACCAGGCGATCAAGGACCTGCCCTCGGGTCAGGGTCTGGAGCGTCGCCTCGACCTCTTCCAGCGCGAGGAGCCGAAGCTCGCATTGCTGCGCCAGGGCGCGTACACCCCGGCCCTGGACCCGGTGCAGACCCAGCTCGGGTACACCGGCGTCCAGCACTACCTGATGGAGTTCTCCAACGAGCTCGGCCTGGGCACCGGCAACGTCACCAGCTACGGCCGTACCCTCTACGCCGTCCAGCTCGCCAAGGCCGCCGAGTCGCTGCAGCGCTCCATCGGCACCCAGCTCCTGGTCCGGCCCAGCAAGGACAAGGCCGTCTTCGGCGAGCAGTCCGTGGCCTTCAAGTCGTACAACTACCTGGAGCAGATCGCTCTCGCCGAGTACATATCCGGCGGCACCGAGGCCGACGCCACGCGGCTGAAGGACGTCATGACCGCGAAGGCGACCGAGGGCGGCAAGAGGCTGCAGGCCGCCGGCCTGAACCCGCCGAGGGGCAAGCAGGACGGCTCCGTCTTCACCGGCATGGCCACCGCGATCGGCAACGCCGGCGACCCGGGCGAGATCAAGGACCTGAAGCGGCAGGACATCACCGTCCAGACCTGGATGGGCGCCGCGACCGCCAAGTTCGACGGCTACAAGACCGTCGAGGACGAGCTCGTCGACAAGGCCGTGACCGAGGCCTCGAACATCTCCGACGAGGCCGCGACCGACGCCTACCTCAACGGTGGCATCGTCGTGATCGCGCTGCTCGCCGCCTTCATCATCGCCGGTCTCATGGCCCGCCAGATGAGCCGCGCGATGCGCGAGCTGCGCACCGCCGCCTTCGGCATCGCCGAGCAGCGCCTGCCGATGCTGGTCGACCAGCTCTCCCGTACCGAGCCGGGCCGGGTCGACACCCGTGTCCAGCCCATCCCGATCGACACGCAGGACGAGATCGGCGAGGTCGCCCGGGCCTTCGACCAGGTCCACCGCGAGGCCGTCCGGCTCGCCGCCGAGCAGGCCATGCTCCGGGGCAACGTCAACGCGATCTTCACCAACCTGTCGCGCCGCAACCAGTCGCTGATCGAGGGCCAGCTGACCCTGATCACCGACCTGGAGAACAACGAGGCCGACCCGGACCAGCTGGAGAACCTCTTCAAGCTGGACCACCTCGCGACCCGTATGCGCCGCAACGGCGAGAACCTCCTGGTCCTCGCCGGCGAGGAGCCGGGCCGCCGCTGGGACCAGCCGGTTCCGCTGGTCGACGTCATGCGCGCCGCCGCCTCCGAGGTGGAGCAGTACGAGCGCATCGAGCTGGCGGGCGTGCCGGACGCCGAGATCCACGGCCAGGCCGTGACCGACCTCGTGCACCTGCTCGCCGAGCTCCTGGAGAACGCCACCACGTTCTCCTCCCCGCAGACCAAGGTCCGGGTGACCGCGACCCGTCTGCCCGACGGCCGCGTCATGGTCGAGATCCACGACAAGGGCATCGGCCTCACCGCCGAGGACTTCGCGGACATCAACCACAAGCTGGCCAACCCGCCGACCGTGGACGCCGCCGTCTCGCAGCGCATGGGCCTGTTCGTGGTCGGCCGGCTGGCCGACCGGCACGGCGTCCGCGTCCAGCTGCGTCCCTCGGGCGAGCAGGCCGGCACCACGTCGCTGGTCATGCTCCCGGACGCGATCACCCATGGTGGCGGTGGCGCGGATCTGCCGCAGGACGACTTCACGGTCTCGCAGATCATTCCGCAGCAGTCCTCCATCGCGCAGCAGCCCTCCTACGAGGTCGCCCCGATGCGGACCGCGGCCGAGCTGGGCTTCGACGACTCGCGGTACGAGCAGGTCGACGAGCGTCAGCTGGACCCGGTCAACCGCTCGCTGATGCGCGAGGAGCGGCGTGCCCAGCTGGAGGCGCAGACGCACGGCCAGGAGGGCGACCGCCCGCTGTTCCGCGACGAGGCCGGCTCCGCGCACCAGGGCTACGCGCCGCAGGACCAGGGCCAGCAGTACGGCCAGGACTACGGCCAGGACTACGCCGCCGACTACGGGCAGCAGGCTCCGCAGCAGGACGGCTACGCGTACCCGCAGCAGGGCTACGAGGGCTACGACCAGTCCGCCGGCGGCTACCCCGAGGCCGGCTATGCGGAATCGTCGTACGAGCCTCAGGAGCAGGGCGGGGCGCAGTACGACAACTCCTTCGAGCCCCAGCCCCACCAGGGCGAGTGGGCCGACCAGGGTACATACCAGGGCGACTACGAGCAGCCGTACCAAGCGGAAGCGGAATCTGCTCAGGGCGCTCCCGAACGGGGCCACGACCGCGTAGGCTTCGACCGTCCGGGCCCCACCCCGAACGCTGGCCACGCGATGACCGACGCCGGTCTTCCGCGCCGCGGCGGCGCCGCGCCGCGGGCCTCGCAGCCGCAGCAGTCGCCGCAGCAGCAGGCCCCGCAGGCACAGCAGCCGCAGCAGTCGCAGCCGGGGCAGCAGAACGAAGCCGACGGCACCGACGGTTGGCGCTCGACGAACGACGAGCGCTGGCAGCGGGCCGAGAAGCTCCGCGATCCGAAGGCGGGCGGGGTCACCTCGTCCGGTCTTCCGCGGCGGGTTCCCAAGGCCAACCTGGTCGAGGGGACGGCGGAGCAGACCCCGCAGGGCGGCCCTCAGGTCTCCCGTGCGCCGGAGGACGTGCGGGGCAGGTTGAGCAACCTGCGCCGCGGCGTTCAGCAGGGTCGCACCGCGGGAACGGACACGAACGGATCGGGCCTCGGCCCGGGTAATACCTACAACCAGGAGCGTTAGTGTGAGCCCGATGAGCCAGGCGGCGCAGAATCTGAACTGGTTGATCACCAACTTCGTGGACAACACCCCCGGGGTGTCCCACACGGTGGTGGTCTCCGCCGACGGACTCCTGCTGGCGATGTCCGAGGGCTTCCCCCGGGACCGTGCCGACCAGCTTGCGGCCGTCGCCTCCGGACTTACCTCGCTGACGGCGGGCGCGTCCCGCATCTTCGAGGGGGGCGCGGTCAATCAGACCGTCGTGGAGATGGAGCGCGGCTTCCTCTTCATCATGTCGATCTCGGACGGCTCCTCGCTGGCCGTGCTCGCGCACCCGGAGGCCGACATCGGCCTGGTGGGCTACGAGATGGCGCTGCTGGTCGACCGGGCCGGCACCGTCCTCACCCCGGATCTCCGTGCGGAGCTCCAGGGCAGCCTGCTCAATTAGAACTGTTCTCAACCAGCAGACAGACTGTGCGTTTCACGCCACCGCACCATAAGGTGCGGTGGCGCGGTTCCACAGGGACATGGACCGCGACGGCAGTCGGAGGAGGAGACGTGGGAACACCCCCGGGCGGACGCCCCTATGACGGTTTTGATGCTCATCAGCCGCTGGGAGAGACCGCGCAGAACCGGTTCAACTTTCCCTCCGCACCGAGCAGACAGGGCGGCCAGCCCTATCAGCAGCAGCCGCCGCAGGCCCAGCCGTACGCCCAGTCGGTACCGCAGCGCCGGGCGGAGCCCTCGCCGCCGAGGAGCAACAACAACAACCCGCTGGTGCGTCCTTACGCGATGACCGGCGGCCGCACCCGGCCGCGTTACCAGCTCGCCATCGAGGCGCTGGTCAGCACCACGGCCGATCCGTCCCGGCTGCAGGGGCAGTTGCCCGAGCACCAGCGGATCTGCCGACTGTGCTTCGAGATCAAGTCCGTTGCGGAGATCTCGGCGCTTCTCTCCATTCCTCTCGGCGTTGCCCGGATCCTCGTCGCCGACCTGGCGGAGGCCGGCCTCGTCGCCATTCACCAGCCCGGCGGCGACGAGGCCGCGGGCGGCCAGCCAGACGTGACACTGCTCGAAAGGGTGCTCAGTGGACTTCGCAAGCTCTAGCGGCGGCGCGGCCCGTTCAACCACCAGCGCGAAGATCGTGGTGGCGGGTGGCTTCGGCGTGGGCAAGACCACGTTCGTCGGCGCCGTCTCCGAGATCAACCCGCTGCGCACCGAGGCCGTCATGACGTCTGCTTCCGCGGGCATCGACGACCTCACGCAC
>NZ_DATCVQ010000324.1:0-29070 GCF_036566765.1 Streptomyces sp.
CGCCGCCACCGTGGCGGACGCGCCCCAGGCGAGCACGAAAGCGGCCACGCTGCCCACACGGGCCGCCACCACCATGGCCGGGACGAGCGCGACACCCCACACGACGTCGTTGACGAACGCCTTCCGCCCGGCGCCGGCGGCGAAGAACGAGAACCGCCAGGCGTCCTGGAGCAGCAGCCCCGGCAACGCGACACCAAGGGCGGCGAACGCGGGCCCCACGCGGCCGCCGAGGCCGAGCCCCGCCACCAGACAAGCCGCGCCGAGGGCCGCACCAACGCCAAGTGCGGTACCCGTCGACCGGGCCGCCGCCCCGCGCCAGGACGCGTCCGGAACGCCGCTGAAGCGCACCACGAGCGGATCGGTGGCCAGCCCGCGGGAGACGTTGAGCACCACGCCGTAGGTCACCCAGGCCAGGCTGAACACACCGAACGCGGCCAGCCCCAGCGAGCGGGCCACGTAGATCCCCACCGCGAAGTTGGTCATGCTGGAGGCCGCCTGGTCGGCCAGTCCCCAGGACAGCCGGCCGACCATGGCCCGCTTGCCGGTGCGCCGGTCCGCCGGCGGCGTCGTCTTCTCCCCCTCGGTGGTCATCGGTGTCATGCCTTGATCAGCCCGGCGGCGCCCAGGGCGTCGGCCGCGACGGCGACCGTGTCGAACGGCAGCCCGGACCGCTCGGCGACGTCCAGCAGACTGTGCTCGCCGCCGGAGAGGCTGAGTACCCAGAGCATGGCCATCTGGGCCTCTTTCGCGTCGCTGCGGCCGCCGAGCGAGTCGTACAACCCGCGCCGCCCCAGCTGTGGTTCGCCGTAAGGGCTGAGGTTGACGTACCGCCGGTTGCGGTCGAGGACGGCGAACGCCTCGCGGCAGACCGCGAGGGTGTCGGCCATCGCCTCGGGGGAGACGAAGTCCGGATTGTCCGCCGAGGTGTGGTACTCGGGGTACCCGGCGTACGGGGTCCGGCTGAGCGAGCCCACGCCGAGGTCGAACCCGGGCGAGCAGTACTGCCGCTCGTCGTAGCCGTACGGAGTGAACTCGGTGACGCCGTGCGGGCGTTCGGAGGCGGCCAGCACGTGCCGCATCACCCGGTCGATCTCCGCGTCGCCACGCCTGCTCTGCTTGTACGTCAGCTGGCCCGAATCCCCGGCGCAGGCCAGCACAAGGCCATGTTTGACCTGCTCGATCCGCTCCGCGTTGCGGGCCAGCCACGTGATGGCCCCGATGGTGCCGGGCGCATAGATGAACCGGTAGGTGTAGTACGGCGTTTCCTGCGCCAGCGCGCGGGCCAGGAACGTCGCCACCGCGATGCCGGCCAGGTTGTCGTTGGCCAGCGACGGGTGGCAGACATGACAGGAGACGATCACCTCGTCGGGGACCTGCCCGGGGACCACGTGCTCGGCGTAGGTGAGGTGGCCGTCCGCGAGCGTGGAGTCGATGCGCACCTCGTACTCGCCGTCCGGCAGCGCGTCCAAGGTCTCGTGGGACAGGCAGAACCCCCATTCCGGCTTGTAGTAGCTGGTGCGGTACGGCACCCAGGCCGGGTGGTCCGGAAGGGTGTGCAGGTGTTCGCGCAGCTCGGACAGCGGCATGGTCCGCGATACCGGCACGCTGTAGCCGAGCACGTGCAGGCTGGACGCGGCGAAGTCGACGACACGGTTGCCGGCCGTGTCGGCGACGTACGCGTCCCGGATGTTCCACTCCTGAGGCACCGTCCAGTCGAGCACCTGCGTCCCCGTCGGCACCTCGTGCACCTGTAGGGGGACGTACTCGCCGACGATGTCCAGGGTGGCGCGCACGCCGTCGCCGGTGATGCTCCGGCACAGCGGGTACAGCCGCTCCACCAGTGCGTGCATCTCCTCACCGACCAGGGTCATCGGCGCCACCGCAGGGTGTCGTCGACGGCGCCGGCCTCGGACGCCGCGCGCAGCACGGCGAGGCGGGTGAAGCGTCGCTCGAAGTCCTCCCGGGTCAGCCCGAACTCGCGGTAGGCGTCGGCGAGTTCGAGCGCGCCCCGCTTCACCGTCCACTCGCAGTCGAAGCCCGGTATCGCGGCGCGGAACCGGGAGAAGTCCACCCGGTAGGAGCGCGGATCGGCGCCGGTCTCCCCGGTGATCACCACCTTCGAGCCGGACACCGCCTCGGCGACCTGCTCGGCGATCTCGGCGACCGTGACGTTGTTGATCTCGCTGCCGATGTTGAACGCCCGGTCGTGCACCGCTTCCCGCGGCGCGGTCAGCGCGGCCGCGAAGGCCCGAGCGATGTCGGCGGCGTGAACGAGCGGGCGCCACGGGGTGCCGTCGGACATCACCAGGACCTCGCCCGACAGGAGCGCGTGGCCCACCAGGTTGTTCAGCACGATGTCGGCGCGCAGCCGGGGCGAGTAGCCGAAGGCGGTGGCGTTGCGCATGTACACCGGGGTGAAGTCACCGTCGGCCAGGGCGTGCAGGTCGTCCTCCACCCGCACCTTGGACTCCGCGTACGGGGTCACCGGGCGCAGCGGCGCGTCCTCGCCCACCAGCTCGTCCCCGCCGGCGGCGCCGTACACCGAGCAGGTCGACGCGTACAGGAAGCGCCGCACTCCGGCGTCGCGGGCAAGGCGGGCAAGACGTATGGACGCGTGGTGGTTGATGTCGTAGGTGAGCTCCGGCGCCAGGGATCCCAGCGGGTCGTTGGACAGCGCGGCCAGGTGGATCACGGCGTCGACCCCGGCCACGTGGTCGGCCGTGACGTCGCGCAGGTCCACCCGATGCCCGGACGGGTCCGCGGGCTGCGGGCCGAGGACGGAGTCGGCGAACAGGCCGGCGTCGAGGCCGACGACCTCGTGTCCGGCGGAGCTGAGGACCGGGGCCATCACGGTGCCCAGGTAGCCCTGGTGTCCGGTCAGCAGTACGCGCAAGGTTCATTCCCCCAGATCGAGAGTGAGTTTGGTGACGGCGAACGCCTCGGCGTAGCGCGCGTGACATTCGATGCCGCGGATCCGCGCGAGGCCGAGAAAGGCCTCGCGGTCGTACCAGGGCCGGTGCCGCTGCGAGGGGTAGTGCTCCTGCAGCAGCCGCACCTTTTCTTCGGCGATCTCCGGCGACAGCGGCTGGTACGCCGCCGGACGGCCGAGATCGCCGTCCCATTTGACGATCTCGTAGCCGAGCACGAGGTGGTCGCGGAATGCGGTGGGTATCAGCTTCGCCAGGCCGCGGTGGTCCTGGTGCGCGTCATCGGTACGCGGGGCCAGGACGAGATCCGGCTCCGTCCCCGCCCGCAGCTCCTCGACCGCGGCCTTGGCCTCCTCCCAGTGCGCGGGCATCCGGCCGTCCGGCAGCTTGAGCACCGTCAGCCGCAGGTCGACGCCCGGGCAGAAGGCGGCGAGCGCGGCCCGCTCCTCCTGCTCCCGCTCGCTGCCACCGCCGGAGAGCACCAGCGCGTCGACCTGGATGCCCGGATGCGCGAGGCACATCGTCAGCAGCGTGCCGCCGGCGCCGATGGCGATGTCGTCGCAGTGCGCCCCTACCGCGACGACCCGCTCCAGGCGGCGCCCGGCCCCGAGCCCGATCACGCGCCGACCCCTGCGTCGTCCCGCTCCCACACGGCCCACGGCCGGTCGCCTCGGGCGTAGGCGTCGTCGAGCGCGGCCCGCTCCTTCACGGTGTCGGTCGGCTTCCAGAAGCCGCGGTGCTGATACGCCACCAGCCGGCCTCGCTTGGCCAGTTGGGCGCATCCGTCGGCGACCAGGTCCCCGTTCTCCGGTATGTGGTCGAAGACCTCCTGGCGGAGCACGAAGTAGCCGCCGTTCTCCCACAGCGGCAGTTCGCTCACCGCGGTGATGCCCCCCACCAGGCCGTCCTCGCCCAGGTCCACGCAGTGGAACGACGACTGCGGCGGCACCACCATCATCGACGCACCGGCGTCGCGCCGGGCGAACCGGTCGATCATCTCCGGCAGCGGGGCGTCGGTGAGCACGTCGGCGTAGTTGGCGAGGAACATCTCGTCGCCGTCCAGGTGGTGGCGCACCCGGCGCAGCCGCTCACCGATCGGTGACTCGATACCGGTCTGCGCGAACGTGATCGTCCAGTCGGCGATGTCGGTGGAAAGGAGCTCGGTCCGCCCGCCCCGCAGCACGAAGTCGTTGGACGTGGTCTCCTCGTAGTTGAGGAAGAAGTTCTTGATGTGGTGGGCGCCGTACCCGAGACACAGGATGAACTCCGTGTGCCCGAAGGACGCGTAGTAGCGCATGACGTGCCAGATCAGCGGGCGCGGGCCGACCATCGCCATCGGCTTGGGCATGTCGTCGGAGGCTCCGTTGCGCATCCGCAGCCCGTAACCGCCGCAGAACAGAACGACCTTCATGCTGTGACCTCCTTCACGACGTGACCCTCGACAATGCTCAGTTCCGGGATGGGGAAGACCAGCCGGCCGCCCCAGTCGTGCACGAAGGACAGTTGCTCGACCAGCTCGTCCCGCAGGTTCCACGGCAGGACGAGGACGTAGTCGGGCTTGTCGGCGGCGATCTGCTCGGGCGGCAGGATCGGAATGCGGGTGCCCGGGGTGAACCTGCCGTGCTTGTACGGGTTGCGGTCGACCGTGTACGCGAGCAGGTCGGGCCGGATGCCGCAGTGGTTGAGCAGGGTGTTGCCCTTGCCCGGAGCGCCGTAGCCGACGACCGTCTCGCCGCGCTCGGCCGCCTCGATGAGGAACCTCAGGAGATCCCGGCGCACCTTGGCCACCCGAGCGGAGAACTCGGCGTACCCGGACAGCTCCTGCAGCCCGGCGGCCTTCTCCCGGTCCAGCACCTCCGCCACCTGCCGGCTCGGCTCGCCGGCCGCCTCGGCCGGCCGCGCCCACAGCCGGATGGAGCCGCCGTGCGTGGGCAGCAACTCGACGTCCACGAGGGCGAGTCCACCGCTGGCGAGGGCTCGGATCGCGGAGGCGACCGTGTAGTACTGGAAGTGCTCGTGGTAGATCGTGTCGTACTGGTTCTCCTCGATCAGGGTCAGCAGGTGCTGCACCTCGATGGAGACCCAGCCGTCGTCGGCGACCAGGGCGCGCAGGCCCTCGGTGAACCCGACCACGTCGGGGATGTGCGCGTACACGTTGTTGGCCACGACCAGGTCCGCGGGGCCGTGTTCGGCGCGGACGGCCGAGCCGGTGTCCGGGCTCAGGAACTCCGTGAGTGTGGGCACTCCCGCATCGCGTGCCGCGGCGCCGACGTTCACCGACGGCTCGATGCCGAGGCAGCGGATCCCCCGGTCCACCACGTGCTTCAGCAAGTACCCGTCGTTGCTCGCCACTTCGACCACGAAGGCGTCGGGGCCGAGCCCCACCCGCTCCACGGCGTCCGTGACGAATGTGCGCGCGTGCTCCACCCAGGAGGTCGAGTAGGAGGAGAAGTACGCGTACTCGCTGAAGGTCTCCTCCGGCGTGATCAGCGGAGGTATCTGCGCGAGCCAGCAGTCGGTGCAGACCCGCAGGTGCAGCGGGTACGCCGGCTCCGGCCGGTCCAGTCGGTCCGCGGCGAGAAAGCTCTCGCACGGCGGTGTCGCCCCCAGGTCGACGACGCTGGCCAGCGCCGCCGAACCGCACAGTCGGCATCGTGTCATTTACTGCCCCCATCCCCCCTGCTCGCGCGGATGCCCCGCCGCGAGTCAGCGTTTCCGTTCCCTGTCGGCGGCGGGCTCTGCCCGCCGCCCGACCGCCCCGCGATCGCGGTGCGGTACTGCTCCACCAGGCGCTCAAGCCCGACGGCCGGGCTGAACCCCTGCTCGTAACGGCGCCGGGCCGCCTCGCCCATCTCCGCGTTGCGGTCCGGCCCGGCCGCGATCCGGCGGAGGCAGGACGCGAGCGAGGCGGAATCGCCCGGCTCGTGCAGCAGCCCGGTCACCCCGTCCTCGACGAGTTCGACGAAGGCGCCGTGACCGGCGGCGACGGCCGGGACCCCGGCCGCCATCGCCTCCGCGACCACCAGGCCGAAGGTCTCCATGGCCATCGAGGGAGCCACCACGGCGACCGATCGCGCGATGCCCTGCCGGCACTCCTCCGGGTCCCACAGGCCGACGTACCGCACGTCGTCCCGGCCCGCCGCCCAGGCGGTCACCTCTCGCTCGAGCGGACCCGCGCCGGCGATCACGAGCGGCACGCCCACACCGCCGTCCGCCGCGAGCTCGTCCCACGCGGCCATGAGCAGCCCCACGCCCTTGGCCTCCGCGAGTCGGCCGAGAAAGAGCAGATGCTCGCCGGCGCCCGCTCGGACGCTGCCCGGGTCGGGCACGAAGTTGTGCTTCACCGCCAGCCGCTCGGCCGGCATACCGGACCGCACCAGGACGTCGCGCTGCGCCGCGGAGATGCAGAAGAACCGCTCCACGCCGGACCACCACCGCCGCCGGTTGACCGACAGGCTGAGCGCGACCGGAACCGTCGCGAGCCGGGAGTTGCGGTAGCACCCGTGCCGGATGGCGGGCAGCGCCGTCGTCGTCCCGACGCACTCGGTGCACAGCCGGCCGTCCCGGCGCAGCGTGCCGGGCGGGCAGACCTGGGTGTAGTTGTGCAGCGTGGCGACGACGGGCACACCGGCGTCGGCGCAGGCGGCGAGGACCGCGGGGGACAGGAGCGGGAAGACGTTGTGGACGTGCACCACGTCCGGCCGCTCGGTGCGGAGCAGGGCGGTGAGCTCCGCGCGGACCGCCGGATTCCACGGCACGAGCAGCGGCACCGCGGCCTTGCCGAGCAGGGACTTGGCGGCGATGTCGTCGCTGCGCCGCTCGAACACGTCGACCCGGTGGCCGGCCGCCCGCAGCAGCCCCACCTCCTGGTCGACGACCCTGTTCTCCCCGCTCGGCTGCGCCGAGGAGTAATGGTTGTGCACGACGAGGACATGCATGCTCAGGTCACCTCCGGGCCCATCGCGGGATACGTCGTCGAGTGATCTCGGCCGTCGGCAGGGGCGCGGCCGCGGCGGGCGCCGCGAGCAGCGAGGCGGCCAGGGCCAGATGCAGCAGATACGCCGAGGCGTCGCCGAGCCCGACCTCGGTGTACGAGGAGAGCGCGCAGTAGCTGATCAGGAAGATCGCGCAGGCCCTCGGCAGCGACGGTGGCCGCAGCAGTGCGACGCCGCCGAGCACGGTGATCATCGCCGCCACGATGGTGACGCCGATCAGCCCCTGCTCGTCGTAGACGGCCAGCCAGCTGTTGTCGATCGGCAGCCCGTCGAACGACTTGTCGCCCAGGCCTGTGCCGAACACCTTCTCCCCGGTCGTCCGGGGCGCGTCGAGGAGGGCGTCCCAGACCTTGGCCCGGCCGGTGAGGTTGGCGAAGTTCTCCTGGCTCTGACCGCGCAGGAACCACGCCCGCAGCGCGGAGCTGAACACCACGGCGGCCACCGCGGCGCACACCACCGCCCAGGCGAAGAACCGGCGGGCGGCGGCGCTGGTCAGGATGAGCGAGCCGATCGCCAGCGCCAGCCCGATGAGCAGGCCGAGCGTGGCCGTACGGGTATGAGTCATCGCGAGCAGGACGAGCGACGGCACGATGAGCATCGCCGCGCCGGCCCCGGTGGTGCGCCGGCCCAACAGGAGGAGCACGGTGAGCCCGATGACCACCGCGGCGTACTGTCCGATCTGCGGCGGGGTGAGCGGCCACAACGCACCGACCAGCCGCCCGCCGTAGTACTCGGGCATGGCCGTGCCCGGTGCGACGACCAGGCCGACGGCCACCAGCACGAGCACCGCGAAGTACATCCGGATGTGGTACCGGACGAACGTCAGGCTGCCGTCCCACCAGCGGCTGAGCAGCCACAGCGTGCCGACGAAGAGAGCCAGCCGCGTGCAGCGGAACAGCGCGCCGAACCCGACCTCCAACTGCACGCTCGAGATCAGGCTCGGCACCAGCAGCAGGGTGAGCAGGAACACGAAGGCGCTGGGTCGGATGCGCAGCCGGAGATTGAGCGCGAGCGCCAGCGCGAACGCGGCGACCAGCGCGCCCATGGTGGCCATCTGGATGAGGGAGCGGGGGAGCGGGACGACGGTCTGCGCCCCGGCGGAGCCGAGCGTGTTGAGGCCCAGCAACGCCCAGGCGATCCCGACGGCCTTCGGTGTGCCGGCAGGGCGTGGTTCGACGCCTGGTCGCGCACCGACCGTGTTCGGTCCGGCCGGCTTCAGCTCTTCGGCCATGTCAACCACCGGCCCGTGGAGCGAAGCTGCTGCCCGCGTCCTGCCGGTACGGCGCGCCCTGCCACTGCCCGGAGTCGAGCTTCCGGCCCGGGGCGTAGGCGACGAAGCTCCACGGTCCGCGGTAGACGTTGTCGTGCCAGCGGTTGTGCTGCTGGTGGGTGATCGCCTCAGCCACGCGCTTGCCCCGGTACGGCGACCAGTCCGGTGAGGTGCCGTCGTTGGCCAGCACCGCCATGAGACCGCACTCCACCGTGCACTTGAGGACGGACGTGTCCAGCACGAAGCGGTTGTCATGGATGTCCACCCGCTGGGTCTTCCACCGGCAGTCGGCGTAGAGCGGTGCGGCGGCGATCGCCGGCCGCGCGCAGCGAGCGGTGTCCTTCACCAGCAACGTGCAGTAATCGGTCGAGGTGTTGGCCGGGCTGTTGCAGAACCGGTCGGCGTTCTCCCACAGGGTGATCCCGTTCCAGTTGTTCTCCAGCACGTTCCGGTAGATCTCGATCCTGTCCGTGCGGGCTCGGACCCGTGGTTCGCCGCCGGCCTCGGACACGTAGACGGTCGCGTACGGGAAGTCGTCGCCGCCCTCGGCCTCCTTGCGGCCCTCGACCTGGTTGTTCCGCCGGATCGTGTTGTTCCGGACGACCGCGTTGTAGCTGGTCTCGTAGATCAGCGCGGCGCCGTCATTGGCATCGAGGACGTTGTCCTCGATGAGGAAGTCGTTGTTGTTGGTGTCCGCCCACAACCCGGCGCCGCGGTTGTCGTGCACCCAGTTGCCGCGTACGTCGGCGCCGTCGACGGCCCAGAACTTGATGCCCGCGGTGCAGCCGCAGCCCGGCTGCCGCTGCTCCCAGTCGTCGGTGTTGTTGCCGACGATCTCGTTGCCCTCGACCACAAGCCCGCGGATGGAGTCACCGGTCTTGTACGCGTTCATGCCGTACTGGCCGTTGCCGCGCAGGCAGCTGGCACGGAGCTGCTGGCGGGCACCGGCCATCAGCCCGGCGCCGGAGTTGTGCTGGATGATCGCGTGCTCGATCACCCACCCGTCGGCCATGTCATGGTTGACCACACCCTCGTCCTGCGGCGCGACGAAATCCTGCACGGTCAGATGGCGGATGGTGACGTCGCGGGCGGTGCCGCCGAACGCGTACTGGTTGGTCTTGCGGCCGTCGAGCACCGCGCCCGGCGCACCGAGGTAGCGGTTCCCCTGCTTGGGCATGACCTGGGCGTAAGGGTTCGAGGTGAGCCTGTGCGTTCCCGGTCGAAGCCAGAACGTGGTGTTCGGGGGGCTGCTGTCGGTCTTCGCGTCCAGGTCACCGACCACTGCGGGGTCGACCGTCACCGCGCCCGCCGGCGCCTTCTCCGGCCCGGCCGCGGGCTTGGCGCACACCCGGGCCACGGACGCTGAGGGCGCCCCTGACGCGGACGGCGTACCGGCCGACTTCGCCGGGGCGTCCGGGCTGCTCGTGCAGCCGGTCGCCACCGGCAGGGTCAGCGCAAGCGCTGCCACCGGCAACGCCCAGCGCCGCCTCCTGAACACCACGCCTCCCCCTAGCCGTTGAACCCGAGTACGGTGATGAACCCCTCCACGCCGTCGGCGAGGCCGGTGCCGACCAGCGTGGTGGCGGGTTCCTTGCGTCCGAAGCCGGCGGAGTACCAGCCCAGCGGCGGGTGGGTCTCGCCCCGATGCGCCCGCCAGGACAGCTGCCCGGGCAGGTCGAGCACCGCGGAGCGGTCCTCGCCGTCCCGGGTCCAGGTGAGCACCGCCCGGTTCCCCACCAGGTCCGCGGCGATCGCCGGGCCGAGGTGGAACGCCAGGCGCACCGTCCCGCGACCGCCGCGGACCTCGTCGACCACGCGCAGCTCTTGGCTGGCCGCGGTCAGCTCCACCCGGCGGCGGTGCACGACGTCCTCGTATCCGTCGTGCTCGGCGCACCAGCGGGCCGCCCCCTCCTCGGAGGCGTCCGCGACCAGGACGCGGCTGCGGGCCTGCCGGGTCCACAGGAACGGGCCACCGGAGACGGACTGGTCACCGCCGTCCCATTGCAGGGTGTTGTGGCCGAGGGTCGAACGGAAGTACTGCCGCCACTCGGGCTGCCCGTGGTAGCAGAACGTCCCCGGGTCGGCGAGCACGTCGACCCCGTCGTGCCGGACCTCCACGGACAGCGCGTCCGCGTGGGCGTGCGCGGCGATGGACAGGAACCCGTGCGGACCACCGTCGCAACGGACCCAGACCTCCCCAGGACCTCGCAGGATGGTGAGCCCCGCGTCGGCGAAATGGGCCGGGCGGCTTGGAGGGCGAGTCACGGTCCCGTCCTTCGCGTACGGCCTGATGAGCGCGGCGAGCAGGGCGGTGCGCACATCGGCGCCGGTGACCGCGGGCCACCAGGCGAGTCGGCCGAACACCGCGTCCCCGGTGGTCAGCAGCGAGGCCCAGCGGTCGGTGTCCGCGCCGTCCACGACCAGGCCGTGCCCGTCGTCCGCGTCCCCCTGGCGCGGCGGCCGCAGCCTGCCGTCCACGACGGCCGCGAGCGCGTCGGTCATCCGCAGCAGCACCAGCCGGATCGACGCGGGGACCGCCACGTCGGCGGCATCCGCCTCGGCCACCGCGGCCAGGCCGAGTTCAAGGACCAGTCCGTGATACTCGGTGGCCAGCTCGCGATTGAGGCCGGAGGCGAAGGTGTTGCTTCGCAGGTGCCGCTCCAACGACCGCAGCGCGTCGGCCCGCCAGCGCGCCGAGGAGGGGAACCACCCGAACGCGCATGCCGCGGCGAACTGCCCGGCGGCCTCGGCGATCACGTGGTTGTTCGCCGAGGACCCCCGGCTGGGGAAGGCGGCCAGCCAGCGCTGGTGGTGCCAGATCTGGTGCAGTGCCACCGGGTTGCCCTCGAACAGCCCGGCCGCGCCCGGCCAGCCGTCGAGCAGCCGGCGGATCCACACCCAGGACAGCAGCCGGATCCCCAGCTCGATGCCGCTGATCCAGTGCACACCGCGCAGCGGCGCGTTGCCCGCCCACCACGACCGCAGGTGCGCGGCCACGCGCTCGGCGTACCGCTCGTCCCCGGTGATCGCGTAGGCGGCGGCGAGCACGGTGAGGTACTGATGCCGGGACAACTCCCAGATCTGCTTGATGTCCCCGACCGCGTCCTCGTTCCGGTACGGCACGTCGAAGGCGTAGCCCCACGGAGCCCGGCGCCCGGTCTTCGGGTCGCGCCACCAGTCCGGGTCGACCAGGTCGTCGCGGTCCACCCCGAAGTACTCGGCGTGCCCGGCCATCAGCCGATCCGCCTCGGCGACGAGACGTTTCGCGGCGTCCGGCGGTATCGCGTCGATCGTGCCCGCGGGCAGCACTGCGTCGAACCGTGCGCCGGTCACGCTCGGGGAGGCGGGCGTCGCCGACCGCCATCGCCGCCTGCGCACCGCGTCGCCCACCCGGCCGCCGACCTCCCGCGGCCCCATCCGGGACAGCCGCCGCAGGTACCAGCCCGGACTCCCCGAGTTCACCGTCATCGCGCCCTCGCCAGCGTCACCGGCGCGCCGCCGGTCAGGCCGGTCTGCACGGCGAGGGTGGCCGCCGTGGTGGCGACAAGCGACTCCAGCGGCACGGGCATCGGCCCGCCGGTCCGCACGGCCTTGACGAACGCGGCCAGTTCGCCGGACTGGCCCTTGTCCCGGGCCTGGGGCAGTCGCGAACTGACCCACCGCTTGCGGCTGTACACCGAGGCCCGGACGAAGTCGTCGAGCCGCAGCACCTTTCCGTCCGCGACAAGGTCCAGCGTCTCCTTGGGGAAGCCGGGCGCGCCGCTGGTGACGTAGCTGATGGTGGCGGTGGACTCGTCCGGGTAGCGCAGCACGACCTGCAGATCCTCGTTGCCGGACGAGGCGACGGCGTACACCGAGACCGGGTCGGCGTCGAGCAGCCAGCTCGCCGTGTCGATGAAGTGCCCGCCCTCGCCGGCGAACCGCGAGCCCTCGGCGCCCTGTCGGAGGTACCAGCTGCCGTGCTGCAGCCGGCCCGCGTTGACGAGGTAGCGCAGGCTCGCCGGACCGGTCCGGGCGCCGAACCGCTTCCTGGCCTCCTGCAACAGCGGCGCGAACCGGCGGTTGAAGCCCACCTGGAGCCGGTCGTTGCCGGACTCCTCCACCGCCGCGAGCACGTCGGCCAGCTCGCCCTCGGTGAGGGCCAGCGGCTTCTCCACGAACACCGCCTTGCCGGCAAGCAGCGCCTTCCGCGTCAGTTCGGCGTGCGAGCTGTGCCGGGTGACCACGAACACCGCGTCGATGGACTTGTCGCCGAGCACGGCGTCGAGATCCGTGGTCGCCCGGGCGAAGCCGAACTTCCGCTGCGCGTTGGCCGCGGACAGCGCCGTCGTGGTGACGACGGTCGACAGCTCGACGCCCTCGCGCTGTGCCAGGTGCGGCAGCAGCATCGACGTCGCGTAGTTTCCCGCGCCGACGAACGCAAGGCGCACCGGAGCGCCGGCGGACCGGGCCGGGATGGGCGCTCCGCCGCCGCGTCGGACCGTGGGCACGGCCACCGCCGGCGCCTCCGCTTCCGCTGTGTGTTCAACGGGGCCGGGGTACCGGAACAGCACGGCCACGGCCTTCAGCTCGCCGTCCTTCAGACGCTGGTACGTCTCGACGGCGTCGTCGAAGTCGGCGATGTGGGAGACCAAGGGCTCCACGTCGACGCTGCCGCGGGCGAGGAGATCGAGGAAGCACGCCAGGTTGCGGCGCTCGGTCCAGCGCACATAGCCGATCGGGTAGTCCCGTCCCTCGAGCTCGTACTCCGGGTCGTAGCGCCCGGGGCCGTAACTGCGGGAGAACCGGACGTCGAGCTCTTTCTCGTAGTACGCGTTCCACGGCAGGTCCAGGCGGCACTTGCCGATGTCGACGACCCGGCCGCGGTCCCGGCACAGCCGGGCGGCCAGCTCGACGGGCTGGTTGCTGCCGCCGCCCGCGGCCAGGTACACCTGGTCCACGCCGTGACCGTCGGTGAGCTCGGCGACGGCGGCTTCCACGGCCGCGGACTCGGGATCACCGCAGGCCGCGGCGCCCAGGCCCTCGGCGAGCTCGCAGCGCACCGGGTCGGGGTCGACCCCGACGACGCGGGCCCCCGAGGCGACGAGGAGCTGCACCACCAGCTGACCGATCAGCCCGAGGCCGATGACCAGCGCCACCTCGCCGAGCTGCGGCTCGCCCTGGCGGACGCCCTGCAACGCGATCGACCCGACGGTGCCGAAGGCCGCGTGCCGTGGCGCGAGGCCGTCCGGCACCCGGGCGTAGAGGTTCTTCGGCACCCAGTTCAACTCGGCGTGCAGCGCGTGCTCATTGCCGGCGCAGGCGACCATGTCGCCGACCTTCACATCGTCGATCCCGGCGCCGACCTGCTCGACCACCCCGCACAGCGAGTAGCCCAGCGGGGTGTAGGAGTCCAGCTTGCCCATCACCTTGCGGTAGGTGGCGGGCACCCCGTTGACAGCAACGCTCTGCATGACCTTGGCCACCTGGTCAGGCCGGGAGCGGGCCTTGCCCAGCATCGACATGCCCGCCTCGGACACCTTCATGAGCTCGGTCCCGGTGGATATCAGCGAGTAGGCGGTGCGGACCAGCACACCGCCCGGCTTGCACCCCGGCACCGGCACGTCGAGCACCGCCAACTCGCCGCTCTTGTAGTTCTGCACGACCTGCTTCACCCGAACTCCTCTGAATTTCCTAAGCCGTTAACCGAGTGCTCTGCCCGGACCCTGAGGTCGCGTCGCGATACCAGTACTCGAGGGTCAGCACATGCCACAGATGCTTGGAGAAGTCCCGCTGCCCGGCGGCGTCCTCGGCGACCATGCGCGCCAGCGCGTCACGGCGCAGGAGCCCGGAACTGACGAGCACGCCGTCGTGCACCACCTCGCGCACCAGCGGCGCCAGATCCCGGCTCATCCAGGCGCGCAGCGGGGCGCTGAACAACCCCTTGGGCCGGTACACGATCTCCCGGGGCAGGACCGAGGCGGCCGCCTCCTTGAGGACGGCCTTGCCCTGCCGTCCGACGATCTTGCGATCGCCGGGCACGGCGAACGCCGCCTTGACCACCTCGACGTCCACGTACGGCACTCGCACCTCGGTCGACGCGGCCATGCTGGAGCGGTCCGTGTACGCGAGGTTCAGGCCCGGCAGGAACATCCGGGCGTCGCCCAGGCACATGCGGTTGACGAAGTCGTCGAGGTCGTTGTCCTCGTAGATGTCCGCGTGCTCGGTCAGCACGTCGTCGACCGTCCCGGCCAGGTCCGGGTTGACCAGGGCCAGTAGCTCGTCCTGGTCGTACATGGTGTAGCTGCGCCGGAACGCGGTCTCCTCCGGCAGGTCGGCGAAGGAGAGGAACCGCTTCGCGAACCGCACCGACCGGTACCCCCGGCGGGCCGTGGCGACCGGCAGCCGGTCCACGGCCGCGGAGAGGCCGCGCCGCAGGGGCCGCGGGACGCGCTGGTAGCGCAGCGCGATCAGGTTGGCCAGGTGCTTGCGGTACCCGGCGAACAGCTCGTCGGCGCCCATTCCCGAGAGCATCACCTTGACCCCGGCCTCCCGGGCGGCCGAGCAGATCAGGAACGTGTTGATCGCGGCGGGGTCGCCGATCGGCTCGTCCAGGTGGTACGTCATCTGCGGCAGCAGGTCGAGCACGTTCGGAGCGATCTCGATCTCGTGCAGGTCGACGCCGAACTGCTCGGCCACCTGCCGGGCGTAGCGCAGGTCGTCCGGCATCGCCTCGAACTTGGCGTCCTCGGCGCGGAACCCGATCGTGTAGGCGGAGATCCCAGGTCGGTCGCGGGCCGCCAGCGCGGTCAGATAGCTGGAGTCGAGACCGCCGGAGAGGAACGTCGCCACGGGTACGTCGGAGAGCAGATGGCGTCGGGTCGACTCCTCGACGATGGCCGCCAGGTCCGGCTGCTCACCGCTGAGGGCCCGCTCCCGGCCCTCGGCGGCGACGTCCTTCAGATGCCAGAACCGGCCGCGCTCCACCCGGCCGTCGGGCCGGCATCTCAGCCAGCTGCCCGGCGGCAGCTTCTCCGCCTCGCGGAACGCACACCGTGAGTCCGGCACCCAGTAGTAGAGGAGTGAGGCCACCAGTGCGCCGTGGTCCACCTCCAGCGACCCGCCGGTGGCGGCGGAGAGCGCCTTCAGCTCGGAGGCGAACACCAGGCCTTCGCCGCGCCGGAGCAGGAACAGCGGCTTGATGCCCAACTGGTCACGGGCGAGCACCAGTTCACCGGTGCGCTCGTCGAAGATCCCGAACGCGAACATGCCGCGTAGCCGGGGCAGACACTCCGTGCCCCAGCGCCGCCAGGCCTCGAGCAGCACCTCGGTGTCGGAGGTACCGCGGAAGCGCACCCCGGCGGCCGCCAGTTCGGCACGCAGCTCGGGCGCGTTGTACAGCTCGCCGTTGTACGTCAGGACGAGGCCGTTCGAGACCATCGGCTGGGCACCGGTCTCGGACAGGTCGATGATGGCCAGTCGGCGGTGCCCGAGGTGCACTTCGCCGTCGCCTACGGGGTGGCTGTATCTGCCCGCCGCGTCCGGACCTCGGTGGGCGAGGGTATCGGTGAGCCGGTCGGTCACGGCCTTCCCGTCCGGCCATCGGTACGTGCCTGCGATGCCACACATGTCCTACCGCACCTCCTGGTCGTTGTCCGGGACCCGTGCGGCCCACTTCGGTACCCGCTCCGTACGCCGCCGGCTTTCCCCCACTGCCTGAACGGCGTGGGAGGTACCCCCACCGTCCTGCCGGGCCGGCTGCTCGTTCTGGCCGCGCAGCGCGGTCTGCAGCCCGTCCCACAGCGTGCCGTCGGTCCGGTCACGCGGATCGGGGTCGATCAGCACCACACCGATCACCGCAATGCGCTGGTCCGCGAGTTGCCGCGCCACGGTGTGGAGCCATGCGGCGCTGCCGTGCCCGGCGCGCACGACCAGCACCGTCCGAGTGCCGAGGTACTGGAGGTCGGTCCACGCCGCGCCGGGCGCCACCGAGCCGACCCCGACCCGGCGCTCCTGAGGCGAGAGGGCCGCGGCACGCTCGCCGCTGACCACGGTCGGGTCTCCCGGCTTCGGGCGGCGGTCGGCGAGGTGCGGGCCGGGCAGACCGTCGACGACGACCACCGGCCCGTCCGCCGCCAGCGCCCTGGCGAGGTCCAGGGCGATCGCACTCGTGCTGCGCGCACAGCCCAGCTCCAGCAGCGACAGCGGTTCCGCGGAGCCCCGCACGGTGCGCGCCAGGGACGTGGTGAGCCTCGTCCGTGCCGCCCGGATCCGTCGGCGCCGCCACGACGTGGCCGAACGGCGGGGCAGCTCCGCGATGACCGAGGCGCCGAGGTTCGCCGCGATCTCCCGGCGCAGCACGGGGCGGTCCGCCACCACCGCGGAGACCGCGGTCACCGCGAGTCCGAGGGCGAGTCCGAGGGCGAGCCCGATCGCGGCGTCGGTGGCGGCTGTCTTGGGCAGGGAGTGCCGCACCGGGCGTGGGGCGTCCACGATCTGGGTGCCGGCGATGAGATGGGGCGTGCCGATGCGCGCCTCCGTGGCGCGCTGATCGAAATCGGCGATCCGCGAGGTGAGCTCGGCCCGGCGGGCGAAGAGCGACTCCATGTCCGCCGACTTCTTCGGCCCGCTCGCCGGCGATCCGTCTCCGATCGCCTTGTTGACCTGGGCGAGTTCCGCCCGCAGTCGGTCACGCTGGTCGAGCAGGGCCTTGGCCTCGGAGTTCGCGGCTTCCCGTATCCGCCTCACATGGTCCGCGATGAACGCGTCGGCCAGCGCCTGGGCGCGGGCCACCGCTTCCGCCTCGCTGTCACCGGTCACATTGATCTGCAGCACGTTGTTGGTCAGGCCGACGCCCTCGTAGTCCTTCATGAAGTCCTCTGGTTCTTCAGTGGACTTGAGGGTCTGCAGGGCCTTGCCGCCGATCCGGGTGGTCTGCAGCAGCGCGACATCGGTGCGGATCAGCGTTCCGGGGTCGTTCGGCTGGTCCTCCTGATGCGCGACCAGCAGCTTGGTCACGGCGGTCGGGGGCGGCGGCAGCAGGACCGCCAGCGCCACGCCGGCGAGCAGCCCCAGGAGCGCCAGGGAGCCCCACAGACGGCGCCGCCTGCGCACCGCCACGACCAGCACGTGCAGGTCGAGCAGCGGAGCGGCGGCCGACGACTGTGACGTCGTACTCGTCGTCACGCTGAACCTCCCGCCGTGTCCGCGCCGCCCGCGAGCGCCGGTGCGGCGGCATCCCGATGACGGCCGGCAGAACGCGACGGACGGGCCCAGACCGTGTCGGCGAGGACGATGCCGACGACCTCGTGCCGGGCGTCGGCACACGCCTCGGCGATGCCGGCGAGCTCCCCTGCGGTCCAACTGCCCGCGCTGAGCACGACCAGGGCGCCGGACTCGTCGTCGCGATCCGGCACCATCGGCCGGGACACCGAGACCCCCACCACCTGCAGCACCGGGTATCCCCTGCTCGAAGAGCTCGGGGAGAGTTCGCTCTCGGCCTCGGCGACGAGCTGCCCGGCGGCCCGGCGGGCGATCTCGTCGCCGTCCGGGACGACGACCAGCACCCGCCGGGGTGCCGGCAGCCGGTCCAGGAGGCGGGCACACACCCGCCGGTAGCGGATCTGCCTGCCGGCCTCGTCGCCCGAGGTCCGCGGGGTCGGGATGTCCCACCGCATGTCGACGCCGAGCAGACGGCGGATCAGGGCCCGCGAGCCACGGCCTTCCGCCCGGCGCCCAGGCCTTTCACCGGGTACGTCGACGGTGCCGAGGAGCGCCGAGCCCAGCGCCGCGGCGATCTCCGGCTCGGTGCGCAGCCGGCGACTCATCCGCGCGGCGGCGAGATGACCGATGACCGTGAGCAGGAAGAACAGCAGCGCTCCGCCGCCGATGAGCTGCGCCCTCGTCGGCGGCGCCTCGCCGGTCGGCCGGGCCGCCGGCCCCATGACGACCATGTTGGCCTTGACGGCAGCCGGGTCCGCCTGGTCCAGCTTGTCCACGGCCTCCTGCAGCGCGCTGCGCAGCTTCGCGAGCTCGGTGCGGGTCTGCACGCTCTCCACGGACTGCCCCGAACCGGCCGCATCGGCCAGCTCGGCGATGCGGCGGCTGGTCTGCACGACCATCTGCCGCAACGCCTCGGGCGTCGCCGCCCCTTCGGGGGCGGCATTGTCGCCCTCGATCCGCTCGACGAATGCGACGAACTGCCGGGCCACCTGGTCCGAGAGCTGCTGGGCGCGCCCCGGGGTCTCGGCCGTGCCCGAAATCTTGATGATGTTCCCTTCGGTGGCCTTGGCGGTCACCCGATCCCGCAGCTCGCTGCCGTCGACCCCGGTCCAGCCGAGCGCAGCCGCCGCGCGGTCGACCACCACCGAACTGGTCGCGATCTCCGACTGCGTCAGCAGCTCGCGCTCCCCCCACGCCCCCGGCAGCAGGACCGATGCCGAGGTCGTGTAGCGCGGCGGAATCAGCAGCGAGGCGCCGAAGCCGACGAGCGCACCCACCACGGTGAGGATGGTGAGAAGCCGCCGGCGCCGACGGAGAATCCGCCCGATCGTGACCAGGCGTATCGAGTCATCGCTCAACGACGCGGCCTTCTCCCTGACCTGGCCGGCGCGACCCCCGACACGGGAGTGCGGTCGCTGCAGGCGGCGGCGTAGGCGGCCAGCAGCGACTGCTGCGAGTGCCGCCAGGAAAGCTGCCCGCTGATCCGCTCCTGGCCGATCTTGCCCATCCGGGCCCGCTCCTCCGGATCGTCGAGGAGCAGCGCGATGAGCCCGGCGAACTCGGCCTCGTCGTCGGCGGGCGCGTAGACGGCGGCGTCACCGGCGGAGACGCGCGCCTCCCGGAGGTCGAACGAGACGATCGGCCGGCCCATGACCATGTACTCCAGGACCTTGTTCATGGTCGACACGTCGTTGAGCGGATTGCGCGGGTCGGGGGAGAGGCACACGTCCGCGGTGGACAGGTAGCGCACCAGCTCGGCGTCCGGAATGCGCCCGGTGAACTGCACCTGCTCCGAGAGCCCGAGCCGCCGGGACAGCTCGACCATCGCGTCGAAGGCGTCGCCGGAGCCGACGAACACCGCGTGCCAGTCGGTCCGCCCGAGCTCGTCGCGCAGCTTCGCGAGGGCACGCAAGGCGTAGTCGACGCCGTCCTGCGGGCCCATGACGCCGAGGTAGCACAGCAGATGAGGCTTGCCGCGCTTCAGGTCCGGCTCGGCCGGCACCGGGTGGAAGCGATCGATGTCGGGCGCGCTGCGTACCACGAAGACGTCCTCCGGCCGCATACCCCCACGGCGCAGCGCGACGTCCCGGTAGCTCTCGTTGGTGGCGAGCACGACGTCCGCGGCCCGGTAGGTCATCCGTTCCAGCGCGCACACGGCGCGGTAGAGCAGGTCCTGGCCGCGGTCGAACCGGGAGAGGTACAGCTCGGGCACCAGGTCGTGCTGGTCGAAGACGAACCGCGCCCCGCGTCGCTTCAGCCAAAGCGCCGGCAGGAACAGCAGGTCCGGCGGATTGCAGGCGTGGACCACGTCGACCGGGCCGACCTTGCGGGCCAGCCGGAACGTATGCCACAACGCCGCTCCGTACTCCTGCACGAAGCCGGCCGGCCCTCCGGTGGCCGCGCGCAACGGGTAGCGGTGGATCCGCACCCCGTCGATCTCCGCCTCCGGTTCGGTGTCCCGCTTCTCCCCACGGGGACAGATGACGTGCACCTCCCAGCCGGCGTCGCGCAGCGTCGTGCACTCCTGCCACACCCGCCGGTCGAACGGCACCGACAGGTTCTCCACCAGGATCAGCGCGCGCCGGCCAAGACCGTCGCCGCTCTTCGCGTCACCAAGCAAGGCCCATGTACCCCGGTTCGGCCCGGCGCGCGTCGGCGTCGGGAAGGCGGATGAGGTCGACGATCACCGGGCTGCCGCCATGGGGCAGCGCCGCGAGCACGGCCGGATCCCTGGTCCCGACCAGGCACACCTCGGCATGCTCGAGCACCTCGTCGACGGACTCCGCGAGCAGCTGCGCGAGGTGCGGCAGCCGGGTCTCGATGTACTCGCGGTTCGCGCCGAGCAGCCGGGAGAGGTTCACGTTGGGGTCGTAGATCCGCAGGTCGTACCCCTTGCCGAAGAGCCTCTCCGCCAGCTCGACGAGCGGGCTCTCACGGAGGTCGTCGGTGCCGGGTTTGAAGGACAGCCCGAACAGGCCCACCCGACGCTTGCCGGTGCGCTCGACCAACTCCACCGCGCGCCGCAGATGTTCGGAGTTGGAGGGCAGCACGTGGGCGAGGATGGGGACCGCGACGTCGGCCCGATGCGCCGCGTGGACCAGGCTGCGCAGGTCCTTGGGCAGACAGGAGCCGCCGAAGGCGAAGCCGGGCCGCAGGTAGGCGGGGCTGATGTTCAGCTTGCGGTCGGCCAGGAACACATCGATCACCTGGTGGGAGTCCACCCCGAGCGCCTGGCACACCGCGCCCAGCTCGTTCGCGAAGCCGATCTTGAGGCCGTGGAACGCGTTGTCCGCGTACTTGATCGCCTCGGCCGTCGGGATCGGCACCCGGAACACCTCGCCGGGCAGTCCGTCGTACAGCGCCGCCACGACGTCGCCGCTCGCCGGGTCGAGCTCGCCGATGACGGTCTTGGGCGGGTCGAAGAAGTCCTGGACGCTCGTGCCCTCGCGCAGGAACTCCGGGTTGACCGCGACTCCGACGTCCACCCCGGCCGTGCCGCCCACGTACTTCTCCAGGATCGGCAGCAACAGGTTCAGGCACGTGCCCGGGAGCATGGTGCTGCGGAACACGACGGTGTGCCCCCCGCCCCGCTCGGCCAGCGCGGCGCCGATCTGCTCGGTGACCCGCTCCAAGTACGTGGTGCACAGGCTGCCGTTGGGCTCCGACGGCGTGCCCACGCAGATCAGCGACACCTCGCTGTCCATGATCGCCTCGCGGACGTCGCCGGTGGCGCGTAACGCTCCGGTCCGCACGACCTCGGCGATGAGCTCGCCGATCCGCTCCTCGACCACCGGGGCCTTGCCGTCGTTGACCAGGTCGACCTTCACCTGGTTCACGTCCACCCCGATGACCTCGTGACCCATGCTGGCCAGGCACGCGGCCGACACGCAGCCCACGTAGCCGAGCCCGAAAACGCTGACTCTCATGTCCCGTTCCTCCCCCCTGGCAGGCCCTTCCGGCCTGCGGTCCCCATGCCGGCCGGACGACGATCCCCACGCATCAGTAGGCCCCCTGGCCGTGGAGCACCGCACGCAGCGTCTTCCACAAGATCAGCGTGTCCAGGGCGAGCGACCAGTCCTCCACGTACCGCAGGTCCAGCCGGACCGCCTCCTCCCACGACAGGTCGCTGCGTCCGCTGATCTGCCACAGGCCGGTGAGCCCGGGCTTGACCAGCAGCCGCCGCCGGATGTCCGGGCCGTACGCAGCGCACTCCTCCGGCAACGGAGGCCGCGGACCCACGAGCGACATCGATCCGCTGAGCACGTTGAAAAGCTGCGGGAGCTCGTCGATCGAGTACCGGCGCAGTACTGCTCCCACCCGGGTCACCCGCGGATCCCGGCGGAGCTTGAACAGCGGGCCGGCGCCCTCGTTGCGGTCGGCCAGCTCGGCACGCGCCGCGTCAGCCCCGGCGACCATGGTGCGGAACTTGAGAATGGTGAACTCGCGGCCGTCCTTGCCGACCCTGCGCTGGCGGTAGAACACCCCACCCCGACTGTCCAGCAGCACGAGCAGCCCGACGAACGCCATCAGCGGCGCGAACAGAATCAGCAGGATCGCCGCGCCCGTCCGGTCGACGACCTCTTTGACCGCCCGGCGGCCCCCGGTGAAGGTCGGCATGCTGACCCGCAGCAGTGGGATCCCGAGCACCGCGTCGACGTGCAGCCGCGGGCCGGCCACCTCCATCAGCACGGGGGCCACGATCATCTCGGCGTCGCTGCCTTCGAGGTTCCAGGCCAGCCGCTTCAGCCGGTCCGGTGACCAGTGCGGGTCCGGTGTGACCGCGACGACACGGTAACCGTCGCGGTGGACGTGGCCCGCGACCTCCGCCAGTCGGCCGACGACCGGCACTCCGTCCAGTCGGTCACCGTCGAGCCCCAGACCGTCCGTCGTGCACACCGCGTCCACCCGCCAGCCGAGGTGCGGGAACTTGCGGGTTCGGGTGATCAGGTCGCGCACGGTGGCCGGGCTCCCGGCGGCGAGCACCGGTCGCAGGCACCGTCCTTCCTGCCGCTGTCTGTGCAGCCGGAGGCGCAGCAGATACCGCGCGGTCATGGTGACGAGCGCGATCGCGGGGATCGCGACGAAGATCCAGAGCTTGATGTTGCGCGAGGTGAGGGCGATCCCGCCGAGCGCCAGCACGACGGTCGCCGTCAACAGCGAGCGTCCGAGCCGGCGGAATTCCTCGGCGCCCTGGCCGAGCACGGCCGGCGCCCACGATCGGCTCACCGCAAGCGCCCCCAGCACCAGCAGCTCGGTGCCGAACGCGAGAATTCCCCACTTCTCGTGCCAGTTGGCCGCGTCCCGGGCCCCGAAGAAATTGCCGATCGCCGCCACCACGAAGGCGGTGGCCACGGTGTCGCTGGTGATCACGGTACGGCGGTACCGCTGCTCCCAGTCGCTCGCGGGCCGCCTGATCGCTCCGTTCGCCAGACCCCCGTCTGCTGACGGAAACGGGCTGACTAATCCCCCTTGCCGCACAGAACCCCCCAGGTCCCCAGTGGTACGACGTGTTCGCCCAACACGGTTCCTCCCCCTCCGGGAGGCCCCCGCCTCCCGCACTGTTCCTCCCCCGGGAGGCCCCCGCCTCCCGCGCCGCACCGTTCCCAGCTCCGGGAAGGCCCCCGCCCCCGGCGAATGGCACACCGGCCCTTGCAGCGCTACTTGCACACCCACGCAAGCGGCAGCAGACTCCCAAGAATCGTTCCCCCACGTCGGGCGTCGGGGACGCGACTGCTGGCTGTCCGTAGTGCGCAGATCACTGTTTGTCGCATGCGAAGCACGGTCAATGTAGACCACGGGGCCCGGATAGTGAGGGGAATGTGTGCAACATGTGCGCAAACTTTGAAGCCGGATCCGCCGAACGGTGACTGCCGGCGGGTGTCTTGAAGGCGAAGACGTGCCATGTGACCTGTGATGACGGGTGCGTTGCTCGGAGCGACCACAGGGCGCCTGCCCCGGGCGGAAGCCGGGGAAGGCAGGGGTGACGGTGGTGGGGGTGACGTCTCCACCCGCAACGACTCAGCCCTCAACACCTCGGGCATGCAAGGGAAATGCTCGCACCACAGCCTTCCGGGACAGGCTTGGGGCAGCACTCCCCTCCGGTGAAGTCCACTCACGGCCGGCGGCCGTTGCACCCGTGGTCACGATCGATCCATCAGCACCCCGGCGGAGGTCAGCGGCGGAGCACGATCAGCGGCGACCGGTGATCACGATCGGACCTCCGTCGCACGGACGGCGGCCTACCAGGTGAGCCTGCTCCGGTGGGCGACCACGCTGCCGGCCCCTGCCGAGCGAATCCTGGAGGCCGGCAGCGCGGGTGAGCGTGATCCTTCCGTTGGAGATCAGGCATGAGGCGGATTGCCGACGCACGAGGGAGGAGACGCACGACAGGCATGGGGACGGGGTCACCAGTTGGCCCGAACGGCCGGCGTCGCCGTCCAAACCCTCCGGGTCTGCACGTATTCAGGCTGGAAGAGGTTCAGTGCTCGCAGAGGGAGAATTCTCGTTCGTAGAGCTGCTCGTTGTGTTCGTCGACGAAGAACTTGCGTTCCTGCATGAGCTGTTCGCGGAAGTGCTTGGCCTGTTCGAGCGTCATGGTCGAGGTGTCGGACCATGGTTGCTGCGGTGGCACATCGGATGTCGAGACGATCCTTTCCGACGGGTCGACCAGGAAGAACGCGAGAATTTTGCGATATCCAGGGCGGGTGGCGTCCGTGAGTCGGAATGAGCCGACGCGGTGTTGCAGGATGTTCGGGAACGCCAGGCAGCGGCCCGCCGGCGTCGATGTCGATCCCAGCATCTGGTTCAGTGCGTCTTCGTCCTCCAGGCCGTAGACCTCACGCAGACCGTCGTCGTCGTTCTGTTCGTAGCGCGGGTCGTCGAGCGCCGCCCGGAAACTCAGCGTGCTTTCGGTGATGTTCTCGCTGTCCCAGTAGTAGATGCCGGTCGACACGATCCGCTCGTTCATCATCCCCTCGACGTGCCAGGAACCGCCGGGGTAATCGGGCTTGTCCGGGGTGAGATGAATGGTGGCGAGTTTGACGATGACCTGGAGACGGCGGCCGCGCAGGTCGACTCGGGCGGATTCGTCAGGCACCTCGGGCGGGGTGAAGGCGGGGGCGTCCGGGATGACCGGGCGGCGGTTCTCCCACCAGTCCTCCTGGGCCTCTGTCCATGCTTCGATGGCGTCCGCGTGGGCCCCGGCATCACTGTAGGAAGACCTGTCGGGATACTCCGGTTCCGAGTCGTACCACCCATAGGGATCGGCCTCGATCCGCAGGGGCCGCGGATGGCGCAGATCGGTGAGCACGTTCTCCAGCAGCGGGCGCATGCGCGCGAACAAGTCCGGTAGGACGGATGCCAGTTCGTGATGAGTCTCGGGGTGGACGTTGTTGACGTACGAGCGGAAGGCGACATCGCCGTCGTCACTGACGTCGACGTCCGTGGGCAGCCACTGGAATTTCTCCGAGAATTCGTACTTCGAATAGCGGTCCGTCGGGTTCGTCCAAGCCTGGTCGGGTGCGCCGCTCACCTCTCTCACCAGGCAGAACAGTGAGGGATGAACCAGATCCAGTACCTGCCCGTCGGATCCGGGATGCCAGTCCTGCTCTGCTTCGGGAACCTGTTCCAGAACCCGAACCGCCTCACGCAGCCGGAACCTGAGCTTTTCGTCGACCAGTGTGTCCGACTGCCACACCCCGTCGACGGCGGACACCTCGACGCCGGTTCGTCCGTCCCGCAGCGCGGCGTAATGCGCGAGTTCGGCAAGCACGTAACGAACCTGCGCTTCGGTGAGGCCCTGGGCGACCGCTTCCTTGGTCCACCTGGCGACGACGTCGGCATCGTTCATCTTGTCGAACCACCCCGGCTTCGCCCGAATGTGCGCGCTGCACTGCATCATCTGAAGTTCCCGCAGCGTTCGGGGTGTTGCGAACGAAATGGAACGGGAAGCGTGAAAAGGCAGCGGGAAAGCAGACAGGCCAGTCAATTCTCTTGGTCCTCCCAGTCGGTGTGCGGTGGCGGGAAGGATACTTGAGCGGACTGACACCGCAGTCGTGGCCCCTGTCACCGCTGGTCCGGGAGCCAGGGCTTCGACGTAGTCGCGTGATGTCCGGTCCGCGCTCATCCGAAGCCGAGGAGCGCGAGGGGGTCGTGCGGTGGCCCCCGGAATTCCAGTCGTCCCGCAGTAGAGAGCCGTCTGAACGAGCGTCTTGTCCTGGCAAGGGCCGATGAGCGGTGCACGGGCTGGTCACGGAGTCCCACGACCGGCCGCGTGGGAAGTCCGTGGGCGCGAGGGCCGGGAGGTGAAGCCTTCGGCGGGGATCATCGACGCGCAGTCGGCGCCGGCCGCCGCCTCGGTGCCGGTTTCCTCAAGCGGGTACGACGAGATCGTTGCTGCTGCGCCCCCCCGCGTACCGGCGTCGAGCCGCCACCCGAACGCCGGCGCCGCCGCCTCACGGGCCGGCAACAGACTTCGGGCTAGGGGGCGAAGGCGGCCGGTGTCTGCTGGCGCGAAGGGTGGACCGGAGACTGCTCTGGCCCGTGTATGGCGCGGATCTTCTCCACGAGGCACGGGATCTGTGCAGGTCAGGTGCTGTTCTCTGTTTCTTTGAAGAAGCCGATCTTCTTAGGTTCGCATGAGGGGTTCGACTCGGACGCCCGTGATCTCAGCGGCTACCGTGCTGCGCCGACGTGGGAGATGGCGACCTCCGTAGGCGAGCGGACGCTGAGAACCCGCAGGCCGTCGGCGACGATGGCCGCGATCCAGGCTGCGGAGTCGGTCGTTCACTGCAGTCCCGGTCCGCCGCACGTGTGATCCGCTCCGGTCTGCTACCGCGCGCACACTGCCCGGCAGCATGAGCCGCGGCCGCCCTGGAGTGGGAGGCTGAAGGGTGAGGGTGCCGACGAGACTCGGGAGAGCCGAACGGGATGCGGCATCCCGTCTGCCGCAGCAGGTGGCAGGAGCTCCTTGGAGGCCGACGTGACGCGCGCAGAGTGGCTTCTGGTCCCCGGTGAACGCGGCAACACGGCGACGGGCCTGGACAGGCGCCGCCCGGACGTGAAGGCATGGTCCGACGGGAATCAGGCACACGCCCTGGTTCACGGCGCCGCGTACTTCAGTGAACTCCTGGCGGCGATCCGCGAGATGCGCTCGGGCGACCTGCTTCTGTTCACCGACTGGCGGGGCGATCCCGAGGAGCGGCTCGCCGGGCAGGGCACCGAGATCGGCACGGTCCTGTGCCGGGCGGCGAGGCGTCACGTCGTCGTCAAGGGGCTGCTCTGGCGTTCCCACCTGGACAGTCTCCGGTTCAGCCAGGAGGAGAACCGCCGCTTCGGCAAGGAGATCGAGGAGGCGGGCGGTGAGTGCCTGCTCGACATGCGGGTGCGGCCCGGAGGCTCGCACCACCAGAAGATGGTGGTGCTGCGTCACCCCGGCCGCCCGCAGTTGGACGTGGCGTACGTCGGAGGAATCGATCTCTGCCGCAACCGCAACGACGATGCCACCCACCGCGGCGACCGCCAGTCTCTGCCCATGGCCTCCGCCTACGGTCCGCACCCACCGTGGCACGACGTCCAGCTCGCCCTGCGCGGCCCGATCGTCGGGGATGTCGAAGCCGTGTTCCGCGAACGATGGCAGGACCCCGCCCCGCTCAGCCGCAGTCCGGTCACCCGCCTACGCGCGCTGATGCACCGGGAGGACGTCGACGCGGACAGCCTGCCGCCGCAGGTCACCGATCCGGTTCCGCGCGGCACGCACACCGTGCAGCTGCTGCGCACGTATCCGAACCGACTGCTGCTGGGGTACCCCTTCGCCCCCGACGGGGAGCGGAGCATCGCACGGGGGTACCTCAAGGCGCTGCGCCGGGCCCGGGCGCTGATCTACGTCGAGGACCAGTACCTGTGGTCGCCGAGGGTCGTGGCCTGCTTCGCCCGGGCACTGGCCAGGTACCCCGGACTGTTGATGATCGGAGTCATCCCCACGGTCCCGGAGCAGGACGGCCGGCTCACCCGGCCCATGAACCTGGTCGGGCGGGTCACCGCCCTGGAAGAGCTGCGTCGCGCGGGCGGCGACCGGGTCGCGGTGTACGGACTGGAGAACCATGCCGGGACCCCCGTGTACGTGCACGCCAAGGTGTGCGTGATCGATGACGTGTGGGCCTCCGTGGGCTCCGACAACATCAACCTCCGCTCGTGGACCCACGACTCCGAACTCAGCTGCGCCGTGGTCGACGAGTGCACGGACTCACGGCAGCCACGCGACCCCGGAGGACTGGGAGACGGTGCGCGCGTCTTCGCCCGGGAGCTGCGCTTGGGGCTCATGCGCGAGCACCTCGACGTGCAGGGGGCCGAGGGGCAGCAGGCGGCGGACCCGGACGCGCTGTGTGACCCGGCGACCGCCTTCGGTGCCTTCGAGGAGGCTGCCGCCGCGCTCGACGCATGGCACGAAGGCGGCCGCCATGGTCCACGGCCGGCGGGCCGTCTGCGCCGGTACACAGCCCCGGACCTCTCCGGGGCGCAGAGGGCGCTGTCGACCCCCCTGCACCACGTCCTGGTCGATCCGGACGGCCGTCCGCTGGGGCTGCGGCGCCGCAACACGTTCTGAGCGCGTCGTTTCGTCGGCTCGGGGAGGAAGACGTCAGGCCGTCACGGCCCCATGGCCTCGTCACGACGTTCCGTCGACGGGCGGGATTCGCGGTGCGTGGCTAGCGTGACCGATGGAACCAATCCACAGGAAGGGAGCAGTCTCGTCATGGCTGGTAAGAGTACGGAGAAGTCGAAGGGCAAGCTGAAGGAAGCCGCCGGAAAGGCGACGGGCGACAAGCGCCTGGAGACGGAAGGCAAGACGGACCAGATGAAGGGCAAGGCCCGGGAGGCGGGCGAGGCGGTCCGTGACCGCGCCAAGGGCGTCCGCGACTCCCTGGACACCGAGAAGTAGACCCGGCGAGCAGTCCAGGCGTCTGCAGCCCCCGCCTACCTCTGAGGAGGAGGGGGCTGCGTCCGTGGGTGGAGGACGCCTCGTCGATTTCCCTGCGAACGGTGCCACAGCTCAGATCCCTCACCGGTCCCCATCGGTGCCCGGCTCGCAATCGGCGGATCACGCTGCGCAGCCAAAGGAACGGAGACCGACGCCCGACAGGCCGCAAGAGCTCATCTTGCCGGAGCATGGCCAGGATGAGTCATCACCCTCGTACCTCGTTGCAGGCTGTCTACCAGTAGTGCCGGCGTCCGCCGACCTCGTGACCTACCGCGCCGAGGACCCAGAGGATGGCGCCGATGACCACGAGGATGATCCCGATGGTCCAGAGAGCGCCGATGCTGGCCACGAAGCCGATCACGAGCAAGATGATGCCGAGGACGATCATGGTGTCCTCCGATTCCGCTGAAGACTCCCTCTCAGCGTAGGCGTCACTTCCGCTCGTGGCTTCCGGAACCGGGGCTTCGGCCGGGGACGGTCCGTCACCGTGATCTCAGGCCGGGTGCCCTGGTGAGAGGTCTGCGAAGGGCACGGCGGCACCGACATCTGGGAGACGACGCGCGTCGCAGGGGAGGAGCGGCCAGGGTCACTGGGCGTTGCTCCACCCGGCTGTGCTGGAGTACGAGTCAAGCAGGTCCACCACGAAGACCAGGGTCGAGCCCGCCGGGATCAACGGCGAGGGCGACTGCTTGCCGTACCCGA
>NZ_DATCVQ010000325.1:0-7325 GCF_036566765.1 Streptomyces sp.
GCCGGTCGTCCTCGCCGTGGTCGCCGCGCTCGCGGTGAGCGCGCCCGACGCGGGGGCGTGGTGGGCGATCCTGGCCGCCTGGGCGGCGATCGGAGCGGCCTGTTCCGCCGTGCTCACGCCCGCCGGGCGGGTGATCCGGCGCTCGGCCGCGGACGCAGACCTGCCGGCCGCCTTCGCCGCCCAGTTCTCCCTCTCGCACGGCTGCTGGCTGCTGACCTACCCGCTCGCCGGCTGGCTCGGGACCGCCGCCGGTCTGCCCGTCACTGCGGCGGTGCTCGGGGCGCTCGTGCTGGTCGCCGTCGGCGTCGCGGCCCGGACCTGGCCGCGCCGCGACCCCGCCCGGCTCGACCACGTGCACGCCGACCTGCCACCCGGCCATCCGCACCTCACCGGCGCGCTGCCCGCCGACGCGGGGTGGCGGCACGGACACGCGTACGTCATCGACCGGCACCACCGGCGCTGGCCGGAGCCCCTGCCGCACTGAGGGTTCCGTTTGCGCGGCCCCGGCCGCTCGGGGACGGTCAGTCGTATGGAGAGTCGCGGAGGCAGTCACAGGGACACGGGCGTCCTGATCGACATCGACGGCGTCCTCACGGTGTCCTGGGAGCCGCTGCCGGGGGCCGTGGCGGCGATGACCGCGCTGCGCACCGCCGGGTACCCGCTCGCCCTGGTCACCAACAACACCTCCCGCACCCGCGCCTCCATCGCCACGCGACTCGCCGGACTCGGCTTCCCGGTCGGGGCGGACGACATCCTCACCGCGCCCGCCGCCACGGCCTCGTACCTGCGCGCCCACCACCCGAACGCCCGCTGCCTGCTGCTGACTGCCGGCGACGTAGGAGACGACCTGGACGGGGTGCGGTTGGCAGACGACGCCGAAGCCCCGGACGTGGTCGTCCTCGGCGGCGCGGGCGACGCCTTCACGTACGAGGCGCTCAACCGCGTCTTCCGGCATCTCGACGCGGGCGCCCGACTCGTCGCCATGCACCGGAACCTGTACTGGCGCACCTCCGGCGGCCTCGACCTCGACACCGGGGCCTTCCTGCTCGGCCTGGAACGGGCCTCCGGAGTGGAGGCGGTGGTCACGGGCAAGCCGGCGGAGGCGTTCTTCGCCGCCGCGCTCGCCCACCTCGGCGTCGCGGCGGGCGCGGCCGTGATGATCGGCGACGACGTGGAGTCGGACGTCCTGGCGGCACAGCGCAACGGCATCACCGGAGTCCTGGTCCGCACGGGCAAGTTCCGCCCGGAGACGCTGCGGGCCGCCGATGGCGCCCCGGACCACGTCGTCGACTCCTTCGCCGACCTCCCGGCCCTCCTTGACCGACTCGTGAGCGGGGCCCTCTGATGGCGCGGGTGACCGTGGAGGACACCGACATCGTCGTCCACTTGGCCTGGTGGGAGAAGCTCGCCGCCCGCCGCGGCGACATCCGCGTCCCCGTCGAGGCGCTGCGGCGGGTCCGCCTGGAACCCGACTGGTGGCGCGCCCTGCGCGGCCTCAAAGGCCGCGGCCTGTGGATCCCCGACCGGATCGCCGTGGGCACGCGCATCCTCCCGGACGGCGAGGACTTCGCCGCGATCCGCGTCGGCAACCGCCCGGTCCTCTGCCTGGAACTCCGCCCCACGGCCGCGCCCTTCGCCCGCCTCGCCCTCCACACGCCGGACCCGGCCGGCGCGCTGCGCGAACTGTCCCCGTACGCCTTCGATCCCGGGCCGTCCGCGTAGCCGACCTGCCTGAGTACGGGCGCTGCTACGGGCCCTGCTATGGGCCTTTGGCCCTGCTACGGGCCTTTGCTATGGGCGCGCGAGGTGGGCGGTCAGTTCGTCGGCGAACGCCTGCAGGTGGGGCGGGCGGGGGCCCTGGCGGGTGGCCAGGTACCAGGTGCGGGCCATGGGGGTGGCGCCGACCTGGACGAGCGCGAGGTCGTGGGAGTTCGCGTACGGCTTGGCGACCCAGTTGGGCAGGATCGTCGCACCCTGGCCGCCGGCGACCATCTCGATGACCAGGTCCGTGATCACCGGCATCGTGGTGACGCGGGCGGGCCGGGCATTCGGCGGGAGGGGGAGCGGGATGGACGGGATCCGGGTCTGGTCATAGCCGTCGTAGAGGATCAGGTGGGCGTCCGTGAAGTCCTCCGCCGTGAGGTGCGGGAGCGCGGCCCAGGGGTGGTCCGAGGGGACCACGGCGACCATCTCGTCGTCGAAGAGCCGGGTGACGCTCACCCGTTCCATCTCCAGGTCCGGCTTGGTGACCAGCGCGACGTCCACCCGGTCGGCGAGGAGCGCGGGGACCGGCGCGTCGTCGGGCACGGACTCGATGCGGACCTCCGTCTCCGGGTGCCGCCGGCGGAAGGCGCGGATGACCGGCGGCAACCACTGGAAGGTGGTGCTGCACTGCGCGGTGAAGCGCACCCGGCGGTCGCGTCCGTCGCGCATCTCGTGCAGGTCGCGGGTCGCGGAGCGCAGTTCGTCGAGCACGTGGTGGGCCGTGACCAGCAGGCGCCGGCCTGCGGCGTTGGGGATCAGCCGGCGTCCGGTCCGGTCGAAGAGCGGCATGCCGAGCCGGTCCTCGAGACGGGTGAGGCGCTGGCTGAGCGCGGGCTGGCTGACGTAGAGGCGCTCGGCCGCCGCGGTGAGCGAACCGGATTCGGCGGTGGCGGCGAGGAGTTCGAGGTCGCGCAGATCCACAGACATAACCCTGGATTATGCCAGGCTTCAATATTCGACGTGGTGTTATGAGTGGCGCGCTCCTAGGTTCGTGGATGTCGGGAGGCCGAGAGGGCCGACGGCATCGATTCAAGGAGTTGTGCGCATGTCGACGAACATCACCGCAGTGGTGACGGGGGCGTCGAGCGGGATCGGGCTGGGCATCGCCCGGGCTTTCCTCGCTCAGGGCGCCAACGTCGTGATCAACGGTCGCGACGCGGACCGCCTCGCCAAGGCCGCCGCCCAGCTGGGGCAGGGCGCGCGGGTCGCCCAGGTCGCGGGGAGCATCGGGGACGCGTCGACCGGTGAGGCGCTCGTGCGGGCGGCCGTGGAGCGGTTCGGGGGTGTGGACGTCCTGGTGAACAACGCGGGCACGTTCGCGGCGAAGCCCTTCACCGAGGTGACGGAGGAGGAGCTCGACGGGTACCTGGCGGGCAACCTCAAGGGGACGTACCTGACCACCCAGGCCGTGGTGCGGCGGATGCGGGAGCAGGGTCACGGCGGAAGCATCGTCAACATCGGCACGGTGCTCGTCGACCACGCGATCGCCGGCTTCCCGGCGTCCGCGCCGGTCGTCAGCAAGGGCGGCGTGCACACGCTCACGACGAGCCTGGCGGCCGAACTCGCGGCGGACGGGATCCGCGTCAACCTCGTCGCGCCGGGCGTCATCCGCACCCCGCTGCTCGAGGACGCGGACGTGGACTCCTTCGGCGGGCTCGCGCTCCTGAACCGCATCGGGGAGGTCACCGAGATCGCGGACGCGGTCCTCTACCTCGCGGGCGCGGAGTTCATCACCGGTCACGCCCTGCGGGTGGACGGCGGCCATGTGACGGGGCGTGCGCTGTGACCGCGCGGAACGAGGTGGAGAGGGCAGTCCAGCAGCGGATGGCGACGATCCGGACGACCGACGACGAGGGCGAGGGCTGAGCCGCCATGCCGTACGTGAACGTGAAGATCACCCGAGAGGGCGCCACGCCCGAGCAGAAGGCCGAGATCATCGCGGGCGTGACCGATCTGCTGGTGAAGGTCCTCGACAAGAGCCCGGCGACGACGTTCGTGGTCATCGACGAGGTCGAGCTGGAGGACTGGGGAATCGGCGGACTCCCGGCACAGGAGTACCACAGGCGGCAACGGAGCAGCTGAGCACACGAGCCGGCCGAGGACGGCCCGCCGCCTACGCGAAGGCGCAGGCGGCGGCCGGTGTGCGAGGGCGTGTTCAGGGATGTCCGGCCATCGTCGCACTAGGCCGTTTCGTTCGGATCACGCTCGGCGCCGGATCGATGCAGGGCCAGAACGATCAGCAGCGCGAAGGCGGCGAACGCGGTGCCTGTGCGGGCGTAGTTGAAAGCCTCCCAGCGATCCAGGATCTCGGCGTGATCGAGGGGCGCCGAGGTGGCGGCCCACTCCTTGATCCGGCCGTTGATGGGAACGTTGCCGAGCCGGGTTATCAGGAAGGACGCCAGTGCCAGCAGCCCTGCCCCGCCGGCCAGCATCCGCGGGACGCCGCGGGTCATCACAGCGAGCGTCGCGGCGCTGAGTGCGGACAGCCCCATGGCGCCCTGCATGGTGATGCCGTTCATCTCCATCAGCTGGGTATGGAAGGACAGCCTCATCTGGAGCGGTACGGCGTCGAATGTGGGGACGAGGTTGGCCGCGCCGTAGCCGAACGCGCCCGCGAGGGTGCCGGTGGACAGCAGGGCAAGACCCTTGACGAGTCGGACGAGCATGTGACCACCTCTGTGGCTCGGGTGCGGCGGGGGTGACGGAGCGCGTGAGCGGCAGGCCCAAGGGCTCAGCCTCGGACACCGCTCGGCTGGACCATTTTCCGGCCCGCGGTGCTTCCGCCGTCCACGCTGATCGACGCACCCGTCATGTAGGGGAAGTCGTCCGACGCGAGCCCGAGCACCGCGCGCGCGATCTCCTCGGCTTCGGCCATCCGTTCGAGGCCGTCGACGTTGAGCGGCCCCCACGCCTGCTTGTACTTCGCCCAATCCGCGTCCGGGATCCCCGGCGGGCGGACGAAGGGGGTGTCGGCAGTGCCGGGTAGCAGGGCGTTGAGCCTGATTCCCTTGGGTCCGTACGCGAGCGCCGCGGACTTCACGATGCCCTGCACCGCCCGCTTGCTCGCGGTGTACGCGGCGCCGTTCGGCCGCGCCTGTTCGGCCGCTGACGACGAGGTGCAGATGATGACGCCGCGCTGCGCCCTGAGCATGTGCGGAATCTCGTACTTGATCGCGAGGAACACGCCCCGGGCGTTGGTGGCCTGGACGTCGTCCCACTCCTCGACGCTCATCTCATGGGGCAGTTTGCCGCCGCCGATGCCGGCGTTGTTGAAGGCCACGTCGATGCCGCCGTAACGGCTCGCGACCTGGTCCACGAAGCCCCGCACCTGGGCGTCCACGCGGACATCGGCCTGGATGTACGTGGCTTCGCCGCCCGCGTCCCGGATCTCCCGTTCCACCTGGCGTCCCAACTCGGCTCGCCTGCCGCAGAATCCGACATGAGCCCCCTCGGCGGCGAACGCCTTCGCCGCCGCCCTGCCTATGCCGGATGTGGCGCCTGTGATGAGCACCGACCTTCCCTGGAAGCGGCCGCCTTTCGTGCGGGACCTCGACCGGGCGTCGGCCGCGTGGGCGGTGGCACCGAGGGCCACGCTCCCCAGTCCCAGAGCGGCGGCGCCGCCGAGGAGGGACCGCCGCCCCATGGCGGCGGGTTCTGCGTCTGCGGTGGCACTCGTGTTCGTGTAGGCATCCATGGCGATCACGGTCGCAGCCCGTCCCGGGTTCCCGGCTCCGTCCTCGGGTCGGACATCGCGGCTCGTGGGAGGAGGTGGCCTCCTCCCATGGCAGGACCCCGGGCGCACGGGCGTCTGCCTATCGTGGGGGGCGTGAACCGACCTTGGATCGAGCTTGCGTTCGACAGGAGATTCGCCGGCATACGGATCCTGATGCTTGCCGGTGTGATGGTCGGCTATGTTCTCCTGCTGCAGCGGCCGTCCGGGGCAGGGGACTGGGGCCTTGCCGCAGCCGGGCTCGTGCTGTGTCTGGTCGCGGGGAGGTGGGTGTTCGTCGCGCTCCTGGCGCAGTCGGTCCTGCTCGTCACCGCACATGCGCTCGGCGCGAGCACCGTTTCCTCGCTGAAGGTGCTGGCCGCCGTCACCCTCTTCGAGCTGGCGGTACAGCAGTCCGGGCGCTGCCTCGCCGCCGGGGCGACGGCACTGGCGCTCGCCGTCGCCGTGAACCGCTTCGAGGAGCTGCCCGGCGAACTCCTCCCGGTGCTCTACAAGATGGGCATCGTCGCCGGTGTGCCGCTGCTCCTGGGCGCGTACGTGCGCGTGACCCGCGATGCCGCGGTGCACGCCCGCCGACACGCGGAGCAGCAGGAGCTCCGTGCCGAGCAACAGCTGCTGGCCGCCCGCGCGGCGGAGCGCACCACCATCGCGCGCGAGTTGCACGACCTCGTGGCCCACCACGTCTCCTCCATGGTGCTGCGCGTCGGTGTGGCCCGGCACGTCACCGCCGCCGACACCACCACCGACCCGCGGATCACGGCCGTCCTCGACGACCTGCACGCCAGCGCCGGAGCGGCGCTGACCGATCTGCGGCGCTTGGTGACCCTCCTGCGCGCCCCGGACGGGACCGGTCCCGAGACAGGCTCCCTGGTCGCGCCCGGGGCACTGCCGGCGGCATTGGAGTCGGTGGTGGAACACAGCCGCCGGACCGGCCTGACCGTGACCGCTTCCGTGGATCCCCGGGTCGCACGGCTCGACGCGGTACGTGGCCTCGCGGTCCTCCGCCTGGCCCAGGAGGGCCTGGCCAACGCGGCCAAGCACGGCGGGCCCGGCGCACACGCCGAGCTGGTCGTGCGGGTGGCCGGTGACGCCGTCCACGTGACGATCCACGACGACAGCGCCGGAAGGGCCCGGCCGCTGGCCCCTGGCCCTTCCGGACACGGCTTGATCGGCATGCGGGAACGCGTGGACCTGCTCGGCGGCCGGCTGGATGCGGGCCCCGACGCTCAGGGCTGGCGGCTCACGGCCGAACTGCCCGCCCTCGCACCCGACATGGAGCCCCAGCCGTGATCCGCATACTCGTCGTCGACGACCAGCAGCTCGTCCGCATGGGACTGCGCATGCTCTTCGAGCAGGCGCAGGACATCGAGATCCTGGGCGAGGCGGACAACGGCGCGGAGGCGGTACGGCTGGCTGAACGCCTCACGCCCGACGTCGTCCTCATGGACCTGAGAATGCCCGGCATGGACGGCATCACGGCCACCCGCCGCATCCTGGCCGCTCGCCCTGCCACCCGAGTCGTCGCCCTCACCACGTTCGACGACGACGACCATCTGTATCCGGTGCTCGCGGCCGGAGCCTGCGGTTTTCTCGTCAAGGACACCCCACCGGCCGAACTCCTGGAGGCCGTACGCCGGGCAGCCCACGGAGAGGCCCCCTTCAGCCGGAACGTCCTTGACCGCCTCGTCGCCCAGGCTCTCCGCACCCGTTCCTCCTCGGACACCGCGGACGTCCCGGCGCCGGCCATCACCCCGCGCGAGCGGGAGGTACTCGGACTGCTCGGCGTGGGCCTGTCCAACAAGGAGATCGCCGACCGGCTGCATCTCGGGGT
>NZ_DATCVQ010000326.1:0-16146 GCF_036566765.1 Streptomyces sp.
TCTGCCGCCTTGAGGGCGGGGCGGCGGTCCGTACCGCAGGCGACGGTGAGGCCGCCCGTGAGGGCGGCGGCCGCACCCGCCCGCAGCGCGCCACGGCGGTCGGTCAGGGTCACCCGACCATTTAAGAGCTGGTATGCCCGAAAGGTAATGATTGAGCCAATTCAGGACGTTTGACGTCGCCGCCCCGCCGGGACCGCCACCCTCTCGACTCGATGAAACACCCGATGAACGCCATACTTATTCATTGTTTATAAGGTGAGTGCTTCACGTCACCAATGATTCACCGGTTCACTGTCCCGATTTGACCACTTCTATACCGGTAAGGACTTTTGGCGGCAAGGCCCCTGGTCTGCCATAGTCGGACCCACGACCCCCATTGACCCGGGCCAGGTCGACCTCGCGCCGTGGGCACACCCCCTTCGCCCACGGCGCTCCACACGAAGCCCCCCGAAGCCGTACGACGGCGACCGGGGGCTTCGGTGCGTTCGGGGAGCCCTCAGGGGCGGTCGGCGACCCGCATCTCGAACCAGGTGGTCTTGCCGCGCGGCAGCAGGTCGACACCCCAGCGGTCGGAGAGCTTGTCGACGAGGAAGAGGCCGCGCCCGCTGGTGTCGAGCTCATGGACGGGCATCAGGCAGGGCAGCCCGCGGGACGGGTCGCGCACCTCGATCCGGATCCAGCCGCGGCGGCGCAGCATCCGCAGCCCGAAGACCCGGGCCCCGGTGTGCCGAACGGCGTTGCCGACCAGCTCGGAGACGAGCAGCACGGCGTGCTCGGCGATCTGCGGGGAGAGCGCCCACTGGCGCAGGACCACGCACTGGGTGAGCCGGCGGGCCGTCGCGGCCGACTCCCCCCGGGACGGCAGACACACCTCGTGCTCCACCGGATTCCCGAACAACTCCAGCGCCTTGACGGCCTGTTCGTCCTCGGTGCCCGGTACCCAACGAGCGGCGGTCGAGCCGCCGCGCTGCCGTGGTTGCTCCACACCCTCCAGGCCCGCCATGTCCACCATCATGGCCGCCCGGAAGCGTCCGCGGGGCCGTTCCGGAGGAATCGATCCCGGGCGGATCGCGACCCCCAGGGATCCGCCAGACATATGCCAGAGGCAGGAAATGGGCCCGAAAACCCGCTCCGACCTGCGACGACGCACCGTATTCACATGATCACGGAACGGTCGAGAATCGGCCACGCACGATCGTCCCCCGTGGCGGCGTCGAACCACTCACACGGTTGACGCCGCCAACTTCACCCCGGTCAGAGGAACTTGGCCTTGCCCGGGCCCTCCTCCACGAAGCTGCGCATGCCGCGCTCCCGGTCCTCGGTCGCGAACAGCCCGGCGAACCAGTTCCGTTCGATCGCCAGTCCGGTGTCGATGTCCGTCTCCAGGCCCGCGTCGATCGACTCCTTCGCGGCGCGCAGCGCCAGCGCGGGGCCCTGGGCCAGCTTCGCGGCCCAGGCGTGCGCCTGCTCGTACACGTCGGCGGCCGGGACCACCCGGTCGACCAGGCCCAGCTGGAGCGCCTCGTCCGCCTTGACCATCCGGCCGGTGAAGATGAGGTCCTTCGCCTTGGACGGACCGATCAGGCGGGACAGCCGCTGGGTGCCGCCGGCCCCCGGGATCAGGCCGAGCAGGATCTCCGGCTGGCCGAGCTTGGCGTTGTCCGCGGCGATCCGGTAGTCCGCGCAGAGCGTCAGCTCGCAGCCGCCGCCCAGGGCGTACCCGGTGATCGCGGCGACGACCGGCTTGGGGATGCGGGCGACGGCGGTGAACGCATCCTGGAGCCCGCGCGACCGCTTGACCATGGCCGCGTGGTCCATGACCTGCATCTCCTTGATGTCCGCGCCGGCCGCGAACACCTTCTCCCCGCCGTACAGGATCACCGCGCGCACGTCGTCGCGGTCGGTCGCCTCCTGGGCCAGCTCGCGCAGCCGGTCCTGGACGGCGATGTCCAGCGCGTTCATCGGGGGACGGTCGAGGCGGATCGTGCCGACGCCTTCGGCGACTTCGAGGTTCACAGTCATGGAGGCAGGTTAGCCCTCGTTAACGGAGACGGGCCCGGTGCTGTTGCTCACAGCACCGGGCCCGTCCGAGATCGCTCGGGGCGACCTACTTGATCCACTCCTCCCAGGACATGTTCCAGCCGTTGAGGCCGTTGTCCGGGCGGATCTGCTTGTCCTTGGAGTTCTTCACGACCACCACGTCGCCGATGATCGAGTTGTTGTAGAACCAGGCCGCCGGCGTGGAGCCGTCACCGGCGCCGCGCGCGTCCCGCAGGCCGACGCAGCCGTGGCTGACGTTCGTCGAGCCGAAGGTGCCCGCGGAGGCCCAGTAGTTGCCGTGCACGAAGGTGCCGGAGGTGGACAGGCGCATCGCGTGCGGCACGTCCTTGATGTCGTACTCGCCGCCGAAGCCGACGGTGGCCCCGTTCATGCGGGTCACCTTGTACTTCTCGCTGATGACCATCTGACCGTTGTACGTGGTCGTGGACGGCGCGCCCGCGGTGATCGGGATGGTCTTGATGACCTGGCCGTCGCGGCGGACCTTCATGGTCTTGGAGCTGGCGTCCACCGTGGCGACCTGGCTGCGGCCGATGGTGAACTTCACCGTCTTCTTCTGCTTGCCGTAGACGCCCGGCCGGCCCTCGACGCCGTCCAGGTTGAACTCCACGGTCACCTTCGTGCCCGCGGCCCAGTACTCCTTGGGACGGAAGTCGAGCCGGTCGTTGCCGAACCAGTGGCCCTGGATCTCCACGTTCGGCACGGCGGTCACCTTGATGGCGTTCTCGACGGCGTCCGGGTTGGTGATGCCCCGGGTGAAGTTGATCGAGACCGGCATGCCCACGCCGACGGTCGAGCCGTCCTCAGGCAGGTAGTGGCCGACGAAGGTGTTCTTCGGGACCAGGGTGGTGAAGGTGGTGTCCTTCGCCGACTCACGGCCCTCGGCGTCCTTCGCTATCGCGTGGACCTTGTACTGCGTCGCGGCGGCCAGGTGCCGCGTGGGCTCCCAGCTGGAGCCGTCCGCCGCGAGCTTGCCCTCGACCGGGGTGCCCTTGGAGTCGGCCACCTCAACGGTGGTCAGCTTGCCCTTCTCGGCGGTGACCTTCAGGCCCCCGCTGGTGGCGACGTCGTTCGCGCCGTCCTTCGGAAGGACCGTCACGACGGCCTGCGAGGCCGAGTTCTCGACCTGTCCGCCGCCCTTGCCCTGGTCGGTCTTCCCGGGTCCGTCGGTGTCCCCACCGCCGCAGGCGGTCACGAGGAGCAGCATCGCCCCCGCCGCCAAGGCCCGCAGGCGCACGCCCCCGCGCACGGATCCACGTCCCACCCCGGCCGATGCCCCCGATATCGGCTGCCCGTTCACTCTCGTCCACTCCCCTCGCACGGCCTGGTCCCGCCACGGCCTGCTACCCCCGCGCACTGATATCGCGCGCACGGCGCTAGATAATCACACCGCAGCCATGGAAAGTTCACTGCGAATGTCACCGTTCAGTCCCAACTCGTCCGGGACGTCACCGGGAGAACCGCAGCTCGGCGCGGGGGCGCGGGGGATGCGCAGGGTCAGTGCTGGGCGGAACCGGCCTTCCACCGGATCCAGTCCATGTTCCACCCTCCCAGGCCATTGTCGGGAGAGACCTTTCGGTCGCGGGAGTTGACGACCTCGACGACGTCGCCGACGAGCGTCCGGTCGAAGAACCAGCCGGCCGGGCTGGAGGAGCTGCCGCCCTTGTCGTCCTGTAGGCCGACGCAGCCGTGGCTGACGTTCGCCGAGCCGAAGGTGTCCTCGGAGGCCCAGTAGTTGCCGTGCAGGAAGGTGCCGGAGTCGGTCAGCCGCATCGCGTGCGGCACGTCCTTGATGTCGTACTCGCCGCCGAAGCCGACCGTCCGGCCGTCCATCCGGGTCACGTCGAACAGCTCCGTGACCACCATTTTCCCGTTGTACGTGGTGGTCTTCGGGGCCCCCGCGGTGATCGGCAGCGTCGCCAGGACCTCGCCGTCCCGGCGCACCTCCATGGTGTGCTCGGCCGCGTCCACCAGCGAGACCTGGGAGCGGCCGATGGTGAACCCGACGGTCTTGCGCTGGATGCCGTACACGCCCGGGGCGCCCTCGACGTCCCGCAGCGCCAGCTCGACGGTGACCTCGGTGCCGGGCTTCCAGTACTCCTTCGGCCGGAAGTCGAGCCGCTCCTTGCCGAACCAGTGGCCGACCACCTCCACCGGCGGATCGGAGGTGATCCGGACGGCCCGCTCGACGGCCGCCCGGTTCTCGATCGGCCGGTTGAAGCCGAACGAGACGATCATGCCGGTGCCGACGGTGGAGCGGTTCTCCGGCTTGAAGTAGCCGATGAAGCGTTTCTCGGGGACGACGGTGGCGAACGTGGTGTGCCGGGCGGAGCGGCGGCCGTCCGCGTCCAGCGCGACCACGTCCACGCTGTACTTGGCGGCGAGCGCGAGGCGCGCCCCGTCGGCCGGGCGCCAGCTCAGCCCGTCCTCGCTGACGTCACCCTCCAGAACGGCGGGGCGGGCGTCCTCGATCTGGACGACGGAGACCCGTTCGAGCCGCCCGCTGTCGATCCGGATCTCGACCGGCCCGTCCGCCGGGACGGCCTTGGCGCCGTCCTCCGGGGTGATCCGGATGACGTCGCCCGGAGCCTTCGCCCGGCCGGGCAGCGGGAGCTCGAGACCGCTGCCCTTCCCCCCGTCGGATCCGCCGTCCCCGGTGCAGCCCGTCGTCGCGGCCAGGAGGCCGGCCGCCGCCAGGACGAGGCCCAGGCAGGTCCTCGCCCGCTTCAGTACATGTTTCACGCCCGGCCCAACGACTGCCCCCCTCCAGGGGAAACGTGCGTGCGGGTCATGTTGGGAGCACGAGGTTGAGGGCAGAACAGGTGGGAGGACCACGTGCGGGGAGCCGCGGCCGGGACGCCGGGCGCTCCCGTCGGCGAGCACGGGGCCCGACGAGCCGCGGGAGGCCGACAGGTGTCGAGCGCAGCCGAACAGGAGGCGGTGCGGGAGGGAGGGGCGACCTCCCCTGCCGTGGAACCGGTACGGGGGGAGGTCAACGGGGAGGTGCGCGAGCTGCCGCTGCCGGTCGTGTGGCCGGGCGCGCCCACGCCGCTGGGGGCGCGCTGCCGGGTCGGCCCGGACGGGGTCGCGGGCACGAACTTCGCGCTGTGGGCGGGCGGCGCGGAGGCGGTCGAGCTGTGCCTCTTCGCGCCGGACGGGACGGAGACCCGGCTGCCGCTGACCGAGCTGACCCACGAGATCTGGCACGGCTTCGTGCCGGGCGTGGCGGCGGGGCAGCGGTACGGCTACCGGGTGCACGGCCGCTGGGACCCGTGGACGGGGGCCCGCTGGAATCCGGCCAAGCTGCTCCTCGACCCGTACGCGCGGGCCGTCGACGGAGACTTCGGGCTGCCGCCGGAGGTGTACGGGCATGTCCGCGACTGGCCGCAGCAGCATGTGGCTGACACCGTGCGCGACGAACGGGACTCGGCGCCGTACGTCCCGAAGGGCGTCGTCGTCCACGATGACGACGACTGGGCCGACGACCGCCGGCCCAAGACGCCGTGGCCGGACTCGGTCATCTACGAGCTGCACGTGAAGGGGTTCACCCAGCGGCACCCGGGGATCCCGGAGGAGCTACGGGGCACGTACGCGGGCCTTGCGCACCCGGCCGCGATCGAGCACCTGGTCCGGCTCGGGGTGACGGCGGTCGAACTGCTGCCGGTGCACCAGTTCGCCCACGAGGACCATCTGCTGCGGCGCGGGCTGCGCAACCACTGGGGCTACAACTCGATCGGCTACTTCGCCCCGCACGCCGGATACAGCGCGTCGGGGACGGCCGGGCAGCAGGTCGGCGAGTTCAAGCGGATGGTGCGGGCGCTGCACGCGGCGGGCATCGAGGTGATCCTCGACGTGGTCTACAACCACACGGCGGAGGCGGGCGAACTCGGCCCGACGCTGTCGCTGAAGGGCATCGACAACCGGGGCTACTACCGGCTCCAGTCGGACGCCCGCCGGTACGCCGACTACACGGGCTGCGGCAACACCCTCCATGTGGTGCAGCCGCAGGTGCTGCGGCTGATCACCGACTCGCTGCGGTACTGGGTCACCGAGATGGGCGTGGACGGCTTCCGCTTCGACCTGGCGGCGGCCCTCGCACGTTCCATGCACGACGTCGACATGCTGTCGCCGTTCCTGGCGGTGATCGCGCAGGACCCGGTGCTGCGCCGGGTCAAGCTGATCGCGGAGCCGTGGGACGTGGGCAACGGCGGCTATCAGGTGGGCGCGTTCCCGCCGCTGTGGACCGAGTGGAACGACCGCTACCGGGACGCGGTCCGGGACTTCTGGCGCGGCGCGCTGCCGGACGTGCGGGACCTGGGCTACCGGCTGTCCGGCTCCAGCGACCTGTACGCGTGGGGCGGCCGCCGCCCGTACGCCTCGGTCAACTTCGTCACCGCGCACGACGGGTTCACGCTGCGGGACCTGGTGACGTACGAGCGCAAGCACAACGAGGCCAACGGGGAGGGCAACCGGGACGGCACCGACGACAACAGGGCCTGGAACTGCGGGGTCGAGGGCGAGAGCGACGACCCGGCGGTCAACGCGCTGCGCCGCCGCCAGATCCGCAACCTGCTGACCACGCTCCTGCTGTCGACCGGGGTGCCGATGCTGGTCGCGGGCGACGAGATGGGCCGCACCCAGGGCGGCAACAACAACGCGTACTGCCAGGACAACGAGCTGGGCTGGGTGGACTGGTCGCTGCCGGACCAGGACGGCCCCCGCGGCCTGCTCGAACTCACCACCCGGCTCCTCGACCTGCGCCACCGCCATCCCGTGCTGCGCCGCCGGGCGTTCTTCGACGGCCGCCCCCAGGGCGCGGACGGCCTGCGGGACCTGGCCTGGTTCACACCGGACGGCACGGAGATGACCGAGCAGGACTGGTACGCCCCGACGGCGACACTCGGCCTGTACCTGTCGGGCCGCGACATACCGGGCCGCGACGCGCGCGGCGCCCAGGTCACCGACGACAGCTTCCTGGCCGTCCTGCACGCCGCCCCCCGCCCGGTGGAGTTCGTCCTGCCCGGCCCGCCCTGGGCGGAGTCGTACGAACTGGTCCTGGACACCTCCCGGGAGGACCAGTCCCGGGCCCCGGGGACGGTGCACCGGGGCGGGGAGCGGTTCACGGTGGCGGAGCGGTCGGTGGTGCTGCTGCGGGTGGTGGGCTGAGTGCGGGGGTCAGCCCGTGGTGCTGACGTAGCAGGTGAACTCGCCCGAGACCCGGTTGTCGCCCCCCGGCGAGTAGGCCATCTCCAGGGCCGAGTCCCCAGTGACGAGGAAGGAGTTCTTGGGGCGGGCCTTTGCGACCCACGCGGCAGGGACGGTGGCGAACTTCGCCCGGCACAGGTCCCGGGCCGCGGTCTCGCCGTCCTCCATCGTCAGCTCGTCCCGGGAGGTCTTGTCGACCTTCACGTGGCCGAAGACGCGCAGGTCGGACCGGCCGGTGCAGTCTCCGACCCGGACGAGGGCCTGGGAGCCGAGCCCGGTGTCGTCCGAGGCGCAGGCGCCCGGCGGTACCGCGTGCAGATCGGTCAGGACCTTCTCGGCGTCCTCAGCCGAAGCGCCCGCCGTCCGGCGCGGCACGGCCTTGCCGTGGTCGGTGAGCCGGTAGACGGCCTTGAGGGCGGTGACCTCGCGAAGGGCGCCGGCCTTGTGGAGTGCGGTGAGCACCGGCGCGTAGTCGGCGGTGCCCTCGGTGATCCTGCCCTCCGCGTCGAGCTTGATCGTCAGGGGGACGGGAGCGGGCTCGTCCTTGCCCATGGGCACGAGGAAGCCGATGTCGGCGGGCAGGGCTTCGGCGGCCGAACGGGCACTCGCGGTGGTCGCGTAGACGCGGCTTCCGTCGGAGCCCACGACGGGCTGCTTCACCGGGGTCGCGGCATGGGCGATCGTGTCGGCGAGGGTGCCGCCGTACGGGACCTCGTCCCCGGCGCGGCTGAGCACGACGCCGGCCCGGTCGACGAACTCCTTGGAGCCGGAGGCCGCGTAGCGCAGCCAGGCGCCGCTGCGCGTGCGGTACGCCACGTCGCTGCCGGTCACCTCGAAGGCCTCCGGGCCCTTTCCGGGCCGTGCGCCCAGCTGTTCCCCTGTCTTGGCGGGAAGTCCGCCGGGCAGGGTGAGCGTGCGCGTGGCGTCGGCCGTCTTCTTCCCGTAGTCCTGTGCGCCGGTGGTGACGTCCCGGACCGTGCCCGACTTCGTCGTGTACGTGAGCGTGTACGTGAAGCGGGCCGATCCGCTCTTCTCGGTCACTTCGCGGGCCGACACGAGCTGCCTGCCGAGCTTCTCCCCGTAGACCGGATGGCCCGCGCCCTTGTCGCTCTTCGCCCCGTCGGCGCCGCCGGACTCGCACGCGACCGCCGTGATCAGCAGCGGCAGCACGGCGACGACGGCCAGCCCGCGGCCCCTGTCGGTTCTTCTCATGGTCCCCACCCTCCGACTTCACCCCCGTGGACATTGGCGGGGATCCTACGTGGCGGGTACAACGACTCCGTCCGGCGGGCCTGTCCAGGCCCGCACCGGCAGTCGGCCGCGGCGTTCAGTTGCGGCCGAGGATGCCGCGTTCGTAGCCGGTGGCGACCGCGGCCGCTCGGTCCTTCGCGTCCAGTTTGGCGAAGATGTGGGTCAGGTGGGTCTTCACCGTCGCCTCGCTGATGAAGAGTTCGGCGGCTATGGCGCGGTTGGAGGTGCCTTTGGCGACGAGGGTGAGGACCTCCGTCTCGCGGGCCGACAGGGTGTCGTCGGGCGGCGGTGCGGCGGGGGTGCGGACGCGGGTGACCAGGCGGGAGGCGACGGCCGGGGAGAGGACCGTGCGGCCTTCGGCGGCGGCTCGGACGGCGGCGAACAGGTCGTCGCGGGGGGCGTCCTTGAGCAGGTAGCCGGTGGCGCCCGCCTCGATCGCGGGGAGGGTGTCGGAGTCGGTGTCGTACGTGGTGAGGACGAGGACCCGGGCGCGGGCGGCGCGGCGGGTCAGCTCGGCGATCGCTTCCACCCCGCCGCCGCCCGGCATGCGCAGGTCCATCAGGACCACGTCGGGGTCGAGATTCAAGGCGAGTTCTACGGCCTCGACGCCGTTCGACGCCTCGCCGAGGACGGTGAAGGCGGGGTCGGCGGCGAACATGCCGCGCAGGCCGTCGCGTACGACCGGGTGGTCGTCGACGATCAGCAGGGTGATGGTCCGGTGGTCAGCAGTCATGGCGGACCAACGGTACGCGGGCGGAGATCGCCGTGCCTTCGCCCGGAGCGGTCTCCACCGCGACCTCGCCGGCGATCCGGGCGGCGCGGGCCCGCATGCCGTTCAGGCCGAACCCTCCCTCGGCGGTGCGGCCTTGGACGGCCGACGGTTCGAAGCCGCGGCCGTCGTCGCGGATGTCGAGGGTGACCTCGTCGCCCATGTACGAGAGGGTGACGCCGGCCCGCCCGGCCGCCGCATGCTTCGCGGTGTTGGCGAGGGCCTCCTCGGCGATCCGCAGCAGGGTGGCGGCGAGTTCGTCGTGCAGGGGCTCCTCGGTGCCGGTCACGGTGAACCGGGCGTCGACGCCGGTGCGTTCGGCCCAGGAGGCGACGGTCTGCTTGAGCGCCTCGGGGAGTGTGTCGTGCTCCAGGGCGACCGGTGCCAGGTTCTGCACGGAGCGGCGGGCCTCGCCGAGGGAGTGCCGGGCCAGGGCCTGGGCGCGGTCGAGGTGGACCTGGGCGACGGCCGGGTCCCCTGCGGCGGTGACGGCCTGGAGCTGGGCGATGATGCCGGTCAGGCCCTGGGCGAGGGTGTCGTGGATCTCGGCGGCGAGGCGGCGGCGTTCGTCGGCGACGCCAGCCTCGCGGGCCTGGACGACGAGCTGGGCGTGCAGGGCGGCGTTCTCGTCGAGGGCGCGCTCCAGGGCGGCGATGGTGGCGGCCTTCTCCAGGGCGTGCTCCGCCTCCTTGTCGCTGATCCGGCTGAAGACCGTGGAGAGCCCGGCGTTGACGGCGAACAGGACGCCGAAGGCCAGCCATTGGGTCGGCGACCCGGGCGGCAGCCCGCCGGACTGCGAGCCGGCCATGGTGACGGCGACGAACAGCAGCGCCGGGCGGACGAACCGGGCCCGGACCAGCGCGGCCACGTCGAAATAGCCGATCGCGGCGTGGATGGCGAAGAACGGGTTGAGCCAGGTGAGCGCGAACGCGAGGGCGGTGCGCAGGGCGTAGTAGACCTCGGCGCGGGCGGAGGGCTGCGGCAGGCCGGGTCCGGCGGTGCTCCCCCACCACATCTGGAGGCCGAGCGTCACGAGGACCAGCGCGCCGGCCGCGTACATCTCGCCGGTGGTCATGATCTCGTCGGCGATCGAGGCGCCGACGGCGGCCGACAGGGCGAGCAGGGCGTGCGGCCCGTAGGTGAAGAATTGCGCCCAGCGCTGTTCGGCCGTCGTCATCGCCGCGTCCCTCGCCATGCGTCCCTCACTCCCAGATGAACCACCGTCGGGCGGCGGCGACCAGGACCACGGTCCACACGGCGGTCACCGCGAGGTGCGTCCAGCTCGGCCACTGGCCGGCCGCGGCCTGGTCGAGCGCCTGGGCGGACGCGCCCAGCGGGGTGAGGCCGACGATGTCGCGCAGAGTCTCGGGCATGGCCGCGACGGGCAGCCAGACGCCCGAGGTGAACATCGCCGGGAAGAATACCGCCGAGCCGACCGCCTGGGTGATCTTGGTGGTACGGCTGATCGCGGAGACCGTCGCGCCGAGCGCGAGGGCGGACAGCGCGGCGAGCACCAGGGCGAGCAGGTAGCCCGCGAGCTGGCGGGGCAGGGCGACGCCGAAGGCCAGGCGGCCGACGGTCAGGGCGATCAGCGCGGAGCCGACGACCGCGGCGCCGTGCAGCGCGATCTGGGCGTTGATCAGGGCTCCGGGCCGCATCGGGGTGGTCGCCATCCGGCGCAGGATGCCGCGCTCGCGGTAGCCGGAGAGGACCGGCGGCATCGACTGGATCGCGGAGGTGATCGTCGCGAGCAGGATGGCGATCGGCACGTACAGGTCGACGGTCCGCAGGCCGCCGAGGTCGGCGGAGGGCTCGCGGAACGCGGGGATGCAGCCGATCACGACGAGGAGCAGGGTCGGAAAGGCGAGGATCCAGAACAGGGCGGCGGGCTCGCGGGTGAAGAGGCGGGCTTCGGCCTTCAGTACGGCGGTGCCGGTACGGGTGTTGGCGCTGGTACGCGTGCTGATGCCGGTGCTCACTTGTCGGTTCCCGTCAGGTCGAGGAAGGCGTCGTCGAGGGTGGCGTCCGAGACGCGGAGGTGGTGGGCGGTGACGCCCTGCTGCGCGAGGTACGTCAGGACGGCGCCGGTGGTGTCGTCGGTGCCGTGGACGGTGATCCGGCCGTCCCGCGCCTCCTCGGCGGAGGCGACCGCCGGCAGGGCGTTCAGGGCGCGGACGTCGAGCGGGGCGGAGGGCTGGAAGGAGACGACCGTGTTGGCCGAGGCCCGCTCGATCAGCCCGCCGGGGGTGTCGAGGGCGGTGATCCGGCCTCGGTCGACGACCGCGATCCGGTCGCAGAGGCGCTGGGCCTCCTCCATGAAATGGGTGACGAGCAGGACGGTGACGCCGCTGTCGCGGACGTCCTCGACGAGCTGCCAGGTGTCGCGGCGGGCCCGCGGGTCGAGCCCGGTGGTCAGCTCGTCCAGGACGACGACCTTCGGGTTGCCGATCAGGGCGAGGGCGATGAACAGCCGCTGCTTCTGGCCGCCGGACAGCTTCCCGAACCGGGCGTCGAGCCGCGCCGTCAGGCCGAGCCGCTCGGCGAGTTCCCGCCAGTCGGCCGGGCTCGGGTAGCACGCCGCGTACAGCTCCAGCGCCTCACGGACGGTCAACTTGGCCTGAAGCTCGCTCTCCTGGAGCTGCGCGCCCAGCAGCAGCGTGACCCGCTCGCGGTCGGCCACGGGGTCGTACCCCGCGACCCGTACGACCCCCGAGTCGGGCGTCCGCAGCCCCTCCACGCACTCCACGGTGGTGGTCTTCCCGGCCCCGTTGGGTCCGAGGATCCCGAAGATCTCCCCCTCGGCGACCTCGAACGACACCCCGTCGACGACCTTCCGGCCGCCGTACGCCTTGTGCAGCTCCCGTACCTCGATCATTGCCATGCCCCCACACTGGCCCGCGGGCCCGCGCCGCCGCATCGGCCGATCCGCTCGGCTCGGGGATCAACCGATCGGTTGACGGGCGGTACGACTTGGGGGCACGACCGGGACCGTCAGGGCGGCCGGAAAAGCAGGTGAACCGTGTCAGGGGCGAACCCTACGATCGGGCCTGATGTCCGAGAAACGTGACTCCGTCGAAGACCGCTCCTCCGTGCGTTCGCTGTTGCGGCTGTGGCCGTATCTGCGGCCTGTGTGGGGGCGGTGGGGGGCGGCGGCCGTGGTGGCCGTCGTCGCTTCTTGTCTGGGGCTTGTCATCCCCTTGGTGCTGAAGTGGATCGTCGACGGGCCGGTGGCCGCTCAGGATCCCGGCGGGGTGTGGCTCGGGGCGCTGTACGTGCTGCTGCTCGGGATCGCGGAGGCGGTGCTGTTCGGGTTCCGGCGGTGGCTGGTGGCGCGGCCGCTGGCCGGGGTCGAGGCGGCGATGCGGGCGGATCTGTACCGGCGGCTGCAGCGGCTGCCGATCGCCTTCCACGACCGGTGGGCCTCGGGGCAGTTGCTGTCCCGGGGGACGACCGACCTGATGCTGCTCCGGATGTTCCTGGCCTTCCCGCTGACCTTCCTGTTCGTCAACGCCGTGACGATCCTCGCCGGGTACGTGATCCTGCTCGACCAGGAGTGGACGCTCGGCCTGGTGCTGCTCGCGCCGGTCGCACCGCTCGTCGTGCTCTGCTCGCTGTTCGAAGCGAAGTACGCGCTCGTGGCGCGCCGCGCCCAGGACCAGGCCGGCGACCTGACCACGGTCGTCGAGGAGAGCGTCCTCGGCATCCGGATCGTCAAGGGCTTCGGCCGGCACCGCAGCCAGGTGCGCGCCTTCCGGGCGCTGACCGGGCGGCTGCGCACCACCGAGCTGGACAAGGCCCGGCTGCTCGCCGGGATCTGGGGGCTCATCACGGTCCTGCCCGAGGTCGCGGTCGGCGCGGCGCTGGTGATCGGCACGGTGCAGGTCGCCGACGGGGACCTGTCGGCGGGCACGCTGGTCGCGTTCCTGTCGACGGCGCTCGCGCTGCGCTGGCCGGTGGAGTCGATCGGCTTCCTGCTCGCGATGAGCCAGGAGGCGGCGACGGCGACCGAGCGGTTCTTCGAGGTGATGGACGAGGCCGAGGAGGGGCCCGGCGGCACGGAGACCTCCGTACGAGCCCCCGGTGACGGGCTGCGGTTCGAGAACGTGTCCTTTCGGTATCCCGATGCCGACGGCGACAGCCCGCCCGTCCTGGACGGGATCGATCTGCACGTCCGGGCGGGCGAGACGCTCGCCCTGGTCGGCGCGACCGGCTCCGGCAAGACGACGCTCACCGCGCTCGTACCGCGGCTGCACGAGGCGACCGGCGGCCGGATCCTGCTCGACGGCGAGGACATCACGCGCATGCCGCGCGAGCGGCTGCGCGAGCTGGTCTCCGTGGCCTTCGAGGAGCCGACCCTGTTCTCGGCGAGCGTCGGCGAGAACGTACTGATGGGGGCGGGGTCGGGGGCGGGGGGCGACGAGGGGCTGCGCCGCGCGCTCGCCGTCGCGCAGGCCGAGGAGTTCGTCGGCGCGCTGCCCGAGGGGGCCGCGACGCAGGTCGGGGAGCAGGGGCTGAGCCTGTCGGGCGGTCAGCGGCAGCGGCTCGCGCTGGCCCGCGCGGTCGTCGGGCGGCCGCGCTTCCTGGTCCTCGACGACCCGCTGTCCGCGCTCGACGTGCACACAGAGGCGCTGGTCGAGGCCGCGCTGCGCGAGGTGCTGCGGGACACGACCGCGCTCGTCGTCGCACACCGGCCCTCGACCGTGCTGCTCGCCGACCGGGTCGCGCTGCTCTCCGAGGGCCGCATCGCCGCGGTCGGCACCCACCACGAACTGCTCCGCGAGCACGCCGAGTACGCCTGGCTGATGTCCGGCACCGCCGACGGCAGGGGGACCGATCCGCGATGACGACCGACCCGTTCGACCAGGACGACCTGCCCACCCCGCCCCGCGCGACCGGGACGCTGTTGCGCTCGCTGCTCGCCCCGCACCGCGCCCGCGTCGTGCTCTCGGCCCTGCTGCTCCTGCTCCAGCAGGCCGCGGTGCAGGCCGGCCCGCTGCTCGTCGCGTACGCCATCGACCGTGGCGTGCCCGCGCTGCGCCGCGGCGAGCACGGCCCGCTGATCGCCGTCGCCGTGGGCTACCTGGGCTGCGCGGCCGCGGCCGGCCTGCTCCAGTACGCCTTCATCCGGGTCGCGGCCCTGGTCAACCAGAACGTGCTCGTCGACCTGCGGGACCGGATCTTCCGGCACGCGCAGGCGCTCAGCCTGGACTTCCACGAGCGCTACACCTCGGGCCGGCTGATCTCCCGCTCCACCTCCGACGTCGAGTCGCTGCGCGAACTCCTCGCGGAGGGCCTGCAGGAGCTGATCGGCGTGGTCCTCGCCTTCGTCTACATCTCGGCGATGCTGCTCTGGCTGGACCTGGGCATCGGGGCGGTGGCGGTCGCCTCGTTCGTCCCGCTGTACCTGCTGGTACGGCTCTACCGGCGGCGCGCCGCGGTCGTCTTCGCCGAGCGGTCGACGGCGATCGCCGGGGTGATCGTGAAGTTCGCGGAGACGATGAACGGGATCCGGCCGGTCCGGGCGTTCCGTCGCGAGGCCGCCAACGACGCCGAGTTCCACCGGCTCAACCACCGGCACGAGCGCGCCAACGGCGACGGACTCCTGGAGATGGCCCGGTACGTGGTCGGGTCCCGGCTGGTCGCCAACACGGCCGTCGCGGGCATGGTGCTGTGGGGCGCGTACCGGGTGGCGGGCGGGACGCTCGCACTGGGCGTGCTGGCCGCGGCGGTGCTGTACATGCGGCGGCTCTACGACCCGATCGACCGGCTCGGCATGTTCCTCAACTCGTACCAGTCGGCGGCCGCCTCGCTGCAGAAGATCGCCGGGCTGCTTGCGCAGCGGCCGACCGTGCCGGAGCCGGTCGCGCCGCGCGAGCTGCCGGTGCGGGCGGCCGGGCGACCCGGCCGCGAGGTGGTGTTCGAGGACGTCCGGTTCGCGTACCGCACCGGCGGCGAGGTGCTGCCGCGCTTCGGCCTGACGATCCCGGCCGGGCAGACGGTGGCGGTGGTCGGCTCGACCGGGGCGGGCAAGTCGACGCTGGCGAAGCTGCTGGCCCGCTTCTACGACCCGACGGAGGGCCGGGTGCTGCTCGACGGGGTCGATCTGCGCGACCTGGCCGCGCCGGAACTCCGACGCGGCGTGGTGATGGTGACGCAGGAGGCGTTCCTGTTCTCCGGCACGGTCGCGGAGAACATCGCGATCGGCCGGCCGGACGCCGGCCGCGAGGAGATCGAGCACGCGGCGAAGGCGATCGGCGCGCACGACTTCATCGCGGGCCTGCCGGACGGCTACGACACGGACGTGCGCAAGCGCGGCGGCCGGATCTCGGCGGGCCAGCGGCAGCTGGTCGCGTTCGCCCGGGCGCTGCTCGCCGACCCGGCGGTGCTGATCCTGGACGAGGCGACCAGCTCCCTGGACGTGCCGGGCGAGCGGGCGGTGCAGCGCGCGATGGACACGGTCCTGGCGGGCCGTACGGCGGTGGTCATCGCGCACCGCCTGTCGACGGTCGAGATCGCGGACCGGGTCCTGGTGATGGAGGCCGGCCGCGTCGTGGAGGACGGCAGCCCCGCCGAACTGACCGGTGGGGACGGTCGGTTCGCGGGGCTGCACCGGGCGTGGCGGGAGAGCCTGGTCTGACGGCGCTCAGAGCGCCACGGGGGTGCGTACGTCCTCCGTCACCGCGGGAGGCTCCGTCGGCTGCTCCGTCGGCTGCTCCGTCGGCGCGCCGCGCAGCAGCCACAGGGCGAGGGCCCCGGCGAGCAGCATCGTGACCGCCGAGCCCGCCGCGGCCGCTGCGAGCCCCGAGGTGAACGCCTCGCCGGCCGCCCGCATCAGCGCAGCCGCCGCGTCCCCCGGGAGCCGC
>NZ_DATCVQ010000327.1:0-18975 GCF_036566765.1 Streptomyces sp.
TGATGGTCCGTCCGCCGCGGTGGGCCCGGCTCTCGGGCACCTCCAGGACCCCGCACCGGCCGGGAATCGGGTCGGGCGCGTTCGGGCAGGGACCCGGCACGAACCGCGCCGGATCCCCCGGATGGGGCCCGGTGAGCGGGGGCGACACGGCGCTGCTCGGTGTCGGACCGAGCGCGCCCAGGAATGCCAGACCGGCCGCGGCGAGCGCCACCCTGGCGGGCGACCGCCGGGAGCGTCGCGGTGCGAATCGGCGCTGCGTCTGCCTTCGCAGGCAGCCTGTTCTGATGCCCTGTTCCGCCATGTGATTCCGTCTTTCTACGGCCTCGGCCGCGCCGAGACTGACGACGATGCTGCGCGGCGCCGCCCGGCCCGGTGTGCGTCGGGTGGCGGCCACCGCGTAGGCCAGCCTCTGTCCGTGGAAAGACGTCCACCACTGGTGGGCTCCACTCGGAGCAGTCCGCCCCCCCGCCTGCTCACGGGCCCGTCCCTCTGTGGCTGTAGCGCTCCGTCAGCCCATCGGCCGACACGCTGAATGCGCAGATGCAGGATGATGTGGGCATGAGCACGTCACCACAACAGCGGCAACACCCGCTCGGCCAGCAGCAGTCGCCCTACTGGCATGCGCCACGACGCGTGCCCCGGCCCGCCGGCGAGGGGCGGCGGTTGCTCACCGTGACGCTGGACATCGCTGCGGCAGTGAGCGGCCCGTACCTGCTGGCGCGTGGCGAGGAGGGGCGTCCGCTGACCGCCCTGGCCTTGCTGCTGGGCATCTCGTTCGTCAACCAGGTGCTCCTGACGGTCCTCTGTGGGGCGAGCGTCGGGAAGTTGATCACCGGGATACGGGTGGTCCGTGCCGCTGACGGCGGGCATCCCGGATTCTGGCGCACCGTGTACCGCTGGTTGTGCGGCCTGTGCTGGCTACCCCTCCAGCCGTACTACTGGTTGCGGGCGTTCTTCCGCGGTCTGGGCGGCGGCGGGGCCGCCCGCGGAACCGTGGCGGACAACGACGACGGCGAGCTCTACCACGCCGACCTCGCCGGACTGCGCTACGCCCGCCGCAGGGACCTCACCGCCTGACCTTCGGTGGCGACCCGGCCTCCTGCGGCGGCCCCTTCACGGGTCCGGCCCTCAGCCGCCCCCGCCCAGCAGGCTGCCGCGCCTCGGCACCGAGTTCAGGAGCAGCCGGGTGTACGGGTGTTCCGGAGCGTCGAGCACCCGGTCCACGGGGCCCGATTCCATGACCGTGCCCGACCTGAGGACGAGCAGCTCGTCCGCGACGTGCCGTACGACCGCCAGGTCGTGGGTCACGAAGAGATAGCCGATCCCCGCCTCACGTCGGATCTCGCGCAGCAGATCGAGGATCTGGGCCTGGATCGACACGTCGAGCGCGGCGACCGCCTCGTCCAGGACCAGCACCCGGGGCTCCACCGCGAGGGCACGCGCGATCGCCACCCGCTGGCGCTGTCCGCCGGACAGCCCGCGCGGCAGAGCCCCCGCCTCGCGGGCCCCGAGTCCGACCTGGTCGAGGAGCTCGGCGACCCGGGCCCGGCGCGCGGCCACATCCAGGCCGGAGTGCAGTCGTAGCACCTCGTCCAGGCAGCCGCTCACCGTCACCCTCGGATCGAGGGACAGGTAGGGGTCCTGAAAGACCATCTGGATCTCCCGGGCCCTGGCGAGCCGCTCGGCGCGGCCCCGGGCGCGGGCCGAGCGGTCCCGGCCGTCGAGGCGGACGGTGCCGCCGTCCGCGCGCTCCAGGCCCACGAGCATCCGGACCGTCGTCGTCTTGCCGCTGCCGGACTCGCCTACGATCGCGAGCGAACCGCCCGGCGGCAGCGTGAACGACACCCCGTCGACCGCCGTGTGCTCGCCGTACTTCTTGCACAGCCCGTCGACCACCAGTCCCTCGGTCACAGCGTGATCCCTTCCTCGGCGCGGAGGCACGCGGCCATCCCCTCGCCGTGCGGTGCCAGTTCGGGCGTCTCCTCCGTGCAGCGCGCCACCGCGTGCGGGCAGCGGGCGGCGAAGGAGCAGCCGGGCGGGGCCTCGGCCAGCGAGACCGGCCGGCCCGGGATGGGCCGGGGCGCGGGCGCGCCGGGCTCGATACGCGGGGTGCAGGCGAGGAGTCCCGCCGTGTAGGGGTGGCGGGGGCGCTCGAAGAGCTCGTCGGTGGACCGGGTCTCGACGATCCGGCCCGCGTACATCACGTACACCCGGTCGCAGATCGTCGAGGCCAGCTCCAGATCGTGGGTGACGAAGAGCATCCCGGTGCCGCGCTCGGCCCGCAGCCGGGCCAGGATCGCGATCACCTCGGCCTGGGTGGTGACGTCGAGCGCGGTGGTCGGTTCGTCGGCGAGGAGCAGGGCCGGCTCGGCAGCGAGCGCGGCGGCGATGACGACCCGCTGGAGCATGCCGCCGGAGAGTTGGTGCGGGAAGCGGCGCAGGGCGCCGCGCGGATCGCGGATGCCGACGGCGTCGAGGAGTTCCACGGCGCGCGCGGCGGCCCGGTCGGCGGGGGCGCCGCAGGCGCGCAGCCCCTCGGTGAGGAAGTCGCCCACTCTGCGCAGCGGGTTGACGGAGGCGCGCGGGTCCTGGAAGACCATGGCGACCTCGCGGGCCCGCAGTGCGGCCAGTTCCTTCGGGCGCATGCTCAGCACGTCCCGTCCGGAGACCCGGACCTGTCCGCTGATGCGGGCGCCCGGGGGCAGCAGTCCGAGGGCGCTGCGGCAGGCTACGGACTTGCCGGAGCCGGACTCGCCGACGAGGCCGACGGTCTCCCCGGGTCGTACCGTCAGGCTCACCCCGTCCAGGACGGGCCGGGCGGCCCGGTCGTCCGGGAGCCGTATGCCGAGCCCGTCGATCTCCAGGACGGGCGTGGTCGACGTCGTGGTCATGGCGTTCACCTCTCCCGCCGCGCGATCCGGTCGGCGAGCCCCTCGCCGACGATTCCGAAGGCCACGACCGCGAGCACGATGCACGCGGACGGCGCGAGCGCCGGGAGCATCGCGCCCTGGAGGACGGCCCCCTGGCCCTCGTTGATCATGGCTCCCCAGTCGGCGGTCGGCGGCTGGACCCCGAAGCCGAGGAAGGACAGTGCAGCCAGGTCCATGAGCGCGTACCCGAAGTTCATCGCGGACTGGGCGAGGACGGTCGGCGCGATGTTCGGCAGGAGGTGGCGGAGGCAGACAGTCCAGCCGGACCAGCCCTGCACCACGTACGCCTCGATGTACGGCCGTTCCTTCTCCTGCCGGGCGATCCCGCGGACCAGCCGGCCCACGTACGGGGTGTAGGCGACGGACATGGCGATGACGGGTGCGGTCATGCCGGGGCCGACGACGGAGACGAGCAGGATCGCGAGCATCAGTCCCGGGATCGCGAAGACGAGGTCCATCGAGCGGGACAGGACCGCGTCCGCCCAGCCGCCCCGCCAGGCCGCCACCACACCGAGCAGCAGGCCCAGCAGGGTGGACACACCGACCACGAGCAGCGGCCCGAGAAGCCCGGTGCGGGCGCCGTGGAGCAGCCGGGACAGGATGTCCCGCCCCGACTGGTCGGTGCCCAGGAGGTGGTCGCCGGTGGTGCCGGCGAGGCTCGCGGCGAGGTCGAGCGCCTCGGGGTCGTACGGGGCGAGGACGGGTGCGAGCACGGCGACGAGGACGAGTGCGGCGAGCAGCGCGACCGAGACCGCGAACAGCGGCCCCTGGCCGAAGAGGCGCAGTCCGCCGAGGCCCGGCCTGCGGTACGGCGCCGTGGTGAGGGTGGACGTCATGAGGAGCCTTCCCCGGGGGAGAGACGGGGGTCGATGAGCGGGGCGAGCAGGTCGACCACGAGGTTGACGAGGACGAAGGCCGCCACGCTGAGCAGGGTGACCGCCTGGACCACGGCGAAGTCCTGGGCGGTGACCGACTGGACGAGCAGTGAGCCCAGTCCGGGCACGTCGAACGCGGTCTCCACGATCGAGGTGCTGATGAGCAGGCCGGCGAGCATGGTGCCGCCGACGGTGACGACCGGGCCGAGCGCGTTGCGCAGCACGTGCCGGCGGACCACCGTCCGGCCGGCGACGCCCCGGGCCCGCGCCACCTCCACGTGCTCGCGGCCGAGTTCGTCGAGCATCGCGGAGCGGGTGACCCGGGCCAGCAGGCCCGCGAAGGTCAGGGCGAGGGCGAAGGCCGGGAGGGTGAGCTGGTGGAGCCGGGCGCCGAGGCCCTGCGCGGCGCCGCCGCCCGGGCCCGGGAACCAGCCGAGCTGGACCGAGAAGAGCGAGACGAGCACGATCGCGGTGACGAAGGACGGGGTGGCGGTGGCCACGCCCGTGCCGATGAGCACCGTCCGGTCGAGGAGACCGGGGCGCAGCGCCGCGAGAATGCCGGCGCCCACCCCGAGGACGGCGACGAGCACGGCCGCGTAGCCGACGAGGAGCACGGTGCCGGGCAGCCGGGAGCCGAGGAGGTCGGTGACGTCCTGGTGGTACTGGGCGGAACGCCCGAGGTCGCCGCCGAGGACACCGCCGAGCCATGTGACGTACTGGACCACGAGGGGGTCGTCCAGGTGGTGCTCGGCGCGCAGGGCGGCCACCGCCTCGGGGGTCGCGGGGCGGCCGTGCAGCAGGAAGGTCACGGGGTCGCCGGGAGCCAGGTGGATCGTGCCGAAGACCACGACCGAGGTCACGAACAGCACGGCCGCCAGGCCCAGGAACCGTCCGAGGAGGAAGCGGGTCATGACTGCGCGGCCCCGATCGTCGCGGCCCACGGGTAGTAGAGCTGGGCGATGCCGGTGGGCGCGCCGGTGATCCGCTTGCCGAGGAAGACCGAGTACGGCGACTCGTACACGGGTATGACGGGCAGCTCGCGCAGGGCGATCTCCTGGAGCTTCGCGGTCAGTTCGGCGCGCTTGCCGGGGTCCGGCTCGGAGTTGGCCCGGGCGAATGCGGCGTCGAACCCGGCGTCGGACCATTTGCCGTAGTTCCCGAAGTCGCCGGTGCGCAGGTACTGGTAGAACTCCAGCGGGTCCGGCGTGTTGTCGTAGCCGTTGGTGACGACCAGGTCGATCCCCTCGCGGGCCGCCGGGTCGACGAAGATGCTGCTGTACGCGTCGGGCGAGACGGGCTTCAGCTCGACGTCGAGGCCGATCTGCCGGCCGGCCGCCTGCACCGCGTTGGCGACCACGCTGATCTCGGGCGCGAGTGAGCTGGTCACGACGGTGATCCTGCGACCGCTCGCACCGGCCTCCTTGACCAGCTTCTTGGCGCCCTCGATGTCGTACGCAGGCTCGGGCAGCGTGTCGTACAGGGCGGCGGTCTTCTCCGGGGAGAGCGCCCAGGCGCCGCGCGCGGCGGGGGCCTTGGCGGGGACGCCGACGCCGCCGGCCGCCGCCTTGACGATGTTCTTCCGGTCCAGGGCCATGGACAGGGCCTTGCGGACCTTGAGGTCGCCGAGCGGGCCGTGGAAGTCGAGGACGGCGAGGTTCGCGGCCGCGGTGTTGGGGCCGAAGAGGACCGACCCCTTGCCGCTGGCCTGGAGCTGGGCGAGGGAGGAGGACGGGACCATGTAGCCGCCGTCGGCGGTGCCGGACAGGAAGGCGTTGGAGCGGGCGGACGGGTCCTCGACGAAGGTGAACTTCACGGACCCGGACTTCGGAGCGAGCTTCTTGTCCCAGTACGCCGTGTTCTTGCGCAGCGTGATGCTGTCGCCCTGCGCCCACTTCGCCAGGGAGAAGGGACCGGTGCAGTTCAGGGCGCCCTTGGGGGTGCCGTAGTCCTTGCCCTGCCCGGCGAGCGAGGCGGCGCTCACGACGGTTCCGGGAGAGGCGGCCATGAGCTCGTGGAAGAGGACGTCGGCCTTGCCGAGGCGGATCGTCACTTCCAGCGGACCGGTCTTCTCCACGGAGTCGACGCTCTTGAAGGCCGAGGCCCAGGGGGAGCCGGTGGCCGGGTCCATCTGGCGCTTGAGGGAGGCGACGACGTCGGCGGCGGTCATCGTGGTGCCGTCGTGGAACTTCACGCCGGGCCGCAGGGTGTAGACGAGGGTGCGCGGGTCGGGCTGCGCCCACTTGACGGCGAGTCCGGGCTCGATCTTCAGGTCGGGGGTGACCCGCAGCAGTTGCTCGCAGACGTTGGCGAGCACGGTGTTCGGCGGGTAGTCGTACGCGAGGGCGTAGTCGAGGGTGTACGGCTCGGCGTAGAGCGACCAGGTGAAGGAGTCCAGGTCGCCCCGGGCGGGCGGTGAGGTCGGGGTGACGTCGAAACCGGCGCCCGCGGTGCTGCCGGTCCCGGGCCGGGTGGCTCCGGAGCAGGCAGTGAGGGAGGCCGCGAGCGCGGCGGTACAGGCGAAGACGATGAATCCGGACATGCGCATGCAGACCCACCCCTTTACGGGTGTTGTGACGGGCACGGGGGGATGGAGCGAGTATTGATGCGGGAACGTTCCCGCACAAGACTTCGGCCAAGTTTGCGGGAACGGTTTTGCAGAGGTCGGGAGGATGACAGCATCGTTCCCATGACCGAAGCTTCAGGGCCCGGCGGAGCACCCTCGCCACAGGACGGACAGGTCTCCCCGCGACGAGGGCAGCCGTCGCCGCCCACCCCGCGCGTCCGTCTCGTGGACGTGGCCCGCGAGGCGGGTCTGTCCAAGACCACCGTCTCGGCGGCGCTCAACGGCACCGGCCGCCTCTCCCCCGAGGTACGGGAACGGGCCCGCGAGACCGCACGCAGAATGGGCTACCGGCCCAACGCCACCGCGCGCCAGCTCCGCGCCGGGCGGGCCCGGCTGATCGGATACGTGGTCGGCGAACTGGCCGACGCCCCCTGGACCTTCCTGGAGTCGCCGTACTTCGCCCGGCTCACCGGAGCCACCGCCGCCAGCGCGCTCGGCCGCGGGTACGCGATGGTGCTGCTGCCCGCCGGCTCCCTGCAGAGCGAGTGGTCCGCGCTGCCGCTCGACGCCGTGGTCGTCGCCGACCCCGTCGCCGACGACCGGATCGTCGAGGACCTGATCGCCGCCCGCATCCCGGTCTTCAGCGACCGGTCCGTGGAAGGCCGGCCGGAAGCCCACTGGGTGGACGTCGACGCGACCGCCGCCGTCCACGAGACGCTGGACCACTTCCTGGCCCAGGGCGCCCGGCGGCCCGCGCTGGTCGTCCCCGACAGCACCACCTCCTTCCACCGCGAGGTGTTCGCCGCGCACCACGACTGGTGCGCGGCGCACGGGCTGCCGGAGCTGGCCGTACGGGCCGCCGAGCCCGGCAACGGACCGGTCGTCCGGGCCGTCGAGACCGCCCTGACGGCCGGGCCGGAGCGCCCCGACGCCCTGCTCGTGGTCGCCGAGGCAAGCCCGCCGCTCGTCCTGGACGCGGCCCGCCGGCACGGCTACGACGTCCCCGGCGACCTCCTCGTCGCCTGTGTGAGCGAGGACGAGGTCGCCGTGCACACCGAACCGCCGGTGACGACACTCAGCCTGCGCCCCGACGCGGTCGCCGAGGCCGGGATCGAACTGCTCGTGGCCGTACTGGAGCACGGGCAGCGGGAGACCGGCGGGGTGCTCGTGCCGGTCCGACTCGACGTCCGCGCCTCCTCGGTACGCCCGCCTCAGCCGCCTCCGCTTCCTCAGCCGCCGTGCACGAGCTCGCCGCCCACATAGGTCCGCTCCACCCGCGCCTCGGCGATCTCCTCCGGGGGCGCGGCCAGGATGTCCCGGTCGAGCACCACGAGATCGGCCAGGTGACCGGGGAGGAGACTGCCCGCGTCGTCGAGCCCGTTCACGTGCGCGGAACCGGCGGTGTAGGCGGCGATGGCCGAGAGGAGGTCGATGCGCTGTTCGGGCAGGAACACCCGGTCGTCGCTGGCATGCGGTTCCCGGCGGTTCACGGCGACGTGGATGCCCGCGAGCGGGTCCGGGCTGGAGACGGGCCAGTCGCTGCCCGCCACCAGAGTGGCGCCCGCGCTCAGCAGACCTCCGAAGGGGTACTGCCAGGCGGCGCGCTCCGGACCCAGGAACGGGATGGTCAGCGTGTCCATCTGCGGCTCGTGCGCCGCCCACAGCGGCTGGATGTTCGCGAGGGCGCCGAGCGCCGCGAACCGGGGCAGGTCGTCGGGGTGGACGACCTGGAGGTGGGCCAGGTGGTGCCGGTTGCCGCGCCGCCCGTTGACGGCCACGGCGGCCTCGATCGCGTCGAGCGCCTCCCGTACCGCTCGATCGCCGAGCGCGTGGAAGTGGACCTGGAAGTCCAGTGCGTCGAGCTCCGTCACGTATCCGCGGAGGGCCTGCGGATCGACGAAGCTCAGTCCGCTGTTGGCCGTGGCACAGCCGCAGCCGTCCAGATACGGGGCGGTCAGCGCGGCCGTGAAGTTTTCCGCGATGCCGTCCTGCATGATCTTCACGGACCCGGCCCGGAACCGTCCGTACGTCAATTCCTTCCGGCGGGCCACCAGTTCGGGGATCTGCTCGGCGCCGCGCTCACGGTCCCACCACAGCGCGCCGGTCACCCGGGCGGTCAGTGAACCGTCCCGCGCCGCGGCCAGATAGGCGGCCGAGGGGTCCACCATGCCGTTGAAGTCGCCGAGCAGCGCGTCCTGCCAGCCGGTGACGCCGAGCGAGTGCAGCAGTTTCTGCGCCCGCAGCAGACCCGCGAGCCGGTCCTCCGGCGTCTTCGGGGGCACCAGCCGCGCGACCAGTGCCGTCGCGCCCTCCTGGAGCATCCCGCTCGGGACGCCGTCCGCGTCCCGCTCGATCCGCCCGTCGGCCGGATCCGGGGTGGCGGCGGTCAAGCCCGCCAGTTCGAGGGCCCGGGTGTTGGCCCAGGCTCCGTGGTGGTCGCGGTTCGCGAGCAGTACCGGTCGGTCCGGCACCACGGAGTCCAGCAACTGACGGGTCGGCAGCCCGCCCGCGAAGCTCTCCATCGACCAGCCGCCGCCGGTGATCCACTCCCGCTCCGGGTGCGCCTGCGCGTACGACCGGATCAGCTCCAGGCACGCGTCGGCGTCGAGGACCCCGGTCAGATCGCACTCCGCCAACTCACCGCCCCCGCCCACCGCGTGGATGTGGGCGTCCTGGAAGCCGGGCAGCAGCAGCCTGCCCGCGAGGTCCACCACCTCCGTACGGGGCCCGATCAGCTCCTTTACCTCGTCATGGCCGACGGCGGCGATCCGCTCCCCGCTGACCGCGAGCGAAGTCGCCCTGGTACGGGCCGGATCCATGGTGAGGACGGGTCCTCCGGTGAAGACCAGATCGGCGTGAGGCATGCGGCGGCTCCCTTGCGTACGTCTGCGCTGGACGGCTACGGCTGACGAGTGACGGACGTCATCGAAGCCCGGGAGCCGTTTACACGTCAATGGTGTTGACGTAAGGTCGCGGCCATGTCCGAACGCGTGGTCCCCGAAGGCGGCCGACGGCGCCGCCGCCCCACCCGGGAGGGCTCCGTCCTCTCCGAACGCCTGATCATCGAGACCGCGCTGCGTCTCGTCGAACAGCACGGAGCGAACGCGCTCTCGGTACGCAGACTCGGCACCGCGCTCGGCGCCGACCCCACCGCGCTCTACCGCTACTTCCGCAATGTCGACGCCCTCCTGCTCGCCCTCGCCGACGAAATCATCGGCCGCGCCCAGGAAGGCTGGACGGCCACCGGCGACTGGCGCGCCGACCTCCGCGCCATGGGCCTGCGCATCCACGCCGCGTACCTCGCCCAGCCCCAGGCCGCGCTGCTCGCCGCCCACCGCACCACCGGCCGCCTGCACGAGACCCGGGCCGTCGAGACCATCCTCGGCATCCTCCGCGACGGCGGCTTCCCCAACGCCCTGGCGGTGCGGATCTACCACGCCTTCGTCGACCAGGCCCTCGCCTTCGCCGCCCAGGACGCCGCGGCGGCGGCCCTGCCGCCCGCAGCGGCGGCGGCCGACGCCGAGGTCTGGCACGGCGCCTACGGAAACCTCCCCGCCGACACCCACCCGCACATCGCGGCGACGTACCCCCTCCTGGCCGCCGACATGCGCGACAGCGGCTACCCCTTCGCCCTGGAACTGACCCTCACGGGCGCGGCAGCGCTGCACCCGGACGCTGGGCGGTAGACAGCCCCGCCACCGCCGTGCAGACGGTCCGCCACCGGCCTCCCGGCGTGCCGCCGGCATCGCCTTCACCGTCACCCATTGCAATGCATCGTTGCATTCGGCTCCAGAGCCATTGCATCAATTTATCGCCCACCACCTGGACATATGCTCCTTCTGCGATTGACGGTATTCCGAACGCAACGTAGCTTTCGTCGCACGTCAAACACGTGATGTCGCGAGATGAGGAATGGTCATGAGCGAGTCCGTCCACACCGTCCCGACGCTGCCGACGGAGCGTCGGCCCGGCTGCCCCTTCGACCCGCCGGCCGAGTTGACCGACGCCCGCGTGCACGGCCCCATCAGCCGCTTCACCCACCCCGGCGGAAAGCCCGGCTGGATGATCACCGGTTACGACCTGGTCAGGTCGGTCCTGGCCGACCCTCGGTTCAGCGCGCGCAAAGAGCTCCTGAACGTGGTCGACTTCGAGCTCCCTGCGGCCCCGCCCGGCGAGTTCCTCCTCATGGACGAACCGCAGCACGGGCGCTACCGGAAGCCGCTGGTGGGCAAGTTCACCGCACGGCGGATGCGACTGCTCACCGAGCGCATCGAGCAGATCACCACCGACTGCCTGGACGCCATGGAGCGGACCGGGCCGCAGGCGGACCTGGTGACCGCGTTCGCCAAGCCCATCCCCACCATCGTCATCTGTGAGCTGCTGGGGGTGCCGTACGAGGACCGGGACTCCTTCCAGGAACAGATCGACACGTTCATGGGCGGGGAGACGAGCGACGAGGACCTGATAGCGGCCTACACCGCGACCCAGAACTACCTCGCGGAGCTGGTCGCCGCCAAGCGGGCGAAGCCCACCGACGACGTGCTCAGCGAACTCACCGACAGCGACCTGACCGATGAGGAGCTGCAGGGGATCAGCCTGATCCTGCTGGCGGCGGGGTTCGACACCACCGCGAACATGCTGTCCCTCGGCACCTTCGCGCTGCTGCAGAACCCGGCCCAACTGGCCGCGCTGCGCGCCGATCCCGCGCTCGTCGACCAGGCCGTGGAAGAGCTGCTGCGGTATCTGAGCGTCGCCAAGACGTTCATGAGGACGGCGCTGGTGGACGTCGAGGTCGGCGGCCAGACCATCGAGGCCGGCACGACGGTCGTCCTGTCGTACAACACCGCCAACCGCGACCCCGAGCGCTTCACCGATCCCCACGTGCTCGACCTCCACCGCCAGGAAGGCGGGCACCTGGCCTTCGGCCACGGCATCCACCTGTGCCTGGGTCAGCAACTGGCCCGCATCGAGATGCGGATCGCCCTCTCCGCGCTGCTCGACCGCTTCCCCACGCTGCGCCTGGCCGTACCGGCCGAAGAAGTCGGCCTGCGCCCGGAGACCGCGGACATCTACGGGGTCAAGAACCTCCCGGTCACCTGGGACGTGTGACCGCGAAGCAGCCAGGTCAAGTGCACGGTTTCGTCGGCCGGTCGAGGCCGCTCGGATATCGTGGGCCCACCAGCAGGGGCGTGAGGCGTAGGGGGCTCGATGGCGGCAGTCCGGACTCGGCTGCTCGGCCGGGACAGCGCCTTGGACGCCGTCGACACGCTCCTTGACCGCTTGCGCGGAGAACTGTCGACCGAGACCTCGGGGCCCGCGGCCGGGGCGACCGATCGCACTCTGCTTCTGCTGGGCGAGCCGGGCATCGGCAAGACCTCGCTTCTGGAGTTCGCGGCCGGACGCGTCAGGGATCAAGGCGGCCAGGGCCGCTGGGTCGTGGGCCGCCCCGAGGAGGCCGGCCTCGCCTTCAGCGGGCTCGACATGCTCCTGCAGCCGTGGCGCGGCATGTCGGCCGCCGTCGACCCGGAGGACCGGAGCATCCTCGAAACCGCCCTGCGCGGGGGTGAGCCGGCCGCCGGAGGGACGCTCGCTCTGGCTGGAGCCCTGCTGCGCGTCCTGTCCCAGCGGGCCGGCAGCGGACCGCTCCTCGTGATCGTCGACGACCTCCAGTGGCTCGATCGGTCCACCCAGGACCTCCTGAGCCTGTGCGCCCGACGACTGGAAGGCGAACCCGTCGGCTTCCTCCTCGCGTCCCGCCCCGCGGGAATGCCACCCGGCTGGATACGCCAGAGCACACTTCACCGGCTCGAGGACCTCGACGACATCGAATCCGCACACCTCCTCGACTCACTCGCCGCGCCGCCGCAAGGCCGCACCCGCCGGCAGGTGATGAGGCAGGCCGGCGGCAATCCGCTCGCCCTGGTCGAGCTCGCACGCGCCGCAGCCACCCGCTCGCTGAGCGAGGAGCCGGCAGGCCTGGAACTCCCGCTCACCGAGCGCCTGGAGCAACTCTTCGCCGCGGACCTCGACGCGCTGCCGGAGCCCACGCGCAGCCTGCTCCTGCTCGCCGCCGTCGCCGACCTGCCGGACATGGGCGCCCTGGCCGAGATCCTCGGTGACGTCTTCCTGCCCGAGCCCCGGAATGCGGACGGCGCCGACTCGCCTCTCGTCCTCGCCGGCCGTACGCAGGCAGCCCGGGTCGCGGACGAGGCATGGGCCGCGGCCGAGAAGGCCGGGCTGCTCGCCCTGGACCGGGGAGTGATCAGATTCCGACACCCCCTCGTGCGGTCGGCCGTCCTGGCCGCCGCCCCCTTCGACCAGCGGTGCCGGGCCCACCGGCTGATCGCGTCCGCAGCCGTTCTGGACGAGGACCGCCGAGCCTGGCACCGCGCCGCCGCCACGGTCACCGCGGACGGGGCCGTTGCCGACGCCCTGGAGGCCACCGCGGAACGCGCACGCCGCCGAGGCGGCTACGCGGCAGCCGCGACGACCTTGGAGCGGGCCGCCCAACTGAGCCCTCGTACGGACGACCGGGTACGCCGGCTCAACGCCGCCGCCGAGTTCGCGATGTTCGCCGGCCATCCGCGCTGGGTGGCCGAACTCACCTCCGCCGCCGCGGCCGACGCCGACACCGCCGACGCCCGTGCCCAGGCCGACATGAACGCCGGCTGGGCCCTGGCGCTGACCAGCCGACACGGCGAAGCCGTGGACCGGCTGACGGCGGCGGCCGACGCCTTGGCGACCACGCGTGCCGAGTGGGTCGCGGACGCGCTCGGCACGGCGTCGATGGTCGCCTACACCAGCGGCGACCCGCGCTTCCGGACCGCCGTCCTGGACCGCTACCGGCGTCTTCCTCCCCAACGCCCCGACTCCCGTACGGCTTGGATCCTCGCCGGCTGCGACCCACTCGGCTCGCGCGACGAAGCCCTCGCCCATCTGCGCGCCGCGGTCGACGAGGAGGACAAACCCCTCGAAGCCTGGTCGATGCTCGGCGCCGCCGCGTGGGCGCTGGACGAGACCGAGACGGCCGTCCAGCTGTACGGCACCCTGCTGGAGATGTACGGTCACGCGGCCACCGCGGGAGCGAACGCCACCGTCGCCTCCGCCCACGCGATCGCCCTGTTCGAGGTCGGCCGTTGGCCCGCCGCCCTCGCCGGGCTCGGCGAGGCCGACCGGGCGGCCGCCGTCGGCGGTCTTGAGCTCGCCACCGTCAGCAACCAGATCCTCGCGAGCGCGCTGGCCGCCGTTCGCGGAGACAGCCGGCGCGCCGAACAGACGCTGGCCGACGCCACCCGCGACTTCGACCTGCGCGGAACGCGCACCTTCGAAGTGCGCGCCCGCCAGGCGAGGGCGCTGGCCGCACTCGCGGACGGCGATCACCACGCCGCGTACTTCCACCTCAGCCGGCTCTTCCACCGCGACGGCAGCCCCGTGCACTTCCACAGCTCCTTCTACGGACTCGCCGACCTGACGGCCAGCGCCGTACGCGTCGACCGGGCCGAGGAAGCGCGGGCCACACTCGACGCGGCCAGGGAGCACCTACCCGCCGAGACCTCGCTCAGACTGCACCTCATCCTGTGCCGAGCCCAGGGCCTTCTCACCGACGAGGTCACCCGCGCCGAAGCCCTTCTCCGTGAGGCGGCGTTCACCCCCGGCGGCGACCAGTGGCCCTTCGAACGCGCCCTCGCTCTCGTCGACCTGGGCGCGTGGCTGCGCCGCCGTCAGCGGCCGGCTGACGCCCGCGCTCCGCTGAGCGAAGCACGGGAGCTCTTCCAGGGCCTCGGCGCGACCCCCTGGATCACCCGCACGGCCGCGGAGCTGCGGGCCACCGGCGTCGACACAGCCGAGGCGCGCCACCGGGACGCGACCATGGAACTCACCCCTCAGCAACTGGCCATCGTTCGACTCGCCGCGCAGGGGCGGTCGAACAAGGAGATCGCGGCCCAGCTGTTCCTCTCCCCCCGCACCGTCGGCTTCCACCTCAATCGGGCATTCCCCAAGCTCGGTGTCACCTCGCGCTTCCAGCTACGGGACGTCATCGCCTGACGCCGGACGCCTGAGCCGGCAGGTCAGGTCTTGTGACAGAAGCGGCGAGCGCCCCCTTAGCCGCAGGCTGATCGCATCCCGTCCCCGAGAGGACATCAGAGCTTCGAAGAAGAGGGGCACGACGTGGCCGCCTACCCGATCGAGACCACGACCCCGGTCGCGGACCACCGGATCCCGGGGGCGGCGCTGGTGGGCCGGGAGGCCGAGCTTCAGCGCATCGACGCCTTCCTCAAGGGCATTTCCGCCGTCGGCGCCGCGCTCTTGATCTGCGGGGAGCCGGGGGTGGGAAAGACCGCGTTGCTCGCCGCGGCCGCGTCCCGAGCGGCGTCGGCCGGTGTGCCCGTCCTGCACGCGACGGCCGTGCAGTTCGAGGCGCAGACCAGCTTCAGCGGACTCCGACAACTCTTCCATCCGGTGCTGAGCGAACTCGACGCCCTCAGCCCGCTGCACGAAGAGGTGCTGACGGTCGCCCTCGGCCAGGGCAGCGGCCCGGCGCCCGCACACGACGCGGTGGCCGGGGCGTCGCTCGCGCTGCTGACCCGGATGACGCGCGAGCGTGCCGTGCTGCTGATCGTCGACGACCTGCAGTGGATGGACGCCGGCAGCGCCCTGGTCCTGGGATTCGTGGCCCGTCGACTCCTCGGCACGAAGGTCGGCCTGCTGTGCGCCGAACGACCGGGCACGGACAGCTTCTTCGACCGTACGGGCTCAGCCGTCCGCGTACTGGAACCGCTGACCGACCAGGCCGCGGACACGCTGCTGGTCAGCCGGTACCCGGCCCTTGCCCCCAGGGTCCGGCGACGCCTCATGGCGGAGGCACGGGGCAACCCACTGGCCCTCCTGGAGCTGCCCGTGGCCCTGAGCGACTCACAACGCACAGCATCGGAGGCACTTCCCGGGCACGTTCCCCTGACCAGCCGCCTGCAGGCGGCGTTCGCCTCGCGCATCGACGCCCTGACAGCGGTCACGCGCTATCTGCTGTTGCTGGCCGCTCTCGAGGGCACCGGAGACCTGCACGTCCTGCAGCAGGCCGTCGCGGGCCGGTGCAGCCTGAAGCATCTCGGGCCGGCCGAGCGCGCTCGACTGATCCGCATCGACGACCGCACCGGCCGCCTGACGTTCCGCCATCCGCTGACCCGCTCGGCCGTGGTCGACCTGTCCACGAGCGACCAGCGCCGCAACGCGCACCGCGCCCTGGCCCGACCGCTGGCCGATCAGCCGGAACGCCAGGCATGGCATCTCGGCCAGGCCACCGTCGCGCCCGACGAGGAGGTGGCCGCGCTCCTTGAACGCGCCGCACGCAGCATGAGCCGCCGCGGCGACGGCACCGTCGCCATCGCGTCGCTGCTGCGCGCCGCGGACCTCAGCCCCGAGGGTGGACAGCGGGCCCGCAGGCTGGCGGAAGCGGCGTACCTGGGAGCCAACTTCACCGGAGCCCTGCACGACGTCCCGCGGCTGCTCGACGGTGCACGCCGTGCGGCTCCCGGCCCCGAGTCACTGATCGCGGCCGTGGCCGGCTCCGCCTATCTGCTCAACGGATCGGGCGACATCGACACCGCCCACCGCCTGCTCAGCTCCGCCGTGTCCCTGCAACGCGAGCCGTACGACCCGCAGGACCCGACGCTCGTCGAAGCACTCCACACGTTGCTGCTGGTCTGCTTCTTCTCCGGTCGGCCGGACCCGTGGCAGTCGATGGACGCCGCCCTGGAGAGGTTCACCGCGGACCCCGGCATCCTGGCCGTCACCAGGGCGACCTTCGCCGACCCGGCCCGCTGCGCCCCGCACTGCCTGGAGCGACTCGACGCGGCCGTCGCCGAACTCGCCTACGAGTCCGACCCCGTGCACATCGTCCGTACGGGCATCGCCTCCGCCTATGTCGACCGGCTCGGCGGGTGCGCCGAGGCGCTCAGGCGGGTGGCCGAGGCGGGACGCAAGGGAGAGGCCGTCGCGCCGGCCATCGAGGCTCTCTTCCTGCTGGGCAATCACGCACTGCTCACCGGGCAGTGGGAGCAGGTGAACCGCCTTGCCCACGAGGGTCTTGTGCTGTGCCAGGACTACGGCTATCCGATGCTGGCGTGGCCCGGGAACTACCTCCTGGCCGCTCGTGCCGCGCTCCAGGGCAACTATGCCGCCGCGAACGCCCTGGCAGACGCGATGGACCAGTGGGCCGGACCGCGGCGCGCCGGCGCCGTACGCCTCTACGCCGCTCACGCTCGGGCCCTCGCCGCGCTCGGCCAAGGGTCGTTCGAGGAGGCGTACCGGCAGGCGACGATCGTCTCCCCCGCCGGCGTCTTCCCGGCGTTCGTCCCCCATGCACTGTGGCTGCTGATGGACCTCACCGAGGCCGCTGTGCGAACCGGCCGCCGCGGCGAGGCCCAAGCCCATGTCGCGGCGGCCCGCAAGGCCGGCCTCGACGCGCTCTCCCCCAGGCTGAAGATGCTGCTCCTCGCCTCCGCGGGGCTTTCCGCCGACAGCCGGGAGGACACCTGGTTCGAGCGGGCGCTGGCGGTGCCGGAGGCCGAGCGCTGGCCGTTCGACCTGGCCCGGATCCACCTGTATTACGGGGAGCACCTGCGCCGGATCAGATCCAACACCCTGGCCCGGCACCAACTGACCGTCGCGGCTGACACGTTCCAGCGACTGGGCGCATTCCCGTGGGCCGGTCGCGCAGCGCAGGAGCTGCGCGCCACCGGCGGCCACCGGGAGGGTCGCTCGACCCTCTCCGGAGGCCCCCTGACACCCCAGCAGACGGAAGTCGCGCAACTTGCCGCTGCCGGCTTCACCAACAAGGAGATCGCCGAGCGGCTCTTCCTCTCGCCGCGTACGGTCTCCACCCACCTTTACCAGATCTTCCCGAAGCTCGGCGTGACCTCCCGGGCCGCTCTGCGCGATGCGCTCGATCAGTTGAAGGACGGCTGAAGGTCAGTCGGTGGCCTGCGCGGCCTTGATGATGAGACCGGCGGTGGCTCCGGGGTGGCTGATCATGACCACGTGGGAGGCGCCGGGGATCTCGATGGCGGTGGAGCCGGCCCGCTGGTACTCGAAGCGCTCCAGCGCGGGCGGGATCGCCTTGTCCGCGCCGGCGACGATGCCCCACGAGGGGATGGTCCGCCAGGCGGCCTCCTGCGTGACGTCCTCGAAGGAGGAGGCGCTGAAGGGCCGCTGCCCGGCCTGCATGATGCGGGTGGTGGAGGCGGGCAGGTCGGCGGCGAAGACGCTGCGGAACTTGTCGGCCTTCAGATAGAGGTCGGTGCCGGTGCTGCCGTCCGCGTTCGGGTACGGCACGGGGTTGAGCGCGGCCTGGATCTCGCTGCCCGGGTACTTGCCGATCAGCTCGCCGAGCTTCTCCCCCTTGTCCGGAACGAACGCGGCGACGTAGACGAGGGCCTTGACGTTGGAGTTGCCGGCCGCCGCGTTGGTGATGACCGCGCCCCCGTAGGAGTGCCCGACCAGGACGATCGGCCCCTCGACGGACTTCAGGACGCTGGAGAGGTACGCGGCATCGGTCGGCAGGCCGCGCAGTGGGTTGGCCGACGCGATCACCGGATACCCGTTCCTCTGCAGACGGTCGATCACGCCGTTCCAGTTGGATGCGTCGGCGAACCCGCCGTGCACGAGCACCACGGTCGGCTTGGCGGTGGGCGATGCGGTGCTGCCCTCGTCCCCGAAGGCGGCCGATGCCGCGGGGGTGAGCAGTGCGGCCGCGAGGATCCCGGCGCCGCCGGCGCCTATGAGCAGTCTGCGGCGAGGCATACGGTGAGCAGTCACTTGGTCTCCTGAGTCGTGCTGTCGGACAGAGCGTGGGGCGCGGGCCACCGGGCCGGTCGGCGGCTACGCGCCGGCGGCCTGCCTGATCAGGTCGGCGACCGCGTCGGGCCGGGACAGGTACACGGAGTGGCTCGCGGGGACCTCGGCGGTCGTCGCCCCGATCCGCTCCGCCATCGCCTGCTGCGCCGGCGGGGGGATCATGCGGTCGTCGGTGGCCACGAGGTACCAGCTCGGCTTGGTCCGCCAGGCGGGTTCAGTGACCGCTCCGGTGAGCGCGTCCACGCCCCAGGGAACCTGCGAGTCGGCCATGAAGGCGGCCTCCTCTGCGGGCAGATCGCCGGCGAAGGACTCCGCGAAGCGCTCGCGGTCGAGGAACAGGAAGCCGTCCTGGGGAGGCAGGATCGGGGGCACCGGAGCGCCGGGCGGCGGGTCGGCGATCAGGCTGTTGACCGACTCGCCCTTGTCGGGTGCGAAGGCGGCGATGTAGACGAGGCCGGCGACCTTGTCGTGCCGTCCGGCCTCGGTGATGACCACGCCGCCGTAGGAGTGGCCGACCAGCACGGTCGGGCCGTCCTGCGCGTCGAGGACCTGGCGCGTGGCGGCCACGTCGCCCTCCAGGTCCAGCGTGGGGTTCTGGACGACGCTCACGCGACAGCCCGCGCCGACCAGCCGGTCGTAGACCGCCTGCCAGCCGGAACCGTCGACGAACCCGCCGTGTACGAGGACGACGTTGCGGATGGCCGCAGCTGCGTTCATTACCTTCCCCTTTGCCTGAGTTGACCGTTTTCTCGGA
>NZ_DATCVQ010000328.1:0-5050 GCF_036566765.1 Streptomyces sp.
AGCATGCCGCGGGTCTGGTGAAACCGCCACTGCGTCACGTTCCTCGACGGCGTCCGAGAGCTGGCCACGAACCGCGACGCATGCCCGCCGGAACCGTCAGAGCCGGACCGTCCAGCTGACCGCGGACCTCATCGTCCGGGCGATGGCGCGGTCCCGCACCGAGGGCGTACGGTCCTCGGCGGTGAGGGACAGTGTGTGCGTCCGAAGGTCGAGCAGCCGCAGGGCCAGGTCGGATACCCGTACGTCGGTGCGGCCCGCGAGAGACTTCATCTCCCGCCCGTCCAGATACCAGCGGATCGTGAGTTGACGCCCGTCCGCCCCCGTCAGCCGGGGTACGAGGGCTTGGGCGGTGTCGCCCGTGCGGAGGGTGCGATCGGTGGCCGTGACGGGGGAGGCGATGCGCGCCTCGCGGTAGAAGCCGGCGATCATCGCCTCCACTCCGGGCAGATTGAAGGGCTTGCCGAGGGAGCGCATCAGGGAGTTCTCGGTGGGGCGCCGCAGCCCGGTGACGTAGTAGCCGCCGCCCTCGTACGCGCCGACGGTGCCGCCGTCGGGAGACTGCTCACCGAGCCAGCGGTGCCACTTGGCGCCCCGGTCGGCCAGGTCGTCGGCGGTGAGGGTGGTGATGTTGGAGTCGGCGGGCTCGGGGCCCACGTACCGCTCGTAGCCGGGGTAGTCGGGGTAGAAGTACTCGTCGGCGAGCTTGCCCAGGGAGTGGCCGGTCTCGTGGATCGCGATCTGGCCGGACTTCTCGTTGCCCGCCGAGGCCGTTGATATGCCCTCGTAGCCGAAGGTCTCGCTGGGCTCGTTGTAGCCCGCGCCGCCGTACTTGGTGCTGTTGGCGAGCACGAGCACCAGGTCGGCCTCGGGTGCCTTCGCCACGTATCCGTCGACCTTGTCCTGGTCGACGCAGAGCAGCCGCTCGATGCCGTCGCACCAGAAGTACGAGCCGAGGGCCGTGTCCCGGAGGGTGTCGGCAGAGGGGTCGCCGGAGACGCCGGACTGGTTCGAGACGGCGTCGACGGTCCAGACGTTGAAGAGGTTGCGGTAGGTGGTGTACGGCTCGACGGCCGTCAGCTCGGCCCATTTCTGCTGGGCGTCGGCGTGGAAGCGGGGCAGTTCGGCGACGGTGTAGCCGTCTCCGACGACGACGATGTCGAGCCGGTCGGCGGTGGGGCCGTTGTCGACCATCTTGGCCACCTCGCCGTCGGCGGCCGCCTCGGTCGCCGTCAGGCGGGAGGCCGGCTGGTTCCGTCCCTCCGGCGGCACATGCCTGTGGCCGGATCCGGCGAGCGTCCCGTGCTCCGGTCCGGGTATCTCGACCTCGACTCCGGCCGTGGGAGCTGCCGTCGGGTCCGCGGCGGCGCTGCCGGGTGCGGCGGCGAGTACGACCGTGAGGGCGACGGCCACTCCGGCCGCCATGGCTCCGCGTCGTGCTGAACGCATGAAATCAGCCCCTTGCCAGGCAAGTTAAGCGCGTCAGTAAATGTGTTGAACGAGTCGCTTAACCTAGGGGGAGGGCGAGGGCGTGCGCAATGCCTACTGCTTCTGGATACTGGGGAGTTCACGAACCAGGGGGTCCGCATGGACGATCCGGCCACGATCGGCCACCGAGTACAGCGGATGCGCACTCAACGCGGGCTGACGCAGCGGCAGTTGGCCGAGCCTTCGTACACACCCGCGTACGTCTCGACGCTGGAGTCCGGCAAGGTCAGGCCCTCGGAAACCGCACTGCGCTTCCTCGCGGAGCGGCTCGGCACGTCGTACGAGGAACTGGCCACCGGCCGCCCCGCACACCTCGCCACCGAGCTGCGGCTCGCTCTCACCGACGCCCACCAGCAGCTGGCCACCGGGACGGCGGACGAGGCCGCCGTGCGCTACCGCCGCCTCCTCGCCGACGCGGAGAACCTCGGACTCGTTCCCGAGCAGGCCGAGGCGCTGCTCGGGCTCGGCGACTGCGCCCTGGAGACCGGCGTACTGGTCGACGCGGGCCACCACTTCCAGGCCGCCGAGCGGCTCCTCGCCGAGGAGCCGCTGCCCCGCCGCGCACGCGCGATCCGGGGCCGTGCCGTCGCACACCTCCTGGCCGGGGAGCTGCGCTACGCCTGCTACCTCCTCGAATCCACCATCGACGAGCTCGGTGCGAGCGGCCTGGCCGACCCCGAGGCGCTGGTCATCCTGTACGCCGCCGTGATCGGCCCGTACATCGACATGGGCGCCCACGCCCGTGCCGCGCACGCTGCCGAGCTCGCCCTGGCGCTGGCTCCGCAGGTCGACGACCCGGCGCTGGTGGCGGGCATGCACCGGCAGGTGGCCCGCACCTTCCTCGCCGAGGGGCGCACGGCCGAAGCCGACGCCTCACTGGCCAAGGCGCAGGCGATCTACCAGCAGCTGAGCCTGCGTACCGATCTCGCGCACTGCCACTGGATGCGCGGCTACGTCCAGGCTCAGAACGGTGAACTGGCGGCAGCTGAACAGGAGTTGCGCACCGCCCGGGACATGCTGAACGCCAAACGCGCGGCGCTGTTCACCGCGCAGGTGGAGGTGGAGTTGGCCGATGTCCTCCGGCGGCTCGGACGGCACGGCGAGGCGTCGGATCTGCTCTCTGCGCTTCTTGAGCTGGGTGACCGGCACGGCGCGGTGCACGCGGGGGGTGCGCACAGGCTGCTCGGGCTGATCGCCGAGGAGCGGGGGGACAGCGAGACCGCCGAGGAGCACTACGTCATGGCGCTGGGGCTGCTGGAGCGCAGCGGCGCGAGCGGCGACCTCGCCGATGTGTGCCGTCTGCTGGGCGACCTTCTGCGCCGCGGCGGCCGCACCGAGGCCGCGCTGGACGCGTACCGCACGGGGCTGGGCCACCGGTCGGCCCCTGGCACGACGACGCTGGGGCCGGCTCCGACGGCACTGGCGTTCCCGCGGCACTGACGGCCAGGTCGACCTGACGAGAGTGCCCTCCTCGCCGTCGCGCCGGCTCGTGACCGTGATGGGCGGACGGCCGTCGACGGTGGTTCGTGCGCCCTCGGCCAGCCGTTCGTTCACCGGTTTCGAAGAGAACTCCTTCTCGAAGAAGTCCAGCACCCGCGGCCCGGCAGTGGGCGCTCCTAGGGATCGAACCGGGTCATGGACTGACACCGCCTCGCCCATGGTGGCACCGACGTGCCGCCTCGCCTCGACATCAGAGCGCGTGGCGCTCCGCCGAGAGCTCCCCCCCCGGAGGGTCCTCGAGCGCCGGCACGCTCGCATGGACACCTGCCATGTCACGTCCCGTCTTCGCTCGCGCGATGGCCGCGAGCCCGACCTGAAGGGCGTACCGCCCCTCCGGGCAGCAGGGTCCCCGTCGGGAGCATGGCGGTGCCGGCCTCCCGGAGTCCTGAAGACCGGCTCACCAGCCACGACGCGCCGATCTGCCGTCCGATGGCCAGGGTGGCGACCGCGCTCCCCAGGCCCCTGAGCGAGCCGTCTCAGGGGGTGCGCGCTCGACGGGCGGCCCGCATCCTGGCACTGCGCGAGCCCAGCACATGACGCCGGCAGCAGCGGCCCCTGTTTCGATTAGATTGGACAAGTCGGACAAGGAGGGCCCCATGATGGGCGCACCGGCGCCGCCACGTCCCCAGCGGGACTCGCTGCCGCGCTCACTCCTGCACGCGGTCACCGCAGACCCGCCGCACCTTCCCGAGCTACTGGCCGCGTTCGTCGTCGACCACGTCGGAGCTCCTGCCGCACGAGCCGCGAAGAATCTGCGCCAGCAGAGGCCCGACGCGAGCCTCGGAGACCTCCAGGCCGCGGTGACCGTCCGCGGTCGGCGACGCAGCCAGACCGAGGGCGCGTTCGTGGGCGGGCCCTTCATACTGCTGGTACCGGTAGCGTTCTGTGCCGCATTGATCGAACAACTTCGCATGGCCCTGGAGATGGCCTGCCTGGCCGGGCACGATCCCTCGGATCCGGAACGGGCCGCCGAACTCCTCGTCCTGAAGGGCGTCTACCCGGACACCGAGCAGGCCCGCGCGGCACTGTCCACAGTGACCCGCCAGAAGCACCACACCAGCCGGAAGAGCCGCCCCAGCCCTCGGGCGGCGTGGGCCGTTGTCTCCCGCATGGCCCGGCTGCTGGGGCTGATCACCCCGGACGACGCCGCCCCCAGGCCGAGCCGCCTGGCCAGGACTGGGCAGTGGACGATGCTGATCCTGGTTGTCCTGGTCGGTACCGTGGTTCCCCTGATCTGGCTGCCCTACCTCGGCTACTCGTACCACCGGACGACGAACCAGCTGGCCGGACGAGCCGTCCAGTTCTACTTCGGAGACCGAACCGAACCCGAGTCCCGCACGACCGACCGCGCGCAACCGAGTGTCGTGGCCGGCCTGCTGAGGGCAGGGCTCGCCCTGCTGATCACCGCCGGCTCGGTCATGATCGCGCTGTCGCTCAACCTGCGGCTCGCCGACTCCCGCTGGCCCGTCATCGGCATCGTCCTGATCGCCGGCTCCACCGTCACGGGCGTCGTTTGGTACGTCCACCATCGAAAGTCCAAGCCAGGAGAGTAGAACCGGGCACCGCTGATCACGGCCGAGCCCAAGAGCGTGCCGATTCCACCCCGTGCCGGGAAGCTGACCTGGTGCCGCGGTCGGTACCCCCTCACTTCTCCGGCGGGTGCGACCGGCCGAGCCCGCGCCGCACGGGGGTCGAGGGTACGGGGCGCCCTCGCGCAGGTCACCAGAGGCGACCGCGGCCTCCTCGGGCCAGCGGCCGTACCGCTAGCTCGGCGAACCGCTCTCGGCCGACCTCGGCGGGGACACGCCGGTCGCCTGGTCATCGCGCGCCGGTACCACCTGGACCACCTCCCGCCCCAGGTTCGGTCGGAGGCCGCCGCGGACCCGGATCGCCTGATGGTGCCGCTCTGCGACGCGCGGGTGGTGCCCGATGTCCCGTCCGGCGTCTGCTCCGTTCCTTCGCTAGGCTTACCTGAGAGTCATCCGTCTCCGTCGGGAAGCACAGCCACTGCTGGGGCGCCGAGAAGCTTCGGTTCCCGTACGACTGGAGCGTCGCATGCCATACC
>NZ_DATCVQ010000329.1:0-3814 GCF_036566765.1 Streptomyces sp.
TGGCCCGGCCGCGGTCCGCGCTGGTCGTCGGCCCGAGCGGCGAGGCGCAGCGGTTCGCGGCCTCGCTCGGCGGGCGGCCGGAGTACGGGATCCGGCCGGTCGGGGTGGTCGGGCTGTGGCAGGACGGCATGCCGCCGGCCGCCGACCTGCCCGCGCTGCCGGTGCTCACGAGCGCCGAGGAGATCCACCGTGCGGTCATCCAGAACAGCGTCCGCGAGGCGGTCTTCCTCGCCGACGACCCGGCGCTGGTGACGCTGTTCCAGCATTACGGCTGCGCCGCCTGGCGGGTGGACGCGGCAGGCGCCGGGGACACGCCCATGGGCGAGCACCTGTGGGGGTACGCCTGCCGCCGGATGACGCCGCTCGGCGAGCGGCCCGGGCTGACCGCCAAGCGGCTGCTCGACCTCGCGGTGGCCGGCCCGGCGATGGCCGTGGCCGGGCCGGTGCTGCTGCTGTGCGCGCTCGCGGTGCGGCTCTCGGACGGTCCGGGCGTGCTGTTCCGGCAGGAGCGGGTCGGACAGCACGGGCGGCGGTTCACGCTGCTGAAGTTCCGTACGCTGCGGCCCGCCGACGAGACCGAGTCGGCGACCCGGTGGAGCGTCGCGAACGACGCCCGGATGAGCGCGGTGGGCAACTTCCTGCGGCGCAGCTCGTTGGACGAGCTGCCGCAGCTGTGGAACGTGCTGCGCGGGGACATGAGCCTGGTCGGCCCGCGGCCCGAACGGCCGTACTTCGTCGCGCAGTTCAGTCGGATCCACGCCGGTTACGCGGCGCGGCACCGGATGCCGGTCGGGCTGACCGGGCTCGCCCAGGTCCACGGGCTGCGCGGCGACACCTCGATCGAGGACCGCTGCCGGTTCGACAACCACTACATCGACCACTGGTCGCTCTGGCAGGACGTCTGCATTCTGCTGCGGACCGCCGCCGGCCTGGTCCGTCCGACGGGGAGTTGACGATGGCGGGGGTGGGGCGGCGCCTGCACCTGGCGCCGGTGATCGCGGTGATCGGGCTGCTGACCGTGCCGGGTGGGGGCGGGGCCGAGGGCGGCACCGGCGGCACGGGGACGCTCGCGGACGCGGCGTCCGGGCTGCTGGTGCTGTTCTGCCTGGTGCGGGTGGTACGAGGCGGGGCACGGCCGTTGACCCTCGCCGCGGCCGTGGTCCTCGGGCTGCCGGTGCTCGGGGTCTGTCTGGCCGCGATCACCTCGAACGACCCGGCGGCGAGCCTGCCGGGGGTGGCCCGCTACGTGCAGATCTTCGTCCTCGTCCCGGCGGCGGTGCTGGTACTGGTCCGGGACCGGGGGGACTTCGCGGTCCTCGCGTGGGCGCTGGTCGCGCTGGCGGTGTTCGAGGGCGGGGTCGGGGTGGTCCAGTACCTGACCGGCACGGGCGCGTCGTACATGGGCGAGGACGTCCGCGCGGTGGGCACGTTCGGGCCGACGGACGTGATGGGCATGGCGACGGTGGTGGCCTTCGGGCTGGTCGTCGCCGTGGGTCTGGCCCTCGGCGGGCCGGCCGGGCGGGCGCGTACGGCCGCGCTGGTCTGCGCGGCGCTGCTGGTCGTGCCGCTGGTGCTGTCGTTCAGCCGGGGCGCGTGGATCGCGACGGTGCTCGCGTGCGCGGCGCAGCTGGCGCTGGCGGGCGTGCGGCGGGCGATGAGGGTCGGGCTCGCGGTGGGCGCGCTCGCGGTGGTGCTGGTGGGCGGGTTCGGGGTCGGCTCGACGATGGTGAAGGAACGGGTCGCGAGCATCACGCAGGTGACGGCCGCGCCGGACCAGTCGGTCACCGACCGGTACACGATGTGGGCCGCGGCGGCCGGAATGTGGCGCACGGACCCCCTGACCGGCGTGGGCCTGAAGGGCTTCCCCCAGTACCGCGACGGCCACGCCTCGCTGGCCCTGTCGTCCGGCAGCGACACGGCGGGCGCGGGCCAGTCCTTCCACCGCCAGCCGCTGCTGTCCCCGCACAACATGTACCTGCTGATCCTGAGCGAACAGGGTCTGGTGGGCGTCCTCACCCTGGCGGGCAGCTGGCTGGCGCTGCTGGTCGCGGCGGTACGCCGCCTCGCGGGCGGCGGGGAGTGCGCGCTGATCGCGGTGGGCCTGCTGGGCTGGCAGCTGATCGACTTCGCGTACGCGGACATCGGCGGCCCGTCGACGGTCCTGACAGCGGTGGTCCTGGGCGTCGCGGCATGGCCGGCGCTGTACGCGAACGCGGCCTGCGCCACCCCCGCCCCCCGTTGTGGGCATTCGTTCCGCTGGGGCGGGACGATTGCCCACACGGGGTGGGGCAGGTGGGCCCCGGCCCGGCGGGGCGGCGGTCATGCCTGAGCCCGTTCAGGTCGACGCGCTGGTGGAGGCGACGACCACCGACACGCCGCCCCGGGCGGTGGTGCGGCAGCCGCGCGGGCGGCATCGAGCGGAGCCCGCCCAAAGCTCCGGGTTCCTCGCGCGGGCCGCGTTCGTCACCGCCGGGCTGACCGCCGCCGGGTCGCTGTTCGGGCTCGTGCGGGACCAGATCCTGGCGGACTCCTTCGGCGCGGGGGCGGACAGCGACGCGTTCCTCGTCGCCTGGACCGTGCCGGAGTTCGCGTCCACGCTGCTGATCGAGGACGCGATGGCGCTGATCCTCGTGCCCGCCTTCAGCCGCGCCCTGCTGCGCCGCGGCGGCGCGCTCGCGCTCGTACGGGCCACGCTGCCGCGGCTCGTGCTGACCGTCGCCGCCGTCGCGCTGCTCCTCGTCGTGCTCGCGCCGCGCCTCGTCGCAACGCTCGCGCCCGGTCTGCCCGACCCCCAACTGGCCGTCGACTGCACCCGATTGACCGCGACCTGCGTGCTCAGCTTCGCGCTCACCGGCTACTGCAGCGCGGCACTGCGCGCGCACGGCCGCTTCCTCCCCCCGGCCGCCATCTACGTCGCGTACAACGTGGGGATCGTCTCCACCGTCCTGGTGCTCCGCCAGCCGCTGGGCGTGCGGTCCGCCGCAGTCGGCGTCGCGGTCGGCGGGACGCTCATGGTGCTGGTTCAAGCGCCTGCGCTCGTACGGGCCCTGATGAATCATCAGCCCGACCGATTGCCAGGCGACGTGGACGGCGGCACCCGCCGCCTCGTCGTCCTCGCGCTCGTCGCGCCCGTCGTCGTCTTCGCCGTCGCCCGCCAGTCCCAGGTCCTCGTCGAGCGCTTCCTCGCCGCCCCGCTGCCCGCCGGCGCGATCTCGCACCTCAACTACGCGCAGAAGATCGCCCAGATGCCGATGATCCTCTCGCTGATGCTGTGCACGGTCACCTTCCCGGTCGTCGCCCGGGCCATCGCGGCCGGCGAGCGGGACGCCGCCCGTCGCCGCGTCGAGCGGGACCTGCTGCTCGCCGTCCTCGTCGTGCTCGTCGGCGCGTCGATCGTGATCGCCGCCGCCCCGCAGATCGTCGACGTGCTCTTCCAGCGCGGCGCGTTCGACCGCACCGACACCGAGGCGACCGCCGCCGTCATGCGGGTGTACGCGCTCGGGCTGCTCGGCCAGACGCTCGTCGGCGTGCTCGTCCGCTGCTACTTCTCGGCTGCCCGCCCGCTGTGGTTCCCGGCCGCCGCGATGTGCGCCGGTCTTGTCACGACCGCGCTCGCCGGGGCGGTGGGCGTACGGCTGTGGGGGGTGCTCGGGATCGCCGCCGCCAACGCGCTCGGCATCACCCTGACCGCCGTACTGCTGCTGACCGGCACGGGGCGGCAGAGCGTGCCGCTCGGCATCGCCCGGGTCGCCGCCGGGGTGGCGCAGCTGGCCGCGGTGGCAGGCTGCGCGACCGCCGCCGGCTGGCTGTGCGC
>NZ_DATCVQ010000330.1:0-15641 GCF_036566765.1 Streptomyces sp.
CGCGTGCGGGGAGCAGCGGACCCGGCCGGTGTGGTCGGGCTGGGGCACGGGACCATCCCCGCGCGTCCGGGGAGCAGAAGCAGATCGCGTACGCCTTGAGGAAGGACTGGGGACCATCCCCGCACGTGCGGGGAGCAGGTGTGGACCGATTCGGTCAATCACACGCTGAAGGGACCATCCCCGCGCGTGCAGGGAGCAGTCCTTACGGAGCCAGTGCCCGGGGTTGTCCGGGGGACCATCCCCGCACGTGCGGGGAGCAGGGCTCCGCGCCAGCCAGGCCGCCCCGACCCCCGGGACCATCCCCGCGGGTGCGGGGAGCAGACACCGGCGTACCGCACGCCGCGGAAGGAGACGGGACCATCCCCGCGGGTGCGGGGAGCAGCGTCAGTCAGAAAGCAGGTCTCGCGTGGCCATGGGACCATCCCCGCGGGTGCGGGGAGCAGTGACCCAGGTACGGGAAGGGCAGGCCCAGCTCGGGACCATCCCCGCGCGTGCGGGGAGCAGGGCACCTACGTGGCTCCGACGAAGTTCCCGGAGGGACCATCCCCGCGGGTGCGGGGAGCAGCGCTGCTCCACCATGGCCTGCGCGCGCGGGTTGGGACCATCCCCGCGGGTGCGGGGAGCAGACGGTCCACCGGATTTGGCCACGTTCGGTTAAGGGACCATCCCCGCGGGAGCGGGGAGCAGGCGTCGGGGCGCAGCGGGTTCGGTGTCGGCCTGGGACCATCCCCGCGGGTGCGGGGAGCAGGTTCGGATCTACCGTTGGGTGAAGGAAGGGTCGGGACCATCCCCGCGCGTGCGGGGAGCAGACGGCCGGGTCGCCGCCGGAGTTCTGCGGCATGGAGCCATCCCCGCGCGTGCAGGGAACAGAAATCTTCGATCTGGAAGCGCACGTCACGCGCGGGACCATCCCCGCGCATGCGGGGAGCAGGAACACTCGATCGCGAACGCGGTCTGCTCCGGGGGACCATCCCCGCGGGTGCGGGGAGCAGGCAAGGTCGTCATGCTCGTAGCCGCGCCGGTCGGGACCATCCCCGCGGATGCGGGGAGCAGCTAGACGGCGGGCGCACCGCTGCCGGGGCACGGGACCATCCCCGCGTGTGCGGGGAGCAGACGAGGTGTTCGGCCGGGCTGATGCCCAGCAGGGGAACATCCCCACGCATGCAGGGAACAGTAGTTCTCGGTCCGGCCGTACGGCACGTCGTTGGGATCATCCCCGCGGGTGCGGGGAGCAGAAGTACCCCGGCAAGGAGCGGGCGACCTGGTAGGGACCATCCCCGCGCGTGCAGGGAGCAGGTCCGGCTCGGCCTGCCGTGGTTCAACGCCTGGGGACCATCCCCCGCGCGTGCGGGGAGCAGACTGTACGAGCAGCGACTTTACTTCCGCACGGTCGTGTACCACGCCACCTTCATTGAATCTGGCATAGCGAACAAAGCGCATCTCTGTGGAACGAGCAGCACCAGCCGCACCATCAGGCCCTCCACACGGCGCTCCCTCGCCATCTCCTCGCCAGGCAGACCGGCCCGGCCGCCACCTGCGGAAGATTCACGGAGAGCACCGGGACCGACGTGAGGTTTCGCCAGGGCGCAAGAACACGAACCCCAGAATCACCCAACCCCATTGCCTCGTAGTCAAGTTCAATTGCCGTGAACCACTCATACCATCATCTTTTGGCTGCTAGCGTCTTGTCTCATTCCATCAAGTGACCGTTGTGAGCAGGAAGTGAACGATGCATCTTGGCTGAATCACCGACCCTGCACGGCGGAGGGCTGCGCACCGGATGGGACCCCCGGCAGGAAGCATGTGTCACGGTGCTGACCCTCGACGGTCAGCTCGTCGAGCGGAACCTGGTCGACCTGCTGCACGAGGCCGACCGTCTCCGGACCATCGAGGGGTCTACTCCAGGGGAGAAGGTGGCGCTCATCGAATTCCTGCTGGCCATCTGCTACGCCTCGGGGACGTACCCGGCGTCCGCTGCCGAGTGGCCCGCGTGGGTAGATAAGGAAGACGCTGTCCGTCCGGCGGCCGACTGGCTCGCCAGCCGGCCGGATGACGAGGTCTGGGATCTGTTCCACCCCTCTGAGCCGCTCGGGCAGAACTCGCTTCTCGCGCCCTTTCTCGACGAGCACGGTGCAGGTCCAGCTCAGCTGGTGATCGAGCAGGTCGGTGACTACAGCCAGTTCTTCGACCACCACCACCTGGAGCATCCACGTCCGTTACCGGTCGCTCAGGCTTTTCGAGCAATGCTGACCCAGCATGTGTACGGGCCGACCGGGAGGGCGCGGATTTCCGGCAAGGCGACGCTCGGCGCCACCATCACCAACCTCGCCGCCACGCGGCTCGGAACGCGGATCCGTGTCGTCGCGCTCGGCAGCACCCTCGGCGAGACCCTCCGCCTGAATCTGGCCCCGCTCTCCGGGCCTCCCGGCGAACTGAATCTCTCATGGACCAAAGGCAAGGAGCGCCGCGGCTTCACGGCCAAGCCCGAGGGCCGCCCGGTCACCGGGCCAGCAGACCTGCACAGCTATCTCGGCCGTTCCGTTCTGCTGCGCCCGACGCCGCAAGGCGATGCCGTGGACCGGGTGCTGCTGGGCGCAGGTGAACTGCTTTCCCTGAAGAACGAGCACCTACAGGACGCGGTCTACGCCAAGAAGACGGACGGCACCGTCAAACCTTTGTGGGCATCGGCGACGCGAGCTGTCTGGCGCGACGCCCACGCCCTCTACGCCGCGGTCGACGAGGCCCGTTCCTCGGAGGAAGGAAACGACGGAGCGACGCTGTACCAGCGGCTCGCCCTGTTTCCGCCTGAGGACGTCGCGCCTGAGCCCGGCCAGCAGCCCGCGCGTCGTATCGACCTGTGGGCGGTGGGACTGGTCGCCAAACAGACCAAGGTCATCACGTGGGTCGACGGTTCGTTTCCGTTCGCGCCGGGCCTGGAGGCCAGGCTCTACCTCGCCGCCTTCCACGGTTCGGAGATCGCCGAGTACGTGGCCAAGGCCCTAGAAAAAGCGGCGTACGCAGCCTGGACCGTCGTCTATCCGAATCCCAATCCGGCCGAGGCAGAAAGCCAGAGAGCGCGATTCGATGTGCGCGGCCGGCACTGGGCGGCGACGCAGGAGCCGTTCGACCTCCTGATGGACGAGACCACCATGGGCGAACCCGTCGGCGAATGCCTGCTCGACTACGCCACGACGGTGTCCACCGCCGCCCGCAGGTTCCTGACCGAGGCCCTCGACTCACTGCCGAGGAACTCGCAGGGAGCCAAGGCTCAGGCCACCGCCCTGAAGCGTTTCGACGACGAGCTGGACAAGGCTCAAGCTCCAGCCGAACTCCGAGGGGAGAAGTCATGACCGCTCAAGACGTATCCATACCCGGGCGTGAGGCAAGCGAGAACAGTGCCGCACTCGTGGTCTGGCTTGGCAGCCTCGTGAACAACCGTGACTACGGAAGCCTGGCAGAACTGCGCCGCCCGCGTGTCCGTAAGCAGCCCCACTTCCGTGCCATCTGGTTCAGCCCAGACAAGGAACGGCGGGAGGTCTACGAACAGGTGGCCTTCTTGTTCGCGGTCTACCACCAGGGCCGGTCGACGCCCGCGTACGGCTACGGGAGCCTCGGCGAGGCGGCCAGGCGCATCGGCAGCGGTGCCGGACGAGGTCCTGACGACCCGGGTGCGGCCCGCCTCGTCGACCGCGTCGTGTCCAGCCGACGGATCCCGTGGCGCCACCTGCAACACGCTGTCGCTCGGCTGCGTGCCTGTGATCAGCCGCCGCCGTCGTGGGCCCAACTTGTCGACGACCTGGGCCGGTGGCACGACCGCAAGGCCCGCGTCTCCTACGAGTGGGCCGTGGCCTTCCATATGCCGCAGTCCCAGTCCGTTGCAACCCGCACCATCACCACGACCGCTGCCGACACGATCCAGAAGGGCACCACCACGTGACCAGCAACGTCTCTTTTGCCGGCAGTCAGTTCCTCTCCCTGCACCTTCTGGAGACGCTGGTCGCTGCGCTGCCTGTACGCGACGAGAACGGATCGCCGAAGGCCATCGTCTACGGCGGCACGGAGCGCCACATGATCACGAGCCAGGCGCGCCGCCGCGCCGAGCGGGTCCACAAGCGCAACCGCGCCAACGCGGGCGTCGGGGCGCTGGCTGGCTGGAGCACGGGGGTCCGTACCCGCGAGTGGGCGCTGATCACCGGCCGGGCGCTGGCTTCCGCGCACGGTTGGGACGCGGACGAGGCGGTCCGTACGGCGCGGGCCGTGATCGAGGCCGTCGGGCTCAAGTTCGGCGATCCAGGCAAGAAGACCGTGGCGAACCTGACTAAGGTGCTCCTGTTCGCGCCGTCCGACGCGGGTGCCCGGATCGCCGCACACATCCACGAGCAGGCCGAGGAACTACGGCCTTGGACGGAGAAGTACCTGGCGGCGCAAGCTGCGGCGGTCACTGGCAAGGGCAGGAAAGGCGCGCGCAAGAGCGCGGCCGCGGAGGCGGCCGAAGCGGACGGTGACGTCGCGGAGGGCGGTTCTGCGGCCGATGCGAAGCTCCCCAAGCTGCCTGCCGGAACCCGCGCTGCGGTCCTCGCCGCGCTCGCCCCGCGCGATGCCATCGACATCGCCTTGTACGGCCGATTCCTCGCCGAGATCCCCGACTCCCCGAACGTCGACGGTGCCGTCCAGAGCAGTCACGCCTTCACCGTGCACGAGGCCGAGCAGGTCGACGACTTCTACGCCGCCGCCGACGACGCGAAGCTCGACCGCAAGAAGAACGCTCTGGATTTCCTCGACGCGGCCGACGATGCCGGGGCCGGCATGACCGGCTACCAGTCCCTGATCACCGGCACCTTCTACCGGCACGCCGTGCTCGACCGTGTGAAGCTGCGTGCGAACCTGCGGGCTGCCGGGATGGCCGCCGATGAGGCCGAGGAGGCGTCCGTGGCGGCCGAGGCAGAGTTCGTCAACGCCTTCGTCGACGCTTTCCCCGAGGCCAAGAAGAACTCGACCGCCTCCACCGGCTCACTGCCTGCCCTGGTCCTCGCATTCGAGGGCGAGAGGCCCTATAACTACGCGGCCGCCTTCCAGGCCCCGATCGACGAGAATCCCCTGGACAAGGGAGGCGAGGGGCCGGCCGGGCCAGCCGCGGTCAAGCGACTGCTGAAGCACCACGCCTTCGTCAGCCGACGTCGCCCCGACATCACCTCCGGCCGCCTCCTCACCTACGACCCGCTCATCGACGAACTCCTGAGCACCCTGAAGGACGTCGGAGCGACCGCCGTGACCTCGACCGAGGAGCTGACGGCGTGACGCACGTCCTGCTCGTCCGGCTCGCCGCCCCTTTGCAGTCCTGGGGGGCGGTGTCCCGCTTCTCGCAGCGAGACACCCACAGCCGACCCACCAAGTCAGCGGTGATCGGCCTGTGCGCGGCGGCACTGGGCCGGGACCGCACCGACCCGGTGGACGACCTCGCCGGGCTCGCTTTCGGTGTCCGCGCCGACCACCCGGGCACCCCGGTACGGGACTACCACACGGTAGGCGCGGGCAGCTTCCCGCTGCGGCCACGCGACATCATCACCGACCATCGGCGCGCTGCCGCCGTCGCCGCGAGCATGGAAGCGGCCGAGGGTCCCGGCTTCGGACATCACGCGCTGGACAGCTGGTACGGCGCGCCGAAGAAGATCGGAGCCGATCCAGTCTCCGGGACTCTGGTCTCCGAGCAGCTTTCCCGTGCGTCGCTGATCACCGAGCGCTGGTATCTGTCCGACGCGGCGTTCGTCGTGGGGCTGCAGCACTCGGACCGGGCGCTGTTGGAGGAGATCGCGTACTCCCTGGAGCACCCGAAGCGGCTTCTCTGGCTCGGCCGGAAGTCCTGCCCGCCCTCAGGGACCCTGGCTGCAGGGATTCTTCCCGGGACGATCGCCGAGGCGTTCACCGCCAAGCGCCTGCTGCCCGAGGGCCGACAGGAGACGGACACCTCAAGCGGTTCCGGCCGGCGGCCCTGGGCATGGATCGAGGCGGCACCGGGCGATCGAGGAGCCTCACCAATCAACGACCAACCGGTCAGCTTCGACCCGGAACGCCGGGTTCACGCCACCCGCTGGGAGACCCGTACCCGCGTCAGCATCGCTCCGTCCGCGACCGAATGGGACATCATCCCGTGAGCAGCACACGCCCCTCCACGGCCCGTTTCGTCACCACGCACTCCGTCCTGTCGCTGGACGCCCGCCATCCGCTCGTGGCCAAGTCTCTGGTCGACGCCCATGAGATGCACCGCACCGTGATGAGCGGGTTCCGCGGCTGGGTCGAGGATGGCGACGTGGACGCTCGCTCGCAGATGGGCGTGCTGTCGACCTGGTCAGTGGACCTCAAGGCCGCGGCGCTCGTCCTGGTCGTGCAGTCCAGGATCCCTGGGGACTGGGATCGGATACCCCGGGCCGCGTTCACTGCAGCACCGCACATCATCACCGTAGACCGCACGTTCAAGCTGGGTGAGGTCGTCGGCTTCCGTACGGTCGTCAACCCGACCCGGAGCAAGCCGTCCGAGCCCGCCCCGGACAGGGCCCGCGGAGTCCGTGCCGCGCACACCACCCCAGACCACGTCAAGCGCTGGTTCGCCCGCCGGCTCCAGGCCGACGGCGACCCGTCGACGGCCAAGGACGGCGTGGCCCGCCTCGGTGCCACCGCCGACCCCGACAGCCTGGGAATCCGGATGCTGCCGACCGTATCCAGCGCCCACCGGCACAAACCTGTCCGCATCGGCCGGGCCGAGATCCGCGGCGCCCTGACTGTCACCGACCCGGAATCCCTGGTCAACGTCCTCTCCAACGGCCTGGGCCACGCCCGCGCCTACAGCTGTGGACTGGTCCTGACTCGCTGACATCGGCACCGGTGGGGTCACCCGCTCCGCCAGCCCCCGCCGACGGATGCAACCACAGCGCAGGCACCCCGGCGCTGGTGGGATGGCCTGATCGTCGGCGCACCGCAGGTGGAGCGCCGAGGGCGGGGCGAGGCTCCCTCCTGCAGCCGGCAAGAGCGGGAGCCTCGATCCAGCGGAACTCGGGTGTCAGCGCTTGGCCTTGCGCCGGATGAGGATCGTCAACGTGGCCCGGGCGTCGCGGCGGCGCTGCGGGTCGCGGGACAGCACGGAGGTGGAGGCCACCGTCAGGACGGTCCCGGTGTAGGCAAGGCCAGTCACGGCGGTGACGGTGGCCGCCTCCTGGAAGACGGACTGAACAAGGGAAAACAGGACGGACATGGAAATCCCCCTCGGTTTGCCGCCCGGTGGTCTGCTCCGCCGAGCGCGGTCCCACAGGTATCCGCCATAGGGAGGCCTTCCGGCGATGTCCGGCGAGGTGAAGCAAGGGTGTTTCCGCTGGTCAGGTAGGGGATGATGGCGATTCCGGAGAAGTCCGCCGCAGTCAGCGACGGCGGTGTCGTGGTGCGCGAAGTCGGCCGTCAAGAAGCGGGCTTCGCGGAGGAGCTGCAGGCTCTCTACGCGGCTGCGGGCGGCCCCGAGGTCGGCTACAAACGCCTCATCAGCCTCGGCAAGAAGCATGGGTTCGAGGTGTCCACCACCAGCCTCGGGGAATGGCTCGGAGGCGGAGATCGACGATCTGTCCCGACACGGCCAGACCGCGTCCAATACGTCCTGCAGCTGCTGATTCCCTTCCTGGAGGACCAAGCAGCCCGGCGCTCCCCTGAAGGACACCGGCAGACGAGCACGGATACCTGGAAGGCCCGGCTCTACGCGGCGCAGGCTGTCAGCAAGAGCGGGCAGGGAGGGCGCGGGACCAGGGTTCATGCGGCCTCCGTCGGCCGCCTGATCGGCATGCCGTCCCAGGCTCTCCAGGACGTCATCCCGCACGAGTTCGTGGGCCGCGACGAGGAGCTGGCCGCGCTGTCGGCATTCGTCGCCGCACCTGACAGCAGCCCGGCGTACGTGTGGTGGCAGGCGGACGCCTGGGCCGGCAAGACCGCCCTGCTCGCCTGGTTCGCAACCCGCTGCCTCCCCGTCGGTGTCGACGTGGTCCACCACTTCATCGCCAGACGCCTGGGCACCAACGGCCGCCAGCCATTCCTCCAGGCAGTCGGCGACCAGCTCGCTTCAGTGGCCGGCAGAAAGATCCGGGCTGCAGAAAGGGGGAACCCGGACCAGTTGCCCCTGCTGTTCGAAGCCGCCGCCAGGGCCAGTGCAGCGCGCCACCGGCGTCTGGTGCTGATTGTCGATGGCTTAGACGAGGACGCCGATGGCGCATTGGGCAAGCAGAGCATTGCCGCGCTCCTGCCCAAAGAGCCTCCGCACGGCATGCGCGTCATCGTGTCAGGGCGCCGCAATCCGCAAGTCCCGCCCGACGTCGCCGACGGCCACCCACTCCGGGATGCTGGCATCGTCCGCCGCTTGGCCCCCTCCCCTGCCGCCCGCGTCATCCGCGACGCAGCCATGCACGAACTGGCCGCCTTGCTGGACGACCCTCGCGTCGGCTCCCCGCTCCTGGGTCTGCTCGTCGTCGCTGAAGGACCGCTCACCCGGACGGACCTGGCCGCTCTCGTCGGCGTCAGACCCTATGACGTGCAGCACAGACTGCGCAGCGTCGTCGGCCGCAACATGTCCCCCACCGATATAGACCACGTTGCGCTGGGGGCGCCCTCCGATGTGGATACTGAATCCGACGGGCAGACATTCGTCCTCGCCCACGACGAACTACGCAAGGCGGCCGCAGCGGCACTCGGCAAGACCGAACTCGCCGCGCACGAAGCGGCCCTGCACGCCTGGGCGGACCGCTACCGTGAAGACGGGTGGCCCGAAGACACCCCGAACTACCTGCTCACCGGTTACACCCGGCTCCTTGAACGCAAAGGGGACATCAGCCGTCTCGCGGCCCTCATCCTCGACCCGCGTCGTCAGCTCCGCCTTGTCCAACGCTCCGGACCGGACGTCGCCCTCGCTGACCTCAACCTGGTCGCAGCAGCCGATCCCCACCGCGCACGGCCACGCCTGGCCACCTCAGCACAAGTCGCCGTGTCCCGCGAGGCACTGCTCGTCCACACTCGGCCCATGCCGCGATCCGTCGCCCGAACGGTGGCTCTGCTCGGCGACGTCCGCAGAGCCAGATCCCTGGCCGGTACGTCGCCGCAGGCGTCGATGAACTCGGCAGGGCTCGCCGACGTCGCCCGTGTACTGGTGGACACCGGTCACGAGCAGGCCGGGGAGATCGCCCGCGAGGCCGGACAGTGGGCGGCGACAGCCCTCCAGCAGGCACAACTTCGCGAGTACACCGCCGACGACGCACACTCCGCAGCCAGCCGGGCCGCCCTCGCCCTGCTGGCTGCGGGGCAGGTCTCAGCCGGCCTGGAGCTGCTCCGCTCGGCCCGAAGACCGAGTACGAGCTTGTACGAAGCTTGGGCCGAGGCGGCCGATCTTCTGGCACCGCACAGCCCGCAGTCCGCGCAGCAACTCCTTGACGAGCTGGAGGAACAAGCCGAGGAACAGGCCGAGCTCGACGACGCCAGCGCGATCGCCGTTCAAATCTGGCAAACCGTCGCAGCTGCGGACCCTGCCCGTGCGAACCGGCTGCAGGCCCGCGCTCTGGAGCACGCGCGCCAGGCATGGGAGACGGCACCAACGCTGGAGAACGTTTCTGTTCTGGCCGCTGTGGCGTCGATGCTGGCCCAGGGGAAGCCCGAGGAAGCCGAAGAGCTAGCAGGACTGGCGCGTCGGCATGTCGAGGCGGTGTGCCTGGGCAGGACGACGATGTCTGCAGCGGACACGTTCCACCTGGAATTCGGCTTCAACCACACCCTCAATCGGCTCGAGCGGGCCCTCACCGACACCGGGACGTCGGACGAGGAGGTGCACGTTCTGCGAACCGAGCTGCAACAAAGACTTCCCGACATGCCTTCAGAGCGCCTCGACCACCCAGCAGAGGACGGCGAAGACGCCTTCGAGGCCGCCGAGGAACTGGCGAGCGCAGCCTCCCAGCTGGCGAAGGCCGGAAGGAACTCGGAAGCGAAAGACCGCCTGGACCAGGCCCTGACTCTCCTGCCGATCGCAGGCCCCGGGATTGACAGGGCCCCGGTCTGGGCCCCTTCCCTGGCCGGATCACTCATCCGCGCCGGCACCGCAGCCGACGCCTCATCCCTCCTCGAACTCTGGCCGGACCCGTCTGATCGGGCACGCGCGCACGCCGCCATGGCCATGGCATTCATGGACACCGGACGCGCCGCCGATGCCCGCGCCAACGCCCAACAGGCAGCCCGACACATCGTCGGACCCGCGTCGCACACAGGCCCCGATCCGTTCCACAACGGCACCTGGGCACACGCCGCACAAGCACTCGCCTGTGTGGGCGAGAGCGAAGCAGCACTCACCCTTCTCGGCCTGCACGCCACTCCCCCGGACCGGGCCAAGAAGGCGGCGTGGAGGAAAGCCGATCGACTGGCCCGGATCGCCGTGGCCTCAGAGCTCGCCACCTACGCCCCGGACGCCGCAAGCAAGCTGGTCCTTTCCCTCCTCAACGACCTGAACGCCACCAGGGAGACACCTCGAGGAACACGGAGCCTCCTGGCACGCCTGGCCGGCCTGCTCCCCGCTGCAGTCGACGCCGCTTCCCCTTACAAGAGCATTCTCGACGCGGTGAAAGAAGCAGGGCTCGCCTACACCCAACTCAGTCCCGAGACCTGGCTGCCCGAAACGGTCCTCGTACACGCCCTCCTTCGCACCGGCGCAGAGGAAGACCCGGGGCTACAGCTGCACTGGCTTAACCGGGACATGGCCAACCGCGACCCCGAGCACTTCCCCACAGCCGCCCTCGCCGTGGCCCACGCGGCCCTCGGCGACACCGAATCCGCAAGACACGTTGCCGAACGACTCACGAACCCACATGCCCGCGCGGCAGCACTCACCGCCGTGGCCGGCCACCTCTCCCGAGTCCCGGTCCGCCCCCTGCCCGCCGACGGCCCAGCGCAGGCCGACCCCTTCACCCACACTGTCCGACACCTCGCGGACGCCATCTCGCTCACACCAGCCGACAACAACACAGCAGCCGAACTTCTCCACCAGAGCCTCACCACCACCGGCTGGCACCACGCACTCCCGGCCCTCGCACACATCGAGCCTGAAGCCATTACGCACATATCCCGCATCGCAACAGCTCACGCCCAGCACCAGGCCCGACGGGCCCCCACCACAATCTGACTAGTGGCTCGACCCGCTTGGTAGGCCGGGGTGATCGACGTGCGCCTCCGGTGTGGGAGGGCTGGCACCTACACGCCGCGACACGACCGCACAGCGTCGGTGTACAGCTCGCGCGTCAGGTCCTCCTCGGCGATGCCCAGCTCGACCGGGACCGCGCGAATGTCGTCGAGCGCGCCTTCAACCTGGTCGTCGCCGACGATCGTCTCAACCTCGAGGAAGGTCCCGTCCACCTCGGGGACGCGGACGAGCGTGGCAAGCATCTCCCTGCTGCGGGCCTTGAAGCTGTAGTTCCGGCACCGCTTCTCGAAGGCGATCACGGGCGTGTAGCCGAGTCCACGCACGATCGCGTGCGCTGCGTCGGCGTCCTCGACGCGGGTCTCCGCCTTGGCTTCGTTCACGAGAATGGGCAGCAGATGTTCACCACTTCGGGAGGCGCCACGGGACACCCAGGAATTCGAACACTGCGTGAGTCGCTTGCCATCGTCGGAGGCCGCGGCTGGCACTTGCCCGCGCTGCGTCGATACTCCACGGCAGTGGCAGGTGCCGTTCCTGCGACGGATGAGAAAACAGGTTGGCTTGCTGTTGGCGAGCTGCGACGATGCCTCTGTTTCCCAAGCGGAGGACATTTGTTCGTTTTCGTGTGTGCGGGATGCGGCGCTGAGCTGACTACCCCTCTGTCCCAGGTCTCACTGCCAATCCACGCCCGTCAGACGTACGGGAACGGTGCCCAGCTTCCGGTGCTCATGGAGTCGGGGACGTTTGCCGTGGACCCCGCCCCCTGGGGAGGGCCGTGGCGGATGTGGGACGAGATCGATCCGGGCGAGGCGGAAGCACGCGGCATCTACGCGCCGGTCTACGCCCTATCCGACAGCACGCCCGGGGCGAGTGTCATCGCGCCCGGTGATACCCGTGGAACCCGACTGATTCCTGAGAAGCGCGGCGGTGCCTGCTGCGGCCTCGACGGAGCCGACGGGCCCAACATGGCCTGCGATACGTGCGACCTCCCCGTGGCGACCAGGGTCGACGACTGCTCGCTCTGGCAGCAAGTGCGGCTCAGCTCGGACGCCGTGCACCGCGTCCCCGTCGCCGGAGTCCACGCTGCGCCCCTCTCCTGGGCGGAGCTGGCAGAGAAGGGCGAGAAAACGCCCCCGTTCGAGCCGATTTCCACGTGGGGAGGACGGTTGGGGTCGGACCACTACTGGTCGTGGAGCCCGCGGTGGGAGGCGGCAGCCGGCCAGGCGCTCGCCCACCTGCTGGTTGCCTCCCAAGGGCAGCCGGTTAAGGTCCCAGGCGGTCTGACCGCGGACGTGTTCCAACGTGCGCTTGACACCCTGCTGCCAGCAGGCCCCCCGAAGCGGCGCGCCGTCCTGGCTGGACCGGGACAGCCCTCCCCGGACGCGGGCGTCGACATCCTCCTCGTACCGGTCCACCCCCAGACAGGTCAGACCTGGCCCCCCGCCGGCCCGACGGCGTCGGCATACCCCGTGCCCCTGCCGCTGGGGGTGTGGCTGTGGCTGGTCTCTCCCCAGCCATACCTGCCGGTTCCCGCGTCAGGCCGCATACCCAAGGACGTACTCCGCGACGACCCGCTCCCGCCGCTCCCCAACTACTCGTTCCGAGCCGACCGGGGAACGTTCCAGCACACCTTGGTCCGGCTACCAGCCGTTCGCAGCCCGTGGCTGCGAACGATCCAGGAGAACCTCACACAGGGCACCTCGTCCGACCTCTTCTAACCGTCTGGCAATCGAACAGCGCCAGACTCCCGTGCCTCCCAAAGTGGTCGACATCTGCTGTCCAATCTCGTGAACAAAGCCACCGCCTCCGGCTTCGATCAGGACGCCTCGTCCACCTGCGCGCCCTTGTACGTAAGGACGGTGCGCGTGTCGTTGGGGGCATGCACGGTGCGGATGCGCAGCTCGGCATCCCGCGCGTCGAGGCTGCCGTCGGGCGCGTCGTAGTAGGTGTCCTTGTAGACCTCGGCCACGCCCTGCGCGCGCTCGTCGAGCCGCCGCAGCACTTCCTCTGGCGCGTGCACGCGGGCCTTGAGCTCTGCCTCGATCACGGGTATCTCCCTTCCCTCATACGGTTGCAGGGCCAGCGTCCGCTCGCCCTGCTGATCACCGCCGGACAACGCGGCGACTCACCCCAGTTCACGAACCTCCTCGATGCGATCCGCGTCCCGAGGATCGGTCCGGGAAGGCCGCGCAGCCGCCCGGGGCGGGTACGCGGCGACAAGGCCTACTCCTCCCGCGCTAACCGCGCGCTGCTGCGACGGCGCGGTATCGCTTGCACCATCCCCGAGCCTGCCGACCAGATCCGTAACCGCAAACTGCGCGGGCCGGCCAGCGAACGTCCGCCGGCCTTCGACCGCGAGGATTACAAGGCCCGGCACGCCGTCGAATGCGGCATCAACCGCTTGAAGAGGAACCGCGCGGTCGCGACCCGGTACGACAAGCTCGCCGTCCGCTACCAGGCCACCGTAACCATCGCTGCCATCGGCGAATGGCTCTGACCAGGATCCCCTGCCGACAAGACCCCGGGGGCCCGAGAGACACCGCCGTCTACTCCACTTGGCGACTCGCTCGCAGTACTTCCTCCGCAATGCGCTTTGCCTCAGGGCGAAGGGACGCGAGTAGATCCTCAGGACACCCGCCGTCCCGGGCAAGGATCCGACCCAAGGACTCCGCTGCCGAGGCAAGCACAAGCTCGTCCTCGACCGGCGAACTGGCCACATCGACGAGCGCCTTCACCACGTGCTCACCCGAGTACTCCTCAAGGTCCATCGCGGCATCATCGCGCTCGTCGATACGAGCAGTCCTGTCCAGCAGAACCGAAATCAACCCCGTCGGCTGCGGCACAACCACGCTTCCCTCCTTATGGAATGCTGCCACCAGCATCCACACGTCAGACGCCTTGGTCGAACGAGACCCACGACGGTAGGCGCAGGTGCAAAGGGGAACCAGCCGCGTCCAGGGCGATCGATGCTCTCATGGGCCGTGGCCCGTGACGCCTCGGATGCCGGCGGGTGGACTCCCGATAGAAGGACTGCAGGACTGCCGTTGCCATCGTCGCGACCGGCGATGGGATACGACTTTCAAACACGCCCTAGTCCCCCTCGACAAGCCGCCCTCTTCCGCGCTGCTTACGCGGAGGAGGGCGGCCAGGGATTCTATTCTCTGGGATCAGCTCCGCGGCTCGCCGAGAGCCGCATGCAGCCAGTCCAGCGTCCCCTGCCCGAGCAGCTCATCGGCGAGACGCTGGCCGGTCTCGGTGACGAGCCGACCGCGACTGTTGTCGATCCACCGCTGGGCATTTTCGTACCCCTGCGCCTTGTACTCGATGCCCTGGAGCATGCACTCCAGCTTGTCGGCGTCCCGCGCGCAGATCGCTTCCGGAGAGTCCTTGGCCTCGTACTCGGCAACCAGCTCCCGAATCGCGGAGGCGAGGAGCTCGGGCATGCCAGCAGTCTGGTCGGCCGTTACGGCCTGGGGGTCCGCCTCAGTCGAGTACCTCTTGCCGAGGTAGTTCACATCACCGGTCCGCGTCTCCTGAGAGTCGTGCCAAACCGCCAGGAAGGCGGCTCGGGCAGGGTCCGCACCTTCGAGCTTGGCGATGATCGAGGCGATGAGGGAGGTCCGCCATGCGTGCTCGGCCACACTTTCGGGGTCGCGCACACCAGCCATCCACCACCCGGTGCGTTTCGTCTGCTTGAGGGTCCCCGCCTCGTACAGGAAGTGCGCCACCGCGGACAGGTCGTCAGCCACCGCCCGGCCTCCTCTCACGCCTCGGCGAGGCGAATCGCGTACTGGATGCTCTCCAGTTCACGGCGCGTCGCCGCCAAGAGCCCTGAGTCATCCAACATCACAGGCAGTTGGTTGCGCAGGGATCGGGTCACGGTGGTCCGCTTGAGCACGTTCGGACGGGCGGCGATCAACGCCCAGAGGGTGTGCACGTTGAGGTCGAAGAAGCCGTGATTCGGCGTGAGGCCGCGGACCAGGTGCTGTGCACTCCGCTGCACGGGCACCACCTGCCCCAGACGCCGCGGCCGACACGGTTGGCCGTGAGGCCTCTTTCGGGCTGCCTCGGCAGACATGCAGAAAGGACCCTTCCGACTTCCCTACATCGTTTCGCTCGCACGTGGTGGCTTTGTTCACGACTCTCGGTTCTGGCCCAACTTCTGTGGACCTGGACCGAACTGGCAGTTCCGAGCCCGGGACCAAGTTCCAGGTCAGCTGCGGTGCCGGCGGGATTTGAACCCGCGGACAGATAGGGGCAGGCCCGCCCCGTCTCCGTCAGTCGACGTGAGCGGGACCTCACCCACGTCGATCGCAATGGGCCGCTCTGCCACGGCACCGCAGCCTGCGGGAATGCGCGCAGTCCCGCTCCGGCCCAAGGTAGAGGATCACCCTCTGCGCAACGAGCCTTTATCCAATACCGGCAACCGCTGCCGCAGGAC
>NZ_DATCVQ010000331.1:0-1805 GCF_036566765.1 Streptomyces sp.
GCGATGCGGAGCCAGCTGGCGCCGGGCTTGTCGTTGTAGTCCGGCTCCTCGGCGATCGGTACGTTGGCGCCGGTCCACGGGCCCTGCCAGCCGTTGTAGGAGGCATCGGGGGCCACCGGCCGCCGGGCGGCGGCTGGCGGAGCCTGCTGGGGGCGCTGCGGCGGCACGTAGCCCGGGGTCTCGTCGGCGAACAGCGGCTTCGACGGGGTCGGGTCCTGCATCGGCGGCGGGGAGGACGGACGCTGGCGCTGGGGACGTACGGCATCGGGGGCCACGCCGATGGCGTTCGACGCCGCCTGCGCTTCGGCCGGCTCGAGCTCGGTCGGCGCGGCCATCGCCTGGGTCTCCTCGTTGACCGCCGAGGGCCGGTTGAGCGGAGCGGTCGGCTCCCCGGAGAAGCCGGCGAGCGCGGAGTGCAGCTCGGCCGCGGTCAGCGGCGGCATGTCGGCGCCGCTGCCCAGCACCCGGTCGCACAGGTCGTCGAGGGGACGCGGCACACCGGCGCGTACCTGCCGGGGACGGAGCACGCGGCCGTGGTCACGCGGCGCGGGCGGCATCGAGGACAGGGTCTCGCCGGCCCACTTGCCGGTCAGGGCTGCGTAGAGGACGCCCACGGCGTCGACCCGGTCGCGCCGCTGGGAGTCACGGGTGTCGGGGTCGATCCCGTGCAGTGCGGCGTCAACACCGAAGCCGATGACACGCACCGCGCCGAGGTCGTCGAGCAGTACGGCCTCGGGGTTGAGCCGGCCGTGGGCGTGGCCCTGATCGTGGGCCAGGACCAGCAGGTCGGCGACCTCGGAGGCGATCCAGGCGGCCTGCTGCGGTGGCAGCGGGCCACCGGCGGCCAGTGCGTTCTCCAGCGACGAACCCTCGCCCCACTCGTTGACGACGTACGCCACCTGGTCGGTCTGGGCGGCGTCGAGGACGCGCAGCATCCGGGGGTCACCGACGGCAGCGGAGTTGCGGGCCGCGGCCATCAGGCGCGGAGCGCGCTCGTCGCGGGCGTCGAGGACGTGCACCGCAACCGGGCGGCCGAGCACCGCGTCCTGGGCGCGCCAGAAGCGTCCCTCACGGGACTCGCTCAGCAGATCCGTCAGCTGGTATCTGCCGGCGAGGACGTCGCCTGATTGCGTGAACTCCATATCGGACCCATTCTTTCAGACCGTGCCAGACAGTGAGGAGGCTGTCCGATGGTGGTCAAGGACTGGTGCTCAACGACGCAGCCGTCGGGCGACCTGTTGCACCATCGTGGTCAGCTCCTTGACCTGGGCAGCCTGCGCCCCGAGGAGCAGCATGCCGAGATGCAGCGCCCCGACGATAGCGGCACCGATCAAGGCCAGCACCATCGTCGGCTCGTCGTTGATCATGCCCAGCGCCGTGCGGAGCAGCCACGCGGCGGCCGCGGCGACCGCTGTCACCATGACCAGGCGGGCGAGGAACCCGAGCAGCCCGCGCCCGTCCAGGTCTCCGAGCGTGCGCTTGAGCACGACGTACGAGACGACGGAGCCGACCAGGTAGGCCAGCGTGTAGGCACCGGCGAGTGCGGGCGCGGTGTACTCCGCGGAGACTGCCCTGGTCAGCAGCAGCGCCGCGACGATGTTGGTGGTGGCGACCGAGCACTGGATGAAGAAGACGGTGCGGTTCTTCTCCAGCGAGTAGAAGCCGCGCAGCAGCAGGTAGTGGATCGTGAAGAAGACCAGCCCGGCGGCGAAGATCGACAGCGTCGGGGCGTACTCCTTGAACGCGTCGGCGCCGGCGCCGTAGCCGAACAGGATGTGGGCGATGTCCTCGGAGAGCACCGGGAG
>NZ_DATCVQ010000332.1:0-3180 GCF_036566765.1 Streptomyces sp.
CGTGAGCGACGTTGCCGCTTCGAAGGTGAAGAGCCTCCTGGAGCAGGAAGGCCGAGACGACCTCAGCCTGCGCATCTCGGTGCAGCCCGGTGGCTGCTCCGGCCTGCGCTACCAGCTCTTCTTCGACGAGCGCACCCTCGATGGTGACGTCGTCACCGACTTCGACGGTGTCTCCGTCGTCGTCGACCGGATGAGCGTCCCCTACCTCAACGGCGCCATGATCGACTTCGTGGACAGCATCGAGAAGCAGGGGTTCACCATCGACAACCCCAACGCCACCGGCTCCTGCGCCTGCGGCGACTCCTTCCACTGAGTCAGCACAGCCACTGAGCATCATCGCGAGCGCCCCTGTCCGACTCGGACAGGGGCGCTCGCGCGTTCGGTGACGCTCAGGCAGGGACCGGTGCGGGCCGGCGACCGGCGAACGCGGGCGTCGCCAGGGCCAGCACGAGGAGCACGAGCCCGAAGGCGGTGGAGGCGAGCATCGCGGTCTCCATCGCCGGTTCGACGCCCGCTGCGGCGCGGCTGGTGAACACGGCGGTGAGCGTCGCGACGCCGATCGCCCCGCCGAGCTGTTGCATCGCCTGGAACATCCCGGCGGCGGCACCGGAGTCCTCACCCTCGGCCGCCGCCATGATCGCGGCGCTGGCCGGGGTGAAGAAGAACGGCGCGGTGAAGCCGAAGACGAAGCACGGCAGCAGGACGCCGGCCCACAGCGGGGCATCGGCGGCGAGCAGTACGAACGCGACCAGCCCGGCCAGGCCGAGGGCGATCCCGAGAACGATCGTGCCGCGGTCGCCGATGCGGGCCACCAGCGCCGGCACCAGCCGGGCGCCGATGATCACCGACGCTCCCCACGGGAGGTAGGCCAACCCGGCCTCGAGGGCGTCGAAGTGGCGTACGTCCTGCAGGAAGAGCACCGAGAACGTGAAGAACCCGATCATCATCGCCGGCACCAGGAGCATGCCCGCATAGGGCACGGCGCGGCGAGCGCCGCGGAGCAGGCGGAGCGGTACGACGGGGTGTGCCGCGCGTGACTCCACGGCGACCAGGACGACCAGGGCGAGCAGTGCGAGAGCCAGGGAGCCGAGCACGACGGGGTCGCCCCAGCCCTCCTGGCCCGCTCGGGTGAGCCCGTGCACCAGGGCGACCATGGTGAGGGCGGAGGCGAGGGCGCCGGGGATGTCCAGGCGTCCGGGTGTCCGGTCGGCCTCTCGGACGAAGGCCACGGTGCCCACGATGACCGCCGCCCCGACGGGTACGTTGATCAGCATCACCCAGCGCCAGTCGAGGGCCACGGTCAGTACGCCCCCGGCGACCAGGCCGAGGCAGCTGCCCAGGCTGGAGCCGATGATGAACCACGACATCCCACGCAGTCGCTGCGGCCCTTCGTCGGTGTTCGCGACCAGCAGCACCATGATCGCCGGCCCGGCCAGCGCGGCACCGACGCCCTGCACGGCCCGAGCGGCGATCAGCAGCTCCCCGGACGGGGCGAGCCCTCCGGCTGCGGAGGCCACCACGAAGACCGCCGCGCCCGCCAGGAGCACGCGGCGGGGGCCGAACATCATCCCCAGCCGTCCGCTGAGCAGGAGGAAGCCCGCGAACGCCAGGGCGTAGGCGGAGACGACCCACGACAGGCCGACCGCGCTGAGCCCGAACTCCTCGCGGATGTAGGGCAGGGCGACGGTGACGATCACGCCGTCGACCATCAGCATCAGCTGGCAGGTCACCACCGCCGCCACCGCCCAACCTCCGCCGCGGGCACCGGCTCTGCTTCCGGCTCTGTTTCCGGTCCGTGCCTCGTGAAGCTCTGTCATGTCTTCGTACCTCGCTATCATCGGAACCAGGGAGACTCCCCATTTCAAATGTGGGGATAGTCCCCGGTTATTGTCAAGGGGTAATGATGACTGCGACCGAGATCACCGACTGGGAGAGCAGGCGGCCGAAGCGGGCGGATGCGCGCCGCAACTACGACGCCGTCATCGAGGCGGCGCGAGCGGCTTTCGCGCGCTACGGCGTCGACACCTCGATCGACGAGATCGCCCGTTCCGCGGGGGTCGGGAACGCGACGCTCTATCGGCACTTCCCGACGCGCGACGAGCTCATCTCCGCGGCGCTCGCGGAGAACATGGCGGCGGTGCACAAGCGGGGCACCGAGCTCGCCGGGGCAGAGGAGCCGCTGACGGCCCTGCGGGAGTGGCTGCTGGCGACGATCGCCCAGATCAGCACCTACGGGGGACTCCCGGGCAGCGTGCTCGACGCTGCCGGCCGGGAGGGGTCGCTGCTCGGGGTGACCTGTGAGCACATGCAGGAGACGACCCGGACGCTGCTCGCCCGGGCGCAGGAGTCCGGAGACATCCGGCGGGACGTACGCATGGACGACGTCTTCGATCTCGCCGCCGGGATCGCCTGGGTCGTCAGCCGTGACCGGGCTGCCGGCCCAGACCGCGCCGCGAGGCTTCTCGACCTCGCCCTGGACGGGGTGACCGCGAGGGACTGACCGGGTCGCCGACATGACGAGAGCCCCTGTGCGTGACAGGGGCTCTCATGTCTTCGGGCAGCCACGGCATGCGGTCGTGGCTGCGTCCGGCTCAGGTCAGGGCGAGGTCGTCGGCGACGTGTCCGCAGGCCTCGAGCACGGCGGTGTCGCCCGGCTCGCGGGCCTGCATCCGCACGGCGGGTGCCGGGCGGGCCGCTTCGCGCACCCGTGGCGCGGGCAGGCGCAGCGTGCTGTCGGCGGCGGCGCAGTCGGCGCAGAGCTGCGCGGGGCTGTCGAGGTCGTCGTACGGAACGCGCATGGCTGTCATGCAAACGACGGTAAGCACTACCAACGGGTAGCAGAAGGCGGACTCAGCGGTAATATTTCATCTGCTGTCTACGGTCGAGCCTTAACGTCGCCCGAGGTCTCGCCGGTAGGGTTCCGCGCATGTCCGGTTCACTCCTGATCGCAGGCTCCATCGCCACCGACCACCTGATGAGCTTCGGTGGAAAGTTCGCCGATTCGCTGGTCGCCGACCAGCTCGACAAGCTCTCGGTGAGCTTCCTGGTCAACGACCTCGAGATCCGCCGCGGCGGCGTCGGCGCCAACATCTCCTTCGGCCTGGCCAACCTCGGCCTGGCGCCGGTGCTCGTGGGCGCGGTCGGCGAGGACTTCGCCGACTACCGCTCCTGGCTCGAGCG
>NZ_DATCVQ010000333.1:0-28492 GCF_036566765.1 Streptomyces sp.
GCCGGCCGTGGGGCGGCTGCTCACCGCCGGACCGAGTCGGCTGGACGAACGGATCCCGTCCCTCTCCGGGGCGCCGCTGTACCGCGGCCGCGCGCTCAAGGCCCGCGACGTCCCCGAGCCCCTGATCAGACGTACCGCCCCCGACGTCGTCGACCCCGTCACCGGGCAGCGCACCGTGCGACTGCACCTCACCGTGCCCGACGACGCCTTCATGGTGGACGTGTTCGCGAACACCACCCACCACTCGGTGCAGGGCGCGACGGTCGACGGCGTGGACATCGATGCCGCGAAAGCCGCGCTCGCCGAACCTTGGGGCTGGGGATTCCGCTACGCCGCGCTCTCGGGCAAGGGCATCGACCTCACCCTCCGGACCGAAGGCAACGGCCCCCTGCGCCTCCGCGTCCTGTCCACCGCCTCCGGCCTCCCGGACGGCGTCGACGCACCTCGGCTCCCGCCAGGTACCGGTTGGGCGGGCTTCCCGGTGCTGTCGGGGCAGACCATCGCCGTACGAACCTTCTCGTTCTGACCGGATCGGGCAGGCGGGGCAAGCCCCTGTGGGGTCATCGAACCAGATCCCTCGGCGGGCGTGCCCGCCGAGGGATCTGGTCGATCCGCGCGGAGTGGACCGCCGCCCCGATCAGGCGCGGCGGGATGCCTCGGACTCCAGATCGCTCAGCAGGGCCTCGACATCCTCCACAGGCTCCTGCTCGGCCTGGCGGTACGCGATGCGCCGTGCGAGCATCTCGACCGTCGACGAGGCGAAGATGTCGCGCAGGGTGAGGTCCACCTGGACGGTCTCCCGGATCCGGATGTTCAGCTGCGTCGCGAGCAGCGAGAACCCGCCCAGTTCGAAGAAGCTGTCATGGACGCCGACCCGATCGACCTTGAGGAGTTCCGCAAGGATCTCGACGAGCTGACGCTCCACCGGGGTTCGCGGAGCGACGTACCGGTCGGCTGTCTCCCGCGACTCCGGACGGGGCAGAGCGGCCAGATCGTACTCTCCGTCCGCAGTCAGCGGCAGCTGTTCGAGCACCACGTGATGCCGTGGGAGCAGTGCGTCGGGCACCCGCGCCGCAAGCCGGGGCTGGGCCGCAGCCAGGTCGAACTCCCCGTCCTCGGTGACCACATAGGCGACGAGCTCCGTGTCCGCGCCGGCTTCCGTCGCGTCGACGACGAGGGCGTCGACGACGCCCGAGAGCTCACGCAGCGCGCAGGTGACCGGAAGAGTGTCGGCCGACGGGTCGCTGCCGACCATGCCGACCATCTCGAACGTCCCGTCAGCCCAGCGCCGCCCGAGCTCCCCGCTCCGACCGCCCTCCGTGCAGAGTTCGGCGACTTCGCCGACCGCCGCATCCTGTCCGCCTCGCCGAACGAGCCGCACAGGACCGCGCACGGCATGGCCGAGGGGAATGCGCAGGGGCGCCGTCTCCGCCGCCCACCCATCCGGTATGTCGTAAACCGTCGCGGGTCGGCCGTCGGGCCCGAGGCCGTACAGGCCCGTGCACCGGGCGTCCGGGGCCGTCCGGCGTACCGCGACGACGTCCTGCGCCACAAAGGATCCCGAGTTCTCGACCACGACGTGGCGCAGTCCGGGCAGGGAGGAACCCGCCAGGCCACGCAACGACTCCGGCCCCGCATAGAGCACGCTGACGCCGGCGCTCTCCAGCTCCGCGGCCGGCGCGCCTGTTCCACCGGCAGGCGTGTGGTCGACCAGCACCACGGTCCCTCCCGCGGCGAAGGCGGTCAGGAGCGCCGAGATCACGTGATGGGTGGAGCCGGAGAGCACGGCGAAGCGGTCGTGGGAGTCGAACCCGTAGCGTGCCACCGCCCAATCCGGGCCGCCACCGGGGATGACGGCGTCGGCGCCCGACTCCGTCCCGTCGCTCGGCGGACTGTCGGGATCGATGACGTGAATCTCGTCCGGCCCGAGCCGCAGCGTGATGCCGGAGCCGTCGGAGCGCACCGCCAAGCCGCCGGCGGCCTCCAGGGCATCGCCCGAGCGATCCAGGGACACCCGGATTCCGGCCCGCAGACACCCCAGGAGCGCGGCCGCACAGAGAGCGGACGGCCGCCAGGCAAGGACGACCTGGCCCTCGATGTCGCCAAGTCGACGGTTCCCGGCGTCTGCGGGAAGGCGCCGCGTCAACGCCCGGGAGACTCGGTCCGCCACCTCGTCGATGCGGCGGTAGGTCCACTCGCCGTCGCGGTCGACGACCGCGACGGCATCAGGGTCGGCCGCCGACAGCAGTCCACGGGTCGGTGCGGAGGACGCTGCTGCCGGGCGCGGGTACGCGGTCGAGCCACTGACCTGCCCTGTTTCGCTCGCGCCGGTCTCGGGAGTGGTCGTGTCCCCGGTCGGGCCGGGCATCAAGTCGGCCGGCGACTCACCGGGTGAGGTCAGCCGGTACTCGCTCAGAGGGCGGTCAGGAGCGTGCGCCGCGGTCCGGAGGATCGCCGTCATCTGCTCCAGAAGCTGCTCGATCATGACCCGCTCGTAGCGGTTCGCATCGAATTCCAGGTCGAAGCGGAGGACCCCGTCCCATTCGCGCGCGTTCAAGGTCAGCTCGAACTTGCTGGGCCGGGCCGGAGCGTCCAGCAACTCCCCTGTGGTGCCTGCCAGTGGACGGACCTCAGGGGTGTCGACCCCGTTCAGGATCACCTGGAAGAGCGGTGTCCGGGACGGGACACGGGTCGCGGGAAGCTCGCCGACCAGCAGGTCCAACGGCGCTTCCGCATGCGCGTATCCGCCGATCGCCGCCTTGCGGGCGCGGGCGAGAAGCTCGGCGAACGTCGGGTCACCGCTGAGGTCCAGTCGGAACGGAAGCGTATTGACGAAGAAGCCGATGAGGTGCTGCAACCGGGCGTCGGACCGCCCTGTGATCGGCACCCCGATCACCACGTCCTCCTGGCCCGACCAGCGGCCGAGAACCGTCCCGAACCCGGCCAGGAGCGCCATGAACGCGGTCGCGTCCGCCTTCCGGCACAACTCGCCGAGCGCACTCGTATCGGCTTCCGAGAGCGCGGCAGACACCCGTCCGCCCACCAGAACATCATCCGGCGTGCTGCGCCGCCGGCTGGGGAGCGCCAGGGAGGCCGGGGCGCCGGCGAGATGCTCGCGCCAGTAGTCCACCTGCTGCTGCAGGTACTCGCCGGTCAGCCATTTCCGCTGCCACACGGCGAAGTCGCGGTACTGGACCTCCAGTTCGGGCAGATCCGCCCGCCGCGGATCGCCGCCCGCCGCGTACAGGGCGGACAGTTCCCGCACGAAGACGCCGACCGACCAGTCGTCGCACACGATGTGGTGTGCGGTGATGCTCAGCAGATGCTCGGCCTCGCCCACCCGGATCAACAGGCAGCGCACCAGGGGGCCGTGTTCGAGGCTGAAGGGCGCGGCGGCATCGGCGTCCATCAGCTCGCGCGCCCGGTCCTCACCGTCGGGTCGGGCGCTGACGTCCTCGAACCGGAGATGCCAGTCGTCCGCGAGGTCGTCGACGATCTGCACCGTCCTGCCGTCCTGTACGGGAAACCGGGAGCGCAGTGCCTCATGCCGGTCCATGATGGCGCGCAGTGAGGCGTCCAGGGCAGCCACGTCCAGGTCTCCGCTGAGCCGCTGCCGACCGTGCACATGGTAGGCAGCGCTCGGCAGGAGCTGGTCCTCCAGCCAGAGCCGCTGCTGGTCATAGGAGAGTACGGGCTCGGCTCCCGCAGGACGCCGGCCCACCTCGGGCCACGGGGCGGGCGCGGCATCCACCACGTGTTGCGCCAGGGTGGCCACCACGGGGGACTCGAAGAAGTCCATCGCCCGGACCCGCACCCCGTACCGCTCGTGGATCTGTCCGAGCGCCCGCACGGCCATCAGCGAGCTTCCCCCGAGATCGAAGAAGTCGTCGAACACGCCTATGTCGTCGCGCCGGAGGATGTCGCGGAAGATCCTGCCGATGCCCTCCTCGACAGCGGATCGGGAAGTCGCCGGACCGTGCCCGGCGGGGTGCGCCGCGTCATCAGGGGTCACGTCTGTCCGATCGGATGCATGGGGCGAAGGATGAGAGGCCACAGCGCTCACGTTAAGGGCGGGTCCGGCTCTCGGTGGCGTCGCAGAAAACGGGTACCGGCGCTCGTGCGTCGCAGGTGGGGCCTGTCACTCGAACACCGGACAGGAGACCTGCGCGGAGGCCGGGTTGACTGGGCGTACCTGGATGCCGGTCTGTAGAGGGAGCACCGATGTCACCGATCGACAAGCTGTTTCCCTATCGGAGGGAAACCGACGGATTCGAGCTGTTCGCCTTTCCGCACATCGCAGCGGGACCCACGCTGTTCCACTCGCTCCGCGAGACGGCCGCGCAGGCGGGGATCTCCCTGAGCGGGGCGTTGCTGCCCGGGCGTGGACGCAGGGTCCGGGAGGCGCCGCACCGCTCGATCCATACGCTGCTCGCCGAGATCGAAGAAGCGGCGAAGTCAGACGACTTCGCCGCCTTTTCCGGAGACTACGGCCTGCTGGGGCACTGCTCCGGATCCATTGTCGCCCTCGAGATCGCACGTCTGCTCGTCCGGCTGCCGTGTGCGAATCCGCAGCTGCTCGTGGTCTGCAGCTGCCGACCTCCGGAACTCGTTCCGGACACCGGCACCAGCAGGCTCTCCCGCGAGGACATGTTCGCGCGTACCGCCGCGCTGGGAGGCATGCCGGATGCGCTCCTGGCCGACCAGGATTTCCTCGACCTGCTGGAACGGCCGATGCGCGCGGACTGGGAGGTGTTCGACGGCTACGTCCACACCGACTCCCCTGCGCTCCCCGTCCCGATCCTGACGGCGCGCGGGGCGGACGACCCGACGGTGCCCGCGGCGGAGCAGCCCCGCTGGAAGGCGCAGACCCAGGGGCTCTTCCGAAGTGTCGAGCTGAAGACCGACCACTGGATGCTCTCCGACGAGGGGTCCCGCGCCCTCACACACGAGATCTCGGCAACGCTCTCCGCGATCCGCAGCTGACTACGCAGCCCCGTCGGCGAGGCCGGCGAGCGTCACGTCCGGGTCGGCGGCGACCCGGTCCAGAACCGCCAGGTAGTCCCGCACCAAGCGATCGGCCGCCGCCGCGTCGAGCGAGCCCGCGCGGAACCGCAGCAGCCCGTGCGCGGTGCCGGACACCTCGGCGATCACGACCTCGACGGGTACCGCACCACCGCCGAGGGACAACGGGAACTTCTCGACCGGCAGGGACCCCAACCGGCCGCGGACCGCCGAGGGACCCACCTGGGCCAGCGCGGCGATCTCGGTGGTGTCATGCGCCGTGCCCGGCTGCTGCGGTGTCGCCGATCCCTGCGCGCGGGGGTCGCCGGTGGGGCGCGGGGGCGCCTGATTGACGGTGAACAGCACATCCACGAGATGCCCGCGTCCACCGACGCCGTGACGTTCACGGAGCAGGTACATCGGGTAGTCCTGGTGCTCCAGCGCGCCGATGACCTGCTGTCGCACCCGACCGAGCAGCACGAGGAACGGCATGTCGCCGGCCGCTCGGCAGCGGATCAGAGAGGTGCCGGCGCAGCATCCGACCACGTCCGCGAACTCGGGACGGGTGCGGCCCATCATGGGTGTCCCCACGACCAGATCGTGCTGCCCCGTCGTCCGGTACAGGACTGTCATGAACGAGGCCAGCAGCAGTACGTACAGCGTCACGTTCGTGTCGGCGGCACGCGCGCGCAGCGCGTCCGTCAGCTCTGCGTTGATCGCGAACTCGATCGCACCGCCGTCGCGCCCGCCCCCGTCTCCCTGGGGGAAGGTGAGCCGTGGCCACGCGGTGTCCGCTGCGACCGCCAGCTGTTCGAGCCAGTGGCTCTCCATGCGGCGTACGCGTTCGTGGTCGGACAGAACGGCATTGCGCCAGGCGGACACGTCGAGATAGGTGGCACGTGGCGGCGCCAGGGAGAGCTCCTGGCCGGCGGCGTAGGCGCTGTAGAAGGCGCCCACCTCACGGGCGAGGATCGTGCTGGACCAGAAGTCCGTGATGATGTGGTGCATGCGCACCAGAAGGACTTCACCACCGGCGGACCGGTAGAGGTCGACGTGCAGCAGTGGACCGGTGACGAGATCGACGGGGGTGCTCGACACGGCGTTCAGGCGTGCGGTGAGGGCGTGTTCGTCCAGCTCGGGCACGTCGTGCACCCGGACCGTGACCGGGCTCTCCGGGTGGACGACCTGTACCAGCTCCTCGTCCCGCACCTCGAACGTCGTACGCAGCACCGGGTGCCGGGCGGCGACGGCGTCCAGCGCCTTCTGCAGCGCGCCGAGATCGACCGACTCCGGCAGGCGCAGTGCGGTGGCGACGGTGAACTCGGGGTTGTCCGGTTCGAGTTGCTGCATCAGCCAGATCTCACGCGCGCCGTGCGACAGCGGCGCCTGCACTTCTCCGGTCGCGTCCGGCGCAGGCGAGGGAGCCCCGTCCCCGGGCGTTCCCGTCCCGGCCGCCCCGGGGACCTGCTGTGAGCAGCTGTCCGTGATCTGCTCGAGAACTCCCTCCATGGTGCCGCCGGCGAGCACGTCACCGAGCGGCACCGTGACACCGAACGCGGCTTCCATCCGGTGCTGCAACGTGACGAGGGCGAGCGAGTCCAGGCCGAGTGCCAGCAGCGGAACCTTCACGTCGAGGGTGTCGGGCGCGACATCGACCAGCTCTGCGACGAGCACACGCAGCCGGTGGTCCAGATCGTCGCGGGGCCCGGGCTGCGCATCGACCGCGGGCGCAGTGGCCGCAGGCACGCGCTCCACGGCCGCCTCCGTGAGCTCGCCTGCCAGGTAGCGCGCGCGGCACAGACTGCGCTGGATCTTGCCGCTGGAGGTCTTCGGCACCGTGCCGGCGCGCACCAACACGACCGTGTGGGCCCGGAGGCCGTGGACGAGGGCCACTGCCTCGCGAACCCGGGCGGTGATCTCGTCGCCGTCGACGGTCTCGGACGCCCCGCGCACCTCCATCACCAGGACCAGCCGGTCCTCGGCATGGTCATCGGGCACTTGGAACGCCGCGGAACAGCCGACCCGCAGCGCCGGATGCGCGTGCTCGGCGGTGTACTCGATGTCGTGCGGGTAGTGGTTCCGGCCGCGGACGACGAGAAGGTCCTTGCGCCGCCCCGTCACCACGAGCCGGCCCTCCAGCTGGAACCCCAGATCCCCCGTGCGCAGGTAGTGGGCGTCCTCGCCTGCGATGCGTGCGCCGAACACGCGCTCGGTCTCCTCAGGGCGACGCCAGTACCCGCGGGCGACGCTCGGCCCCGTCACCCAGATCTCACCCACCACTCCCTCGGGGCATCGTTGCCCGGTGCCGGCGTCGACGATCGCGATCTCCTGGTCCGCGGCCCCGGATCCGCAGGAGACGAGCGACACTTCCGAGCCTTCGCCGGGCGCGGCGGCCGTATGGCCTGCCAGTGCGTCGCGATCGACCTGGAGTCGGGGCACCGGTTTGCCCAGTTCCGTGCCGCTGACGATCAGCGTCGCTTCGGCGAGGCCATAGCACGACAGGAAGGCATCCGCGCGGAATCCTGCGGGGCCGAAGACAGCGGCGAACCTGTCCAGCGTCTCCGGACGGATCGGCTCGGCCCCGTTGAAGGCCACCTGCCATGCGCTCAGATCCAGCTGTTCGACCTCCTGCGGAGTGGCACGGCGGGAACACAGCTCGTAGGCGAAGTTGGGGCCGCCGCTGACGGTGATGCCGAGACTCGAGATCAACCGCAGCCAGCGCATGGGCTGCTCGAGGAAGTGCAGCGGAGACAGCATCGTCACGGGGCAGCCCGAGTACAAGGGCTGCAGCAGACCGCCGATAAGACCCATGTCGTGATAGGGCGGCAACCAGATCAGAGCCTGAGTGTCGGAGTCGGTGCCGAAGTACCCCTGGATCATTCCGAGGTTGTGCAGCAGATTCTCGTGCGAGACCATCACGCCACGCGGTGCGGCCGTCGAGCCCGAGGTGTACTGCAGGAAGGCCGTCGAGCCGGGATCCACCGCGACGGGTGCGGCCGGCTCGTCGGGCACGGCATCGACCGCGATCCAGCGCAGGTTCCGCAGGCGTGGCGCATGCTCGCCGAGATCGTCGATGAACCCGAGCAGATCCGATGTCGTCAGGGCGGTGACAGGATCGGCGTCGTCCACCACACCCATGAGCCGGGGCAGGGTGCGTTCGCGCCGGAACGGGTCCGGCGGGTATGACGGCACCGCCACCACTCCGGCGTAGAGGCAGCCGAAGAAGGCGGACACGTAGTCGAGTCCGGGAGCCAGCAGCAGCAGGGCACGGTCCCCGGGCGCGGCGCCGGAGGCATGGAGCGCGGCAGCGATCGCGGATGCCCTCCGGTCCAGGTCGGCATAGCTCAGCACCTCCCGCTCGGCTTCACCATCACTCAGATAGGTGTAGCCGACCGCGTCCGGCCGCTCGCGCGTACGCTCCTGCAACAGCTCGGAGACGGTGCGCGAGACCACGAGCTGTTCCTTCGGCGCCACGGTGAACCTCCAGCAAGAGGGGCGACACCCGCGCGTGCGCGACAGCACTGCTGACGGCAACCGGGTGTCGGGACAACTGAAGCTAGGCAACGCCTGGCCAGGCGTCCTGTCACCGGAACTTGGGGCGACGCCGATCCTCGGGCGGCACCTACCGTGTGACGCATGAAAGGGCGCGAGATCCACCTGGCTTCGAGACCCCTCGGCTGGCCGTCGGAAGACGATTTCTGCCTGGCTGAAGTCGAGGTGGCCGAGCCGCAGGCAGGTGAACTGCTCGTCCGCAACCAGGTGATGTCCGTGGACCCCTACATGCGCGGGCGGATGAACGAAATCCCGTCGTACGTGCCGCCCTTCGACATCGGGCGACCGCTGGAAGGCGGTGCCGTCGGCACGGTGATCGAGTCCGGGTCAGCGCTCTTCGCAGCGGGCGATGTCGTCCTGCACCAGGCCGGCTGGCGGGAGTACGCGGTGGTGCCGGAGGACGCCGCGACGAGAGTGGACCCCGGTCTTGCCCCGCCCTCGGCCTATCTCGGAGTGCTCGGGATGCCCGGCCTCACCGCCTACGCGGGGATCCTGGATGTCGCCGCCATGCAACCGGGCGAGGTCGTCTTCGTGTCGGCCGCCGCCGGCGCCGTCGGCAGCGCGGCAGGACAGATCGCGCGGTTGAGAGGGGCTGGGCGGGTCGTCGGGTCCGCCGGCTCCCCGGAAAAGGTCGAGTACCTGCGCGGCATCGGCTTCGATGCTGCCTTCGACTACCACGACGGCGCCCTGCGTCGCTCCCTGCGCACCGCCGCGCCGGACGGCATCGACGTCTACTTCGACAACGTCGGCGGGCGGCAGCTCGAGGTCGCCATCGGCGCCATGCACCCGCACGGTCGGATCGCCATGTGTGGCGCGATCTCGATGTACAACGCCGATGAGCCACCGGCGGCGCCCCGGAACCTGGCGCTCTCCATGGGCAAACGGCTCACGCTTCGGGGCTTTCTCGCCGGCGATTTCGCACACCTGCGGGATCAGTTCATCGCGGAGGCCGCCGGGTGGCTGCACGCCGGAGAGCTGCATTACCGGGAGACGTTCGCCGAAGGCCTCCAGGCAGCCCCTCGCGCCTTCCTGGACATGATGCGCGGACGCAACCTGGGCAAGATGCTCGTACGCCTCTGACCAGGACGGGTGCGAGGCCGGCTCCCTGCCCAGGATGCGGGCGCGCGCTCGCGCTGCCCAGCATGCGGGCGCGCGCTCACGGCCGGTCTCACACCGAGTTCGGCGTGAGACCGGCCGCCGGGTCGGCGCGTGAATCAGACCGAAGCGAGGAACGTCCGCACGCGGTCCATGAGCAGTTTGGACGCCTCCGCGTCGAAGGCATCGAGCGAAGCATCGGTGAACAGGTGCTGATCGCCGGCGTAGACGAACAGCTCCGCAGCCGAGGCGGACTTGGCCAGCTCGCGTGCCGCCGGCAGGTCTTCCTCGAAGAACTCGTCGCCCTCTTTGCCGTGCATCTGCACCGGCACGCCGTCGGGCCAGGAATCCCCGTACTCCGCGACGGGGATGCAGGAGTGCATAAGCAGTGCACCACGTGCGCCCGGTCGTGTCTGGGCCAGTTTCTGAGCGATCGTCACGCCGAAGGAGAAACCGGCGTAGACGAGCTCCGGACCGAGGCCCTCGGCCGCCGCCGCACCACGCGCCCGGAGGGTCTCGAACCCGGTTTCCCGCGCGAACTCCATGCCCTCCTCAAGACTCCCGAAAGTGCGGCCCTCGAACAGATCCGGCGTATGCACGGTGTGGCCGGCCTGCCTCAGGTCTTCGGCAAACGCCTGGATCCCGTCAGTCAAGCCCTGGATGTGGTGGTACAGCAGAACTTCGGCCATCTCTGCGGTCTCCTCCGGTCTATTGATCGACTGTTCCTAAAACGCACCAAAACGCTAGCGACTCACCGGTCGACTGACAACCTCTCACCTCACGGGTGCGCAACGGGCTATTGTGCCCACCTCCGGGGGCGCCGGTGAGCGAATGAGTAGCGCGACGGTTACTGACCGACATAACTGCAGAGAGTCGACCGACGGGTGGTCCGCGCGCCCGCACCGCACCCAACTCCCTTATGGCCAGCAGATGTTCGGCCACTTAGTGTGATACACGCTACGCCGGTCACATCCCTGGCGACCCGAAGGTTGACATGCCCGTACAGGGGTTCCGGTGTTCCCCGTAGGAGGTCCCTTATTCACGAATAGACCTGACGCCGCGTCAAGCGCAGCGAGCATCACCCAGCACACCTGACGTCCGTCGATCGCGCTGCCGCCAGTGGCCGCCTTTCTCCTTGGGACATGCATGATTCGCACAGATCTGCTCGTGACCTCTCCCTGCTTCCTGCTCGGCCTGAGCCAGGTCCTCACAGCGGCTGGGGTCAGAATTGTCGCCACCCGCACCTCGGCCCGCGAGGAGCCATGCTGGCTCGCCGACGTGGCGGTCATGGACGCCGACGCGGTCGCCGGTACAGACAGCCATATCGTCACGGACGCCGCCCGGTCCATGGCGGTGCTCATCCTCACCAACGGCCCCTCCATAAACGGCAAAGATTACATAAAAGCAGGCGCGACAGCCGTCATCAGCAAAGACGAGCCCGGGTCCAGGATCGTGCGCGCCGTCCAACTCGCCGCCGCCGGATCAGCCGGCCGCATAGCGTCGACCCAGCCCAGCGCCGGCCTCACGGGCAGCGGAGTCCAGGCGGGCCAACCCACGCTCTCGGACCGCGAGCAGCAGGTTCTCACCCAGATCGCCCAGGGCAGAACGCACGGCCAGATAGCGACCCGCCTGGGCATAAGCCAGCACACCGTCGACACCTACGTGAAACGCATTCGCGTCAAACTCGACGTAGGAAACAAGGCTGAACTCACCCGCGCAGCTCTCCTCGGTAAATTCGTCACCTCGACAGGGGACGAGGAAACCGCCGACAGCACCACCTCTCACTTGGGGCGGGAAGGAGCATCCGTTTCATAACGCCCGAGCGCGCTGACTCCACACGCAATCGACCGTGACGCGAACGGTGTCGCCCGATGTCCCCACTCGCGCGGACAGCCGAAGGAAACCTCTTCGACGGCGACACCTTCGTGGACCGACGACCGCGGCACATACAAGTGGCCGTGCACGACGGCCCTCGTCCGCCGAATGCGTCGCTCAAGAACGCTCCACCTCCAGTTCGAGCCACTCGGCCAGCGCCTCCACCTCCGCATCGACGGCCACCGCCATTTCCTTCGTGAAAACCTCGTCCTCATGGACGGCATTGACCCGAAGGACGCCCCTCTTCCGGTCCGCGGTCGCGTCGAGCTTGCCCACCAGGCGCTCATGGAACAGAATCGGCAGCGCGAAATATCCCCAACGGCGTTTCGCCACGGGCTTGTACATCTCGACTCCGTATTCGAAATCAAAGAGCTCCATCGCGCGCTTGCGGTCATGAATCAGGCGGTCGAAGGGGGACAACAGCGCGGCCCGCCCCTCGAAGGGCTGCCCCAGATACATGGGGTCGACGCGCCACTCGCCTTTGACCCCCTCGACGACGGCCGCCTCGCCCGCCCCACCGACGTCATACGGTTCGATGGGCACCTTGGTCGACTTGGTGCGTGCAATTCCCAATGCCCGCAGCCTGCGCTCGTCGCGTTCCCGCAACGCCTCCTCGGGGTCCGGAACCGGGGCATCCGGGTACACCCGCTCGGCCAGGTCCCACAGCCGGTTGCGGCCCTGCCGCCCCGCGATGGCCACCTCTCCGAGGTCGGCCATGATCCCCAGCAGCCGGATCACGTTCTGGTCGTTCGTCCACCCTGTCGACTTCCACGGAAGCACGCACGTGTCCGGGATGTCGCGCGAGAGCAGCGGGCCATCGGCTTGAAGCCGCGAAAGGATGTCCCGGCGGCAGGCGTCATTGGCCTCGAGCCAGCCGTGAAACCTCTTCTCCCAGTCGGCCACCGGCGGCCGACGCCGCATCTCGAGCATTTCGGCCCGAAAGAGCACCGCGTCCTCGACCGGCCGGATGGTCGCCCCGATCTCGACGAGTTGCCGCTCCTTGAGCGCCTGGACCAGGAACTCCGGCGCATAGGCCGCACCGAGCCTGCTCCACGACACCAGATCCGCGGCCGGCGCAATGGCCGCGGTGGGATCCAGCTGCAGCAGCGTCAGGTGCCGCACCATGTCGGTCAACGCTGTCGGCCGCTCGCCGTGCAGAAGCTGCGCGCGAATCGCGATCCGCCGCGCATCCACACGACTGAGCGTGTGAACGTTCATCAGATTTCCTCCAGGGTAAGCCCGTTCGACGCGATGACCTGCGCCGCGTTCATCGAGCGGGCGACAGTTCCGGAATGCGGTGGCGTTACGTAAGATACGAAAGTCCCGCGTCGAGTACACCGTTCATCCGAGCTGTTCAACGGGCAAACCGGTGAGGCGAGTCTCGGGTACGCCGCACTCGGCGTCATGCCGCCCGTTCGGGTGACTAGCCCCCCGCCCGCTCTGCGCTGTCCCCTGCAGAGAGGGCTCATCCCATGAGCCCGCAGGCGACGGGATGAGGCAATGCGTACCGAGGAAGTCGACAAGGTGTCGATCGACCTCCTGGACGAACTCGGCATCACGGCATCCGACCACGTCCTGGGGGAACTGGAACGCCACCACATAGTGGAGCGCAGGCGTGGCGCCCGCATCACCTATCTCGTGGTGCGCCGCACGTCAGGTGCTGCTCTGGGTCTGCTTCCCGTCTATCAGTTCTCGCGCCCCTACGAGGCCTCCCTCGCCCCGGAGAACATCTTCGATGACCTGCCCCCTTCGACCGACTCCCGACTGTGTTCAGCCGGTGGGGCCGGCGGCTACCGGAATCACCTGGTCCTGAGGTCTGCGATCGAGCCCGCGTGTGCCGCCGGCGCCGCACGCGCATTGGTCTCGGCTGCCCGACAGGTCGCCTCGGCGGCAGGCTGCCCGCAGGTCCTGATCCCGGACCTCGACCCTGCTCAGGCTCGATGGCTCGCGGAGTTCGATCCGGAGGCGATCGCGGTCGCGACACGCGACAAGGCCGTGATGCCGATCGAGTGGGGCGATTTCTCCGAGTACCTGGCCGCTCTCCCGCGCAAGCGCAGATGGCAGGTCCGCCAGGAGCGCCGCGCCTTCGCGGACAGCGGGATCGTCGTTCGCGATGAGCCGCTGTCCTCGGTCGCCGCCGAGGTCGCGCCGCTGCTCGCGCAGACCCAGCAGCGCCATGGCGACCCCGCGGGCCCCCTGGAGGCGGAGTTCTACCTGGCCATGCTCGCGATGACACCGGGTTCCGAGGTACGCGCGCTGGTGGGATATCTGTCCGGCAGACCGGTGGCATTCTCGGTCGTGCACCGCCGCGGCGGCACCTGGGCGATCAGGGCGGTGGGCCGCGACTACACGGCACCGGAACACGGTCAATACTTCAACTTGACCTATTACGAACCCATCGCCCGCGCCATCGCCGACGGCGCCACACTGATCGACTTCGGTATCGGATCCCTGTCCGCGAAGCGCTTCCGCGGATGCCGGCTCCAGCCCCTGCGGTCCCTCCTCCTGCCGACCGTGCCGTCCCGAGGACGGTGACCGGTCGCCTGTTTCAGCGACACGACCGATCCCGACCCGGGCCGTAGCTTCCAAGAGGTCGCACGTCGTTGATCGAGGAGGCCTCAGTGGACGATGACGACAAGATCGCGGTGGTCGGGGTCGCGGCACGGGTCCCCGGCGCGTCTTGCGTTGACGCCTACTGGCTGAACCTCGTCCGGGGCAAGGAGTCTGTGGCAGCGCTGAGCGACGAGCACCTGCGCGATCACGGCGTCTCCGAAGAACTGGTGACCAACACGGCGTACGTGAAGGCAGCCGCCCTGGCGCCGGACGCGCAGTACTTCGACGCCGACCTGTTCGCCATGACACCGCGCGAAGCGCAGACCTGCGACCCGCAGATCCGGCTGTTCCTCGAAGCGGCCCACTCGGCGATCGAGAATGCCGGCTACGACCCGACCGCCATCAGTGCGGGCACCGCGGTCTTCGCCTCGGCCGGCGCGCCGCTCTACGACGAACACCATCTGCGCCCCCAGAAGGACGCGGTGGGTTTTCCCCTCTCCGATGTGGCGTCCCTCAATCTCGGCGGCTACATCGCCACCATGGCCTCGTACAAGCTCAACCTGCACGGGCCCAGCGTGACCGTGCAGACCGCCTGCTCCAGCACCCTGGTCGCCCTGCACATGGCCTGCCAGTCGCTGCGCGTCGGCGACTGCGACACCGCGCTCGTCGGAGGGGCCAGCATCGACTTCCCGTTCGGCCACGGCTACCTCTGGTCGGAAGGAGGAGTCCAGTCGCGCAGCGGTCACTGCAGGCCCTTCGACGCGGAAGCCGACGGCACCGTGTTCGGCGGGGGCGCATGTGCGGTCATGCTGAAGAGACTTCCCGATGCCCTCGCCGACCACGACCACATTCGCGCCGTGATCCGCGGAAGCGCGATCAACAACGACGGATCGGACAAGGTCAGTTTCGGCGCGCCCAGCGCGGCCGCGCAGCGTGCCGTGGTGATGGAAGCACTGGCGATGGCCGATGTACGACCGGGCGACATCTCCTACGTCGAGGCGCACGGGACCGGCACCGTCGTGGGTGATCCCATCGAGATCAGCGCGCTGACCGACGCCTTCACCAGCCTCGCCGAGGAGCAACTCCCGTTGGGCAGCTGCTCCATAGGGTCGGTGAAGGGCAACATCGGGCATCTGGGGCCGGTGGCCGGCCTGGCGGGATTCATCAAGACGGTACTCGCACTGGAGCACGAGCAGCTGCCGCCCAGCATCAACTACCGGTCGCCCAACCCTCGGCTCGACTTCGGATCCTCCCCGTTCCGCGTACAGGACCAGCTCACTGCCTGGCCGCGGGACCCGGAGCGGCCACGCCGCGCGGGCGTCAGCGCCATGGGAATCGGTGGCTCCAACGCCCACGTGGTGCTGGAGGAGCCGCCCGCCCCCGCCCTCACACCCCATCAAGAGGAACCGCGTGCGGTGGTCTGGTCGAGCCCCACCGCGGACGCCGAGCCGGCCGTCCGCAGCCGCCTCGCCGATACCTTCCTCCAATTGGGGGAAGAGGTGTTCGCGGACGCGGTGGCAACCCTGCAGCACGGCCGCCAGACCCATCCGTTCCGGGCGGCCGCCGTGTGCACCGGCGCGCACGACGCGGCCACCGCCATGACGGCGGCCGACACCGGTCGCATCCTCGTCCCACGGCAACCGCTGACGGGCCCGCCTTCCGTCTGTCTGCTGTTCCCCGGTCAAGGTTCCCAGCATGTGGAGATGGCACAGGGCCTCTACCGGCGCGTGCCGAGTTTCACGCGGGCACTCGACGAATGGCTCGACCGGCTGGACTCCCCCGACCTGCCGCTCCGCGACTGCTGGCGCGGCACCGCGGGGCTGGACATCAACGAGACCTCCCTCGCGCAGCCTCTCCTGTTCGCCACCGAACTCGCCCTGGCACACATGTGGCAGCAGGCCGGAGTCCGTCCCACCGCACTCCTCGGCCACAGCCTGGGCGAGTTGACGGCCGCCACGGTTGCGGGAGTCCTCGAACCCGACGCTGCCGCCGCACTCGTCCTGGCCCGCGCCAGGGCGATGCGCGATCATCCCGCCGGCGGCGGCATGCTCGCTGCCGCATCCAGTGCGGAGGCGCTCCGCGACGTGCTCGGCGGGACCGTCACCGTGGCCGTGATCAACAGAGCCGACCAGGTAGTGCTGGCCGGGTCGGAGGACGACCTCGCCGACGTGGCCGCGGAGCTCACCAACCGTGGTGTCGCGTGCACCCGGCTGCCCACATCGAGTGCCTTCCACACGCCCCTGCTCCGGGAGGCCGCCCGCGCATTCGAGAAGGCCTTCACCGGCGTGACGTTGGCGCCACCGGCCCTGCCTGTCTACTCAGCCGCCACCGGACGCGTCATTTCCACGGACGAGGCTGTCGACCCCGCCTTCTGGGTCAATCAGCTCGTCGAGCCCGTACGGTTCGCCACCGCTCTGGACGCGCTGCTCGAGACCGGGCCCGGGGTGCTTCTGGAGGTGGGCCCCGGGCAGGTACTCACCGAGCTGGCCCGCCGCCACGAGCGGGTCCGGGACGGTTCCGTCGCCGTAGCGCCGACGCTGCCGAAGAGGCGAGGCGGAACGGCTGCCGGCGACGACGCCCACCAGGACATGACCGCCGTGCTGACCGCCGCGGCACACCTGTGGACGACCGGCGCCGACATCTCGTGGGAAGCCGTCGGGCAGGCTCCGCTCCGGCATCGGATCCCGCTCCCTGGCTATCCGTACCAGCGCAAGCGGCATTGGGTCGACGCGCCGCCGGACGCCCCCGCCCACGTCATGACGGCGCCGGATGCGCCCGGCGAAGCGCACACGGCACAACCGCCGGCCGCTTCAGGCGCCGTCCTCGAAGAGGGTCAGCCCGGCCCGTTCTCTTCCCTGCACTGGACCTGCTCCGCTCCGACACCACCGAATCTCACCCGGGCAGGGGCCACAGCCGTCGTCTTCCTCCCTGCCGCCGAGGACCGCGCGAACGACGTGGTGGCCGCGCTCGAGCGTGCCGAGATGCACACGATCCGGATCCGTCCGGCCGACGCCTACCGCCACGACGGCGACGAGTTCGCGATCCGCCCGGGTGTCACCGCCGACACCAAGCAGCTCTTCGACGAACTTGCCCGCCGCGGCATCGAGGCCGACCTACTGGTGCATGCCGTCGCCGCCGCTCCCTGGCCACCGGCAACCACGGCCAACGTCCAACAGCAGCTGGACGACAGCTTCTTCAGCGCACTCGCGCTGGTCCAACACGGGCTGCGGACCAGCGGGACGGGTCGTGTCCCCGAGCTCATCGCGCTGACCTCGGGCGCGGTCGACGTCTCAGGAGCCGACCCGGTCGACCCGGTGAAGGCGAGCGTCCACGGATTGGTGCGCACGCTGTCCGCCGAACTCCCCCGGCAGCGTTGCAAGGTGATCGACCTCTCTCCCCACACTCCCGTCGACGAACTGCGGGATGAACTCTGCCGTGCCGATGATGACCTCGTCGTCGCGCTGCGCGGGCGTCGCCGCTGGGTGCGCCGGGAAACGCCGCTGCGGGTGTCACCGGACCGCACATCGGCCCTCCGTTCCGGGGGCGTGTACGTCATCACCGGGGGGATGGGCGCGCTCGGCCTGGCAACCATGCGCAGCATCGCCGCGACGGGCATCCGTCCGCGTATCGCGCTGCTCGGCCGCACCCTCCCCGCTGCCGAAGAGCCCGTCGACGCCTGGTCGGCCGACGTCACCACCGCCGTCCGCGAAGCCACCGCGCTCGGGGCCGAGGTCCGGCTCCTCGCGTGCGACGTGGGCGACCCGCGGCAGGTGCGGCGCGCCCTCGACATCGTCGCGGCCGCCTTCGGGCCGGTCCAGGGGCTGCTGCATCTCGCCGGCGTGGCAGGCAATGGGATCCTGCAGGTCCGCGACCCGGCGCAGGCAGGCGAGGTGCTGCGCCCCAAGGTGCACGGGACGTTCGCCGTCGCGGAAGCGTTGGCCGGCCGCCCCGAACTCGACTGGACCGTGCTGTTCTCGAGTCGCGCGGCCGTCGACGGCCTCGTCGGCGGCGGGGACTACGCGGCGGCGAACGGGGTCATGGACCTGTGCGCTCGTCCCGGTCTGTTCCCCGCGCGCAGGGTGCTGAGCGTCAACTACCCGAGTTGGACGACCATCGGGATGGCCAGCCGGCCCAACGGCGCGCCCGCGGTGGGCGAACTGCACTGGACGACCAGGCTCGACGCCGCGGACACCTGGGCGCTCGACGAGCACCGGCTCGACGGCACCCCCATCCTGCCCGGAACCGCCCATCTGGACATGGTCACACGCGCATACGACCACACCGTGCCTGCGGCCGCCGATCTCGCGGCAGTGCTCTCCGACGTGGTTTTCGTCGCGCCCCTGACCGCGCGCCAGGCGCGGCGCGTCATCATCGCGTTCGCACCCGACGGCGCCGGCCACCGCTTCGAGGTCCGGTCCCAGCCTGCGGACGACACGACCGCGCGGTGGGTCAAGCACGCCACCGGACGGATCGAACGCCGGAGCGTCGAGGCGCCTGCCTGCGATCTCGCGTCGCTGCGCAAGTCCACGCGTCCGACAGCCGGATCCGCAGCCGGGTCCTTCACCCTCGGACCGCGCTGGAACGCGGTCCGGGACGTCCGCGACGGCGCGGACGAGCGGCTGGTCGAACTGCGGCTCCCGCAGCAGTTCACCGATGATCTCCGCACACACCCGCTGCACCCGGCGCTGCTGGACCTGGCCACCTCCGCGCTGCGGGGGTGCCCGGGGCCCGGCCCCGAGGATCGCGCCGACGAGGCGTATCTGCCGTTCCTGTACCGCGCGCTCACGGTCTTCGCGCCGCTCCAGGAGGAGATCGCCGTCCACATCCGCAGGAAGGAGACCCATCACGGACAGCTCGTGGCAGACATCGACGTGATCGGCTCCGACGGCCTCGTACTCGTCGCCGTCGAAGGCTTCACGATGCGGAGGACGGACCGGACGGCATTCGGCGCCGAACTCGATGACCAGAAGGACCAGGAGGCGGACCGCCAGGACCATGCAGGCATCGACCCGTCCGTCGGAACCGACATCCTGATGAGCCTGCTCTCCTCCCGAACCCCCGATCAGGTGCTGGTCCGCCCACACCGAAACGGCCGGCCGGTGCCGGTTCCGGTTCCGTCTCCCGCGCACCCCGCTTCCAGGCAGCCGACCTCTGAATCCCCTCGCACCGTGTCTTTCCTGCCGCTACCGCGAGCCGGGTCCGGGAACGCGCCCACAGGGCCTGCGGCACCGGCCGTCGGTTCCCCGACGGATACGACGCCGGCCTCGACCTCGGACCGTCTTCGCGGCCTGTGGGCGCGCACCTTGGGGCACGACCAGATCGCGCCCGACGACGACTTCTTCGACCTGGGAGGCGACTCGCTGACCGCGATCGAGATGATGGCGCAGATCAGAGAGGTGTTCGAGATCGAGCTGACCGTCGGATTCCTCTTCGAAGCCCCCACCTTGGCCGAACTTGCCGAGGTCATCGACCAGCGGGTGCGGTGATGACAGTCGCACCGCACGCCTCCCCCGTATCCGAGTCCACGACGGGGCCCGCACATCGCCTCACGCTGCACAACGACTGGTCGCTGTGGCGGCTGGCCGCCCTGCGCAGCGCAGGTATGCCGATCTCATGGCTCGACGCGTTCGCGGTCCCCTCCTGCGCGGACGACGACTCCGACGCCCGCAGCCGTGAGACCTCCGCAGCGGCAGCACGCTCCGTCGTCGCGCAGCCGGCCTTCCTCGAGGCTGTCACCTGGCAGAATCCGGCTCTCATCCGGAACTGGATGGGCCACTTCGCCGCCGACCTCGCCGCAGGCGGAGACGGACGCCTCTCCCGCAGGGACCAACGCGAAGCGCTGGTCGCCTTCCTCGCACAGCGCTACTGCGCAAAGAACGAGACCATCGGATTCTTCGGTCCGGTGGCCTGGGCACGGTTCAGCGACGACCACCCCGGAATCCGTGCCGGCGGCACCGCCGGCCTGCGCAGCCGCAGCCTCTTTTTCGAGCACTGGGCCGTCGATGCGATCGCACGCGCCTTCGCCGCGCGGCCGGCACTCCGCACCCACCTGATCGCGCGACGCCACCCGGCATGCTCCTTCGACGGGCGAGTACTGCGCCGGCCACGACGCCGCCCGCAGCATCTCGACGCCGACGAGGCCGCGTTGACAGCTCTCCTCGATCGGCCGCGCCGGGTGGGTGAACTGCTGAGCGCGTACGGACCTTCCGAAGCGCGGCCGACCGCCGAGCAGGCTCTGGAGCGGCTCGCAGCCACCGGTGCAATCCTCGTCGGACTGCCCGTCCCGGTCACCGATCGGCCCGAAGACGTACTGCGCGGGCACCTCGCGCAGATCCCCGACGAGAGGCTGCGCGGCGGCCTGCTGACCGAACTCGACCGTCTCGACGAAGCCGTCGACGCCGTCGCGGACGCGGCCGGCGACCCGATCGCGCTGCGCGACGCCCTGGACCGGCTGGGGGCGGAGTTCCGTTCCCTGGCCGGAGTCGGCGACCAGCGCGCCAAACCCGATCGCGACCTCGGGCGGTGCATCGTGTACGAGGACTGCCGGCGGGACCTCGACGTCACCATAGGCGTCGACCTGATCGACGACCTCCGCACCCCGCTCGGGCTCCTCCTGGACACCGCCCGCTGGCTCGTACGCGAGAGCGGAGCAGAGCTCGAGCGGGACCTCGCAGCACGCGCGGAATCCCTGCGGGCCGCCTCGGGGCGGCCGGTGGCACTGTGCGACCTGGTGATGGCCTCCGGCGACATCCTCAGCGGACTGCCCGGCACCGCGGTCTCACGAGTCGCCGACGACTTCCAGGCACGCTGGGCGGAACTGCTCGCCACCGCAGCCGAAACCTCGGCGTCCTCGGCCCGGCTCACCACCGAGGCGATGGCCCCGCTGGTGCGCAAGCTGTTCCCGGCCGGCTCGGTCGGATGGCGTGCCGCCCGGCAGCACAGCCCGGACCTGATGCTCCGCGAACGCCCCGGCCACCGTCCGCAGTGGGTGCTCGGCGAGCTGCACCTCGCCGTCAACACGCTGGAGAACCGCGCCTTCGCCACCCAGGCCGACGATCGTGCCGAACTGCGTGCGGCGACCGCAGCCGACTTCCCGGACGGCCGCTTCGTGCCCGTCTACCCGGCCTCGTCACCAGCGGTCACCTCACGCACCTACCCTCCCCTCGCCCTCGACCTTCCCGAGCTCTACCAGTACTGGTCCTGGGCCGCGGACGAGGGCCATCCCTCGGGCCGGACGGCCCTGCCCGGGGCCGGACTGCTCGTCGAACAGGACGACGGCGGCCGACTCCTCGTCCGCTCCGCCGAGGGCAACTGGCGGGCGCCGCTCACCGAGGTACTCGGCGAGTTCCTCACCGCAGTCGTCGCCAACCGGTTCAGCATCCGGCCCCGAGCCGGCCACCAGCCCCGCCTGCTGCTCGACGACGTGGTCATCGCGCGCGAAAGCTGGCACGTGCCGGTGTCGGAACTCCCCTACACGGTCGACAACGACTACCGCCATCGCGCGCTGCGCCGGCGGCTGCAGGATCTGGGCATGCCGCGGTGGGTGTTCGCCCGGACGCCGGACCAGCCGAAGCCCTACCTCGTCGACCAGGACGCTCCGCTGTCCCTCCGCAATCTCGCGCGGGGCCTGCGCCGAAGCGTCGCCGCCGACGCCGACGCCGCCATCACCTTCACCGAGATGCTTCCGTCCCCGGAGGAGCTGTGGCTCGCCGGACCCGACGGTCTGCCCCACACCAGCGAACTGCGTGTGGTCGTTCACGACGACGCCCAGGTCCAGTCCCCGCTGACGACGCCAGATCGGACGGCATCCGCATGACCGCATTCTCGTCAGCCTGGTTCAGCGACGTGGTCAATCCGGACGGGGACGGACCTCTCGTGATCGCGCTGCCCTACGCCGGCGGCTCAGGGCGCGCGTTCCGTCCGTTGCACCGGTACCTGCACGGCGACAGCGTGCTGGTGCTCGTCGACCTGCCGGGACACGGCACCCGAATGTCCGAACCCTGCCTGCGCGATGCCGACGACGTCGTCACCGAGCTGCTCGACGCCTTGGAGGAACTGCCGGCGGAACGGATCGTGCTCCTGGGGTACAGCATGGGCGGGTGGCTCGCCTACGAAGCGGCCGCGCGACTCGCCGACGCGGGAACTCCGCCCATGGGCCTCATCGTGTGCGGCACCCGCGCTCCCCAGAGCGGGATCGGGCACCCGTCGGTCACGACGCATCCCCCCGGCAGGGAATTCATCCGCGAAGCCGTCGAGATGGGGCTCGCAGCCCCGGAGATGCTCGAAGTCCCGGGCATGGCCGAACTCTTCGCCGAGCCGCTGCACGCCGACTTCGCAGTGGTGCAGAGCTACCGCCACCGGCCACGCCCCCCGCTCTCCGTGCCGACCTGCGTCGTCGGCTTCGACTCCGACTGGCTGGTACCCGAGCCGTCGCTCCGGGCCTGGGACGACGTCTGCGCGCATCCGCTGCAGAGCCGCGTCAAGGGCTCCCACCTCGCACTGCACGAGGACGAGACGGCGTTCGGCGCCGCGGTGGCGGCAGGAATGGCACACATCACAGCCGTCCGTCCCTCGCAGTCGGTCACGACATCCGGGCTGAACCCGGCCACGGATCGGGCCGTCTCCGAAGACGTCACCGCAGTGGGCCTCGTCGCGCGGACAGCGCAACAGACACCGGACGCACCGGCCGTCGTGGAGAAGGACCGCGTCGTCTACACGTACCAGGAGCTGCTGAAACTCTCGGCACAGGTCGCCGGGCTGCTCCACGAGCACCGCATCGAACCCGGACACCAGGTGGCCTTCATCGGACGACGCCGTCCAGAATCCGTCGTCGCGATACTCGGCACAGCTCTGGCGGGTGCCGCGTTCGTGCCCATCAGTGACCAGTGGCCGCTCGAACGGACTGCGTACGTTCTGCGCTCGACACGGGTCCGCTGCCTTCTCGGATTCGCCGAGGACCTGGCCCTGTTCGAGCAACTCACGGCCGTCTGCCCCGATCTCACCGACGTCGTGCTCCTCGACGTCCACACGGAATGTCCTCCGCAGCCACGCCACGCATCGCCGCCCGCGGAACAAGCCGCCGCCGAGAGCGACTTCAAAGCGATCGCCGATCACGTCTTGGCCGAACAGCCGGGCACCGTACTGCAGATCGACCTGGGGCAGGGCGACCTGCTGAAGCTGGTCGCCCCTCACGTGGACCTGTTCACCGCCGTCGACGCGGACCCGGACGCGGTACGCACAGCGGCCGCGTGGGCCCAGGAGCACGGCGTGTTCGCCGACCTTGTCGTCGGACACCCGGAACGCCTCGACGAGCTCCTGTCGACGACCGTCGACGTGGCCGTCGTGCCCGCGGCGCCCTCCCCCGCGCTGCTGCACGCCCTCGCGAAGGTCGTCCGGCCCGGCGGCGCCGTACTCCTGCCCGGTACCGTCCCACACGGACCCGACCACGCCTGGGCAGTCGAGCCTCCGACGCCGGGCAGGCAGACAGGCGTACTGCGTCGAACAGACCTTCCGCCGGACACAACAGACCAGGCCGCCCAGCGCATTCACACCAGATGGCACCTCGCCCGGCAGCCCGATTCCCCGCCGCCCGTTTCGGCCGCTCCGGGCGACGTCGCCTACGTGATCTACACCTCGGGCTCCACCGGCCGCCCCAAGGGCGTCGCGGTCAGCAACAGCGCACTGATCAACACGCTCTCGGCATCCGCCGACCAGTTCGCCGTCCAGGCCGACGACAAACTCCTGCAGGTGACGTCGTTCTGCTTCGACCTCTCCATCTTCGACGTCTTCGGGGTGCTGTCCGCCGGAGGCGCCCTGCGCATCGCCGGCGACACCGAACTCGCCGAACCCCGAGTGCTCGCGCAGGTGCTGCTCGACGAAGAGATCACCCTGTGGAACTCGGCGCCCTCGATGTTCGCCTGGCTCCTCCCGTTCCTCACCGACAGTGACGCGCCCCGTCAGCAACAGAAGTCGCTGCGCCTGATGTTGCTCGCCGGAGACTGGATCCCTGTGTCCATGCCGGACGAAACCCGTGAGGTCTTCCCCAAGGTCCGGATCGTCAACCTGGGCGGAGCGACCGAGACCGCCATCTGGTCGTGCTTCTACGAGATCGACACCGTGGATCCGCAATGGCCGAGCATTCCCTACGGACGCCCGCTGAAGGGCTCGCGCTACTACATCCTCGACGAGCAGCGACAACCCACCGCGCTCGACGAGGTCGGCCAGATCTACACGGCCGGTGAATCACTCGCTCTCGGATATCACGGAGACCCCGCACAGACCGCACGGAGCTTCGTCCCCGATCCGTTCCGGCCCGGTCAGCGCATGTACGCCAGTGGCGACCGCGGCCGCTGGCGGGCGGACGGCCAGATGCAGTTGCTGGGCCGGATCGACCACCAGGTGAAGGTTCGCGGATACCGCGTCGAACTCGAGGAGATCGAGGCCGTGATGGCCAGTGCGCAGGATGTTCGGTCGGCCGTCGTCGTCACCTGCGACCGTGACGGGAACCGGACGCTCGCCGGCTTCTACACCTGCCGCGGAGCCGGGACGTCCAGTACCGAGATGCGCGAGCTGCTCGCATCCCGTCTTCCGCCTTACATGATCCCGAGCCATCTCGGCTGCCTGGACGCACTCCCCCTCACCCAGAACGGCAAGGTCGACCGGACGGCGCTGGCACAGCTCGTGATCCAGGCGGATCCGACCACCGCCCCCGGAGGTCACCGATGACCGGCCCCGACAGCAGTCTCGCCCGTCGACTGCACGCCATCTGGACCGACCTGCTCGGCGACACCGGACCCGATGCCGGACTCCTCGAAGCGGGCGGACACTCGGTGCTGGCAGCCAGACTCATCGCCCGTATCGGCACCGAGCTCGATGCCACACTCAGCCTCGCCGCCCTCATCAGGGACAATCCTTCACTCACCGACCTCGTCGCGCTTGTCGAGCAGGCCAGGCACGAACCCGCCCCGGCCGCCACGGCCGCCCCACGTCCTTCCGTCCCGGAGACCACGGCCGGCCATCGACCAAAGTCGGAGCCCATCTCACCTGCCATGCGCAGGATCTGGACGTGGCACCAGCTCCACCCGGACTCCCCCGCCTACAACGTCGTACGGGTGCTCGCGCTCGACGCCCAGGTGCAACCCGCACCGCTGCGCGCCGCCCTTGCGGACGTGGCCGACCGGCATGAAGCCCTGCGCTGCCACGTCGTCGAACCCTCACCTGCCCGTGCCGAGATCGTCATCGACGAGGCAGTCTCCGTACCGCTCGTGATCGACGTCGTGCACGGCACGTCACACGACGACGTGGCCGACCAGGTCGACGCCGCACTGCGGCGGCTCGCCGACCGGCCGATCCCCCTCGATGCCGGACCACTGTGGCGGTGCGGCCTCGTCTGGTCGCCCGGCACCCAGCGCACCTGGATCGCCTTGGTGATGCACCACCTCATCAGCGACCTGCGCTCGTCGGACATCGTGCTCAACGACCTGGCCACCGCCTACGCGGCCCGCCAGGCCGGATCCGCACCGCAGTGGCCGCGCCCGGCCCCCCGCCTCCTCCCCCACCTCCGCCGCCAAGGCGGCCTCGTCGACTCCGCGCGGTGGAAAGCGGACCTCGACTGGTGGTGTCAGCAGCTGGCTGCCCGCACCGCGCTGCCCGCGCCCGCCCCTCTCCCGGCCGGGCCGGACGAGCACCGGGCCGCCACCCTCACCGTCGACCTCCCGCCCCGGGCCGGCCGTGCCGTGGACTCGTTGCTGCGCAGCGCCGGAGTCACGCCGGCCGTCTTCTTCCTGACCATCGCCGCATCGGTTCTCGCTGCACGCTCCGGCGGCGACCCGGGTGTGGTCGGCGTGCCGAGCGTACGGGTCGCGGAGCCCGCAGACGAGCAGACCGTCGCCTTCCTCCTCGACACACTGCTGCTGGACCCTGGCCATCCCGCCGCCGACGGGCGCAGCGTCCTCGACGCGTGCACGGCAACACGGCTCACGCTCCTCGACGCCGTCGATCACGCAACGCCCACCTACGACGAGATCCTTGACCGCCTGCAGCTCCCCCGCACGTCCCGCAGTCCCCTCGTCCGTCTGTGGTTCAACGACCTCACCGGGGCAGCTCCACCAGCACGCTTCGGCGGGCAGTCGAGCACGGAACACGACCTCGCACCCGGGTGGGCGCTGTTCGACCTCAGCCTGTACGTCAAACGCACCGCTGCCGGTTACCGCCTGCACCTTGTCGCCCCGCAGGGATCAGCACCCCACGAGGTCGCCGACCTCACCGAATTCGCCGAGCAGGTGGCACAGGTCTGCTCAGCCGCCGCGACGGACCCGCAGCGCCGCCTCGTCGAACTCCTGCCGTCCACGCGAACCGGCGGACCCGGCACCGCACCATTCGCCCTCGATGATGCGCCGTCGACGGTCGAACTCCTCGCCCGTACGGCAGCCGAGCAGCCCTCCGCGCCCGCCCTCGACACCGGCGACGGAGTCGTCGACCGGCACACGCTCGACCGCGCCGTCACCGCCCGCGCGGCGCAACTGCTGGAAACGACCGAACCCGGAGCCCTGGTCGCCCTGCCCGCCCGACGGGATCGGCTCTTCGTCGAGCGGCTGCTCGCCTGCATGCGCGCCAAGGTCACCCCCGTGCTGATCGATGCCGCATGGCCACCGGCACGCCGGGACGCAGCGGCTCTCGGCAGCCACGCCTCCTATGCCTTCCCCTTGGACGACGGCCCCCTGCAAGCGCTCCCGACCCCACCCCGGCAGGCGCACGGCCTCCCGTCGGCAGCTCATGTGCTCTTCACCTCCGGCACGACCGCGGATCCCCTCCCGGTGTTGATACCGACACCCGTGACCGACGCCGCAGTCGCCGACCTCGTGACCTGGCTCGGAGTGAGCGCCGACGACCGCATCGCCCTGCTCAGCGGCCCCGCCCACGACCCTGCCCTGCGCGACATCGGCCTCGCGGTACGGACGGGAGCATGCCTGTGCCTGCCGACGCCGAGTGAGCAGGCCGACCTCACCGGCCTGGCGCACTGGCTGCACGCCCACCGGATCAGCGTCCTCAGCGCGACCCCGACGCTGCTGGCGCTCGTCCTCGGCGGGGACCGGAACACCCAGCTCCTCCCCCACCTGCGTCTCGTCATCTGTGGCGGCGCCCCGCTCACCACGGCGACGGCGGCGCTGATCAGGTCGCGGGCCCCGAAAGCCGTGATCGTCAACGGCTACGGATGCGTCGAGCTCCCGCAACTGGTGGTCGCCCACCGCCTCGACCCGGACGACCCGCTCCCCGACACCTCCCACGTACCCATCGGTCGCCCGCTGCCCGGCAGACGGGTCGAGCTCATCACCGAGGACGGGCGCCGGTGCACCGACGGAGAACGCGGTGAACTCCGCGTCGGCGAGCCGTGGATCGCGTCCGGATACCTCGCCGATGCGCCCGAGCGGTTCGTCACCGCCCCCTTCCGTCTGGTGCGCACCGGCGACCTCGCGCAGCGTGACTCGACCGGGCTGCTCCACCTGGTCGGTCGCCTCGATCGGCAGGTTCTGGTCAATTCCCACCGCGTCCTGCTCGACGAGGTCGAGGCTGCGGCACGCGGCTGTCCCGGGGTCGCGGAGGCGGTGGCCGAACTTGTCGGCGACGAAGACCACCAGGCGCTACGGCTGTGGGTACAGCCCCGGGCTGCGGAGGCACGTCCAGAAGAGGCCTTCGTACGCGCGCATCTCGCCGAAGTGCTCGCTGCGCCGGCGCTTCCTGCCACGATCTCGATCGTCGACCGACTGGAACTGTCCGCGAATCTCAAGCCCGCTGCCCCAGGCACGGGAGCGGAGGCTGCTCCTTCCGTCGGGGCCCCGGTGTCACTCGATGACCGACTCCAGGACACGGCAGCGGCAGTACTGGGCCGCCCGGTCTCCCCCACTGCCAACTTCTTCGACGCCGGCTTCACCTCGATCACACTGCTGCAATTCGGGGCAGGGTTGAGCACGGTCCTCGGTCGGCGGCTGGACCCGCTCCTTCTGTTCCAGCACCCGAACCTGCGGGCGCTCGCTGCCGCTCTCGATCTGACCGCCCCCACCCATGCGGAGTCGGGCAACACCCGTCACGGCAGCCCGGCGCCCCGGACCCCCGACGAGACCAGCCACCACGACAGCCGCGAGCGGCTGCGGGACGCACGGCGCCGGGCCAGGCAGCAGATCCGCTCATCCACGGACCAGTGAACCGCCCCATCGGGCAGGACACCTCGCGCAAGCCCGCAGCCGGGCTGGGGAGGATGGATCAGTTGACGCTCAGACCCGGCAATCTGGACGAGGCCGCGAGAACCGGCCGAGTGACACCAGGACCGCTGTCCCTTACCGGCCCGGTGTTGTGGGAGTTGGTCCCGGAGGCCTGGCGGACTGATGTCTCCGAGCTGGCGGCCGAGGTGCTCGACGCC
>NZ_DATCVQ010000334.1:0-10427 GCF_036566765.1 Streptomyces sp.
GGGCGGGGTGCTCGGCGAGCGGCGAGCTGAGCCCGTCGACGTGCAGCACGCGGTGGTACGCGAGGAGCAGCGCCCGCGTGGTCTCGCTGCCGGCGGCCGCCCAGCGCCCCGCCGCGTGCTCCTCGTCGGCGCGCTCGAGCCGCGCGACGTACGCCTTCGTCAGATGCCGCGGCACATGCCCCTTGGCGAGCCGAGCCTCGGCCCCGTCCATCAGAATGTCCGCCCTGACCCGCGGATCCCGCACCCGCTGCCCGGCCGCCCCGAGCACACGCTCGGCCACCAGCGCCCGCTCGGAGTGCGCCATACGGGATATGGCCCACTGCGCGATGTTCGCCAGCCGTTCATCGGGTATCTGGGGTGTCGGCACTGTGCAGCTCCACGGTCCGGGTACAGGACATGGACCGTACGGATTATCTCACCTGTTCGGAACCCCCTGGCGGGTGTTCGAACCCGCCCGGCAAGGGTTGTGGGCCCATGTCCGACCGGTGAAATCAGGGCGAGAACTTCCAGACGAGCATGAGATGGACACCGTACACAGAGGACACCAGGGTCGCCGCCGCGAGCAGCAGGTACATGGTCGCGGGGCGGGCCGCCGCGAGGGCCCGTGCCATCGGGATGAGCAGCGGGAACGCGGGCAGCAGGAACCTCGCCTTGGAGTGGAAGTAGCCGGCGCCCCCCACCGCGATGAGCAGGAGCACACCGGCGTAGACGAGCAGAACGAGCGGCTGCCGCTGCTGCACGCAGACGACGAACAGCACCAGGGCCGCTATCACGGTGGCGGCGCCTACGGCCGTGTTCAGATTGAGCGGCGTCTTCAGGAACACGTCGGCGATGCGGTGGAGCGTGAAGCTGCCGCCGTCGAAGGTGCTGCCCCATTTCTCCTGTACGTCGAAATAACCCCGCCAGTCGCCCGCGCGGTGGCCGACCCATGCGAACCAGGCGAACCAGCCGAGCGGAGCGACGGCGACGGCGGCCAGCAGCGGGCCGGGCCGGACCGACCGGTCCCGCTTCCCGAAGCGGGACGAGAACAGGGTCCACAGAGCGGCGAGCACGACGGCGGCGACGACGGCGGATCCGGACGGCCGGGTCAGTCCCGCGAGGCAGGCCAGTACTCCGGCGGCGACCCAGCGGCGGGTGAGCGTCGCGTAGAGGGACCAGGCGGCCAGCGCGGTGAACACCGGCTCCGTGTACGCCATGGACTCGACCACGGCGTGCGGGACGATGCCCCACAGGACCGCGGCGATCACACCGGCCCGGTGGCCGGCCACATGACGGGCGACGGCGTAGACGCCCCAGGCGGCCAGCAGCGCCGCCGTGACGGATATCCCCCAGGCCACCTGGCCGACCGGCAGCGGGAGGAGCGAGGAGGCGCCCCGGACCAGCCCGGGATACAGCGGGAAGAACGCGTAATTGCACAGCTCGCCCTGGACGACGCAGGAGTCGGGCCTGAGTTCCGTGTAGCCGTTCTGGGCGATGTGCAGGTACCAGGCGGTGTCGAACCGGGAGGCGAGGAGCGTGCCGAGACTCGGTCCGTCCTCCCCGGCGCGCAGCGCCACGGCGACCACGCCGACGAGCCGGACCAGGGCGTACGCGGCGAGCGCGGGCCAGGCCCGGCCGGCGGCGGCGCGTACGCGGGCGGGGTACGAACCGGCCGGCCGGCCGCGGCGGGAGCGTGGCGCGTCCACGGGGGGCGCCGGCGCGGGGTGCGTCCGTGTCTCGGACATGGGAGGTCTCTCTGCTGCTCTGTGGAGGTGTACGAAGGCTCAGCTGTGCTGGGAAGGCGTACGAAGGCTCAGCGGCGCCCGGGGAGGAGCCGGCGGGCGCGGCTTCCGATGCCCCATGCGGTGACGCGCCACAGCGCCTCGATCACGATGGCGCGGCTCATCTTGCTGTCGCCCCGCTCCCGCTCGACGAAGGTGATCGGGACCTCCCGCACCGTGAAGCCGGACTTCACCGTGCGCCAGGCGAGGTCGACCTGGAAGCAGTAGCCCTGCGAGGCGACCTCGTCCATGCCCAGGCCTTCGAGGGTCTGTCGGCGGAACGCCCGGTAGCCGCCGGTGACGTCCTTGATCGGGACGCCCAGCAGGACGCGGGAGTACAGGCTGCCACCGCGGGACAGGAACTCCCGCGACTTCGGCCAGTTGACCACCTTGCCGCCCGGGACCCAGCGGGAGCCCAGTACGAGGTCGGCGCCGGGCAGTGCGTCGAGGAGCCGGTGCAGCTCCTCCGGCTGGTGGGACCCGTCGGCGTCCATCTCGACCAGCACGTCGTAGCCGCGCTCGATGCCCCAGCGGAACCCGGCGAGATAGGCGGCGCCGAGCCCTTCCTTGCCCCGGCGGTGCAGCACATGGACGTGGTCGTCCGAGGCGGCGATCTCGTCGGCGATCTTGCCCGTGCCGTCGGGGCTGTTGTCGTCGGCGACCAGGATGTGCGCCTCCGGGACCGCGGAACGCACCCGGTCCACGATCACCGCGACGTTGTCGGCCTCGTCGTACGTCGGGATGATCACCAGTACCGGGCCCAGAGGCCCCCGCGCCTGCCGGTCGTCGTCCGTCACTGCACCTTCACCTCATGGTCGGGCCGGCTCGACCGGATGGTCAGGCGGGCTTCACGGAATCTACATCGCACATGCGAGCGGGCTGATGCCATGGCCCGGTTTGACCCGCAGGACCGCGCCTCGTAACCTTGACCGTCGGCGTGTCTATGTGCGCGCCAACCACTGAGCAACTCACCTCCCGGGCCGCTGTGCGGCATGGGGGAGGCCGCCTGTGCATTCTGCTGGGTCGGCTGGCTTCAGGGGTCCCATCGAGCGAGAGAGAGATCCGCGTGTACGCCATCGTGCGCAGCGGTGGTCGCCAGCACAAGGTTGCTGTCGGCGACATCGTTGAGGTTGACAAGATTTCCACTGCCAAGGTCGGCGACACGGTCGAGCTCTCGACCCTGCTCGTGGTCGACGGCGAGGCCGTCACCAGCGACCCGTGGGTCCTGGCCGGCATCAAGGTCGAGGCCGAGGTCGTGGACCACCACAAGGGCGCCAAGATCGACATCCTGCGCTACAAGAACAAGACCGGCTACCGCCGTCGCCAGGGTCACCGTCAGCAGTACACGGCGATCAAGGTCACGTCCATCCCGACGGCCGCGAAGTAAAGAGGGACTGAGCAATGGCACACAAGAAGGGCGCATCGTCCACCCGGAACGGTCGCGACTCCAATGCCCAGCGGCTCGGCGTGAAGCGCTTCGGCGGTCAGGTCGTTCTCGCCGGTGAGATCCTCGTCCGCCAGCGCGGCACCCACTTCCACCCGGGCACGGGCGTCGGTCGCGGTGGCGACGACACGCTGTTCGCCCTGCAGCCCGGCTCGGTGCAGTTCGGCACCTTCCGCGGTCGCAAGGTCGTGAACATCGTTCCGGTCGCCTGATCGGATCACTGCGGAGGCGGACCTCGCTTCCCACACGGATTTCCTCCGTGCGGGAAGCGGGTCCGCCTTTCGCGTGTTAAGCAGTAGACATTCCCGTATGTATCTGGAGGAACAACCATGACCACCTTCGTGGACCGCGTCGAGCTGCACGTCGCCGCGGGTAACGGGGGCCACGGCTGCGCCTCCGTTCACCGGGAGAAGTTCAAGCCGCTCGGCGGACCGGACGGCGGCAACGGCGGCCGTGGCGGCGATGTGACCCTGGTCGTCGACCAGGCGGTCACCACGCTGCTCGACTACCACCACTCGCCGCACCGCAAGGCGACCAACGGTCAGCCCGGCGCCGGCGACAACCGCTCCGGCAAGGACGGCCAGGACCTCGTCCTGACCGTGCCCGACGGCACCGTCGTCCTCGACAAGCAGGGCAATGTCCTCGCCGACCTGGTGGGACAGGGCACCACCTTCGTCGCGGGCCAGGGCGGCCGCGGCGGCCTCGGCAACGCCGCGCTCTCCTCCGCCCGCCGCAAGGCCCCCGGCTTCGCGCTGCTCGGCGAGCCCGGCGAGGCGCGGGACATCGTCCTGGAGCTGAAGACCGTCGCCGACGTGGCGCTGGTCGGCTACCCGAGCGCCGGCAAGTCCTCGCTGATCTCCGTCCTGTCGGCCGCCAAGCCGAAGATCGCGGACTACCCGTTCACGACGCTCGTCCCGAACCTGGGCGTGGTCACGGCCGGTCAGACCGTCTACACCATCGCCGACGTCCCCGGCCTGATCCCCGGCGCGAGCCAGGGCCGTGGCCTGGGCCTGGAGTTCCTGCGGCACGTCGAGCGCTGCTCCGTGCTCGTGCACGTCCTGGACACGGCCACGCTGGAGTCCGACCGCGACCCGGTCTCCGACCTCGACGTCATCGAGGAGGAGCTCAAGCAGTACGGCGGTCTCGAGGACCGCCCGCGCATCGTCGTCCTCAACAAGATCGACATCCCGGACGGCAAGGACCTCGCGGAGATGATCCGCACGGACCTTGAGGGTCGCGGTTACCAGGTCTTCGAGGTGTCGGCGGTCGCCCGTACCGGCCTCAAGGAGCTCTCCTACGCGCTGGCCGAGATCGTCGCCAAGGCGCGTGCGGCCAAGCCCAAGGAGGAGGCGACCCGGATCGTCATCCGCCCGAAGGCGGTCGACGACGCCGGCTTCACCGTCACCTACGACGAGGCCGAGGACGTCTACCGCGTGCGCGGCGAGAAGCCGGAACGCTGGGTCCGCCAGACCGACTTCAACAACGACGAGGCCGTCGGCTACCTCGCCGACCGCCTCAACCGCCTCGGCGTCGAGGACCAGCTGATGAAGGCCGGCGCCCGCGCCGGCGACGGCGTCGCGATCGGCTCCGAGGAGAACGCGGTCGTCTTCGACTGGGAGCCGACGATGATGGCCGGCGCCGAGATGCTCGGCCGCCGCGGCGAGGACCACCGCCTCGAGGCCCCGCGTCCGGCCGCTCAGCGCCGCCGGGACCGCGAGGCGGAGCGGGACGACGCGCAGCGTGAGTTCGACGAGTTCGACCCGTTCTAAACCGCAGCTCCAAGGGCCGGTCGCTTCGGCGGCCGGCCCCTCGTGCTGTGTGATCGGTCACGACGGGACGCGGCGGCCACGGGCTCAACGCCCCTGCCCACGCGGTGAACACAGCGTGTCCTGACGATGTGGGGCCGTCGGCGTCCGCCTTGCGAGACGGTCACGGAGAGTGCGACCATCACACGGTCCCCCAGTCGTCGCAAGGTAGGTCGTTCTGTGTCTGTGCCGCATGAAGCCAAGCCCCGCACCACGGCAGTCGTCCTGGCCGGCGGAACCGGCCAGCGCGTCGGCCTCGCGATCCCGAAGCAGTTGCTGAAGATCGCCGGCAAGGCTGTCATCGAGCACACGCTGACGATCTTCGAACAGGCCGAGTGCGTCGACGACGTGATCGTGCTGATGGCCCCGGGTTTCGTCCCCGACGTCGAGAAGATCGTCGCCAAGGCGGGCCTGACCAAGATCACCCGGATCATCGAGGGCGGCGCCACCCGCAACGAGACGACCGAGCGCGCCATCGCCGCCCTGGGGGAGGGCCTGGCGGACGGCGAGGAGCTCAACGTCCTGTTCCATGACGCGGTCCGTCCGCTTCTGTCACAGCGTGTGATCAAGGACTGCGTCGACGCCCTCGACCGCTACCAGGCCGTCGACGTGGCCATCCCGTCCGCGGACACGATCATCGTGACCCGCACGCACGGCGAGGACGGCGAGTTCATCACCGACGTCCCCGACCGCTCCCGGCTCCGCCGCGGCCAGACCCCGCAGGCGTTCAAGCTCTCCACGATCCGCCGCGCCTACGAGGTCGCCGCCGGCGACCCCAACTTCCAGGCCACCGACGACTGCAGCGTCGTGCTCAAGTACCTGCCCGACGTGCCGATCCACGTCGTCGCGGGCGACGAGTACAACATGAAGGTCACCCAGCCCGTCGACGTCTTCATCGCCGACAAGCTCTTCCAGCTGGCCTCCGCCTCCGCCCCCCGCCCCGCAGACGAGGCCCGCTACCGCGAGCTCCTCGAAGGCCGCACCCTCGTGGTCTTCGGCGGCTCGTACGGCATCGGCGCCGACATCGCCGCGCTCGCCGAGCAGTACGGCGCCAAGGTCTACGCCCTGGGCCGCTCCACCACCGGCACCCACGTCGAGAACCCCGAGCACATCGACCAGGCGCTGACCACGGCGTACTCGGAGACCGGCCGCATCGACTACGTGATCAACACCGCCGGCGTGCTCCGCATCGGAAAGCTCGCGGAAACCGACAACGCGACCATTCAGGAAGCGCTGCAGGTCAATTACCTGGCACCGGTCCAGATTGCCCGTGCCTCGTACAAGTACCTGGCGGAGACCAAGGGCCAGCTGCTGCTCTACACCTCTTCCAGCTACACCCGCGGCCGCGCCGAGTACAGCCTTTACTCGTCGACCAAGGCGGCCATGGTGAACCTCACACAGGCCCTCTCCGACGAATGGGCCGGCGACGGAATCCGGGTCAATTGCGTCAACCCGGAGCGGACCGCGACCCCGATGCGCACCAAGGCCTTCGGCCAGGAGCCGGCCGGTACGCTGCTCTCCTCCGAGGCCGTCGCCCGCACCTCGCTCGACGTCCTGCTCTCCGATCTGACCGGTCACGTGATCGACGTCCGGCAGCAGGACCCGACCCGCGAGGCGTCCGAAGCGTCCGGGTTCGAGCAGGCGCTGGCCGCCGTCCTGGACCGCCAGGAAGATGTGTAATACTCGCCAGATGTGTTTTATCGGGCCTCTCCAGTAGCCAATGCGCCACTGCAGAGGCCCGAGTTCGTGAAGGTCCGTTTCATCGGATTTCCCCCCATGTTTGATGTGAATAAGCTGCACCCCCCCTCTGGAGCAGGTTCTTCGTGATTTCGACCGCCATTCGCCTGGCGCGCGTGGGCAGCAGGTCAGAGCTGGCCGCCGCTCTGCTCATGGCGCTGGGGTATCCGTGCGTTCTCGCCGGTGCCCTGATGCCCAACATCTGGCTGTTCGCCGGCGCGAGCGCCGTGACCTACGCCGCCGACCGCTACCTGCACCACAAGGGCAGTTACCTGGTCGACCGGCTGGCCAAGGTCAGAGCGGGCCTGCCGATCCGTTTCCTGGTGCGCCAGCTCCTGCTGATCCTGCTGCTCGCCCGCGAGAACCTCGCCGAGCAGCCGATCTTCTACGCCGCGGTCGCCTGCTTCCTCCTCTTCTACGCCCTCCAGGCCCCGCAGGGCGCGCTCACGACCCTGATCCGGCTGCGCCGCACCATGCCGGTCGTCACCCGGAACGTCGACCTGCACGCCCTGCGGATCGCCGACGCGCCGCCGAAGGCCCTGCTGAACCGCTCCGGCGAGAAGATGCTCCACCTGGACATCCCGGCGGTCGCGGGCCTGCTGTGGGCCGCCGCCACCGGCCGCACCCTCGTCGGCTTCATCGGCATCGGCATCACGCTCGGCCTCGGCCTGCTGTACGTCCTGCTCCTCGTCCCGTACCTGCGCCGCCGCCGCCTCGTGCCGTCCGCGCCCGCCGTGATGAAGGCCGTCAGCAACTGGCTGCGCGAGTACCAGCCGACCGTCGTCCTGTACTTCTCCGGCTCCGACGCCTCCGCGTACCAGGTCAACATGTGGCTGGACACGATGGAGCAGGTCGACGGCCGCCCGCTGATCGTCATGCGCGAGCGGACCCTCGTCCCCAAGCTCGCCGCCACCGACGTGCCGATCATCTGCGTGCCCGGCGGCACGCACATGATGAACCTCGACCTCTCCTCGGCCCGGGTCACCCTCTACGCCGCCAACACCGGCAAGAACATCCACATGCTGCGCGTGCCGACCATGAAGCACGTCTTCATCGGCCACGGCGACAGCGACAAGCTCGCCAGCGTCAACCCCTTCTCCAAGGTGTACGACGAGGTCTGGACGGCCGGCCGGGCAGGCCGCGACCGGTACGCGCTCGCCGACGTCGGCGTCCGCGACGAGGACATCGCCGAGGTCGGCCGCCCGCAGCTCGCGCCGATCAAGAGCTGGACCGGGGCTCCGAAGAACCCGATCCCCACGATCCTCTACGCCCCCACCTGGGAGGGCTGGGACGCCAACCCCGGCAACACCTCCCTGCTGCTGGCCGGCGAGAACATCGTCCGCGCGCTGCTCACCGCCGAGAACCCGGTGCGGGTCATCTACAAGCCGCACCCCTTCACCGGCCTGGTGAACAAGAAGGCCAAGGCCGTCGACGAGCGCATCCAGAAGATGATCGCCGAGGCCGCCGCGGCCCGCGCCGCCGAGCCCCGCTGGACCGGGGAGGCGACCGCCGCCCGCGCCGGCCAGGAGACCGCCCGCGCCGAGCTGACCCGCATCGAGGCGCGCCTCGCAGTCCTGGAGAGCCCGTTCCGCAAGGGCGGCGACGAGTCGGAGGAGTCGCGGGTCGCGCTCGCCGACCCGGAGCGGCTGGCCGAGACCCGACGGCTGCGGGCCGAGTGGAACGACGCGTACTGGCGCTCCTTCGGCTGGTGGGAGCACAAGGTCGTCACCGGTTCCCGGCCGCAGCTGTACGACTGCTTCAACGAGGCCGATGGAATGGTTTCGGACATTTCCAGTGTGGTCTCCGACTTCATCGCGAGCGGCAAGCCGTACGCGGTCACGGACTCGGCGGAACTGGGCGCGGAGGAGTTCAAGCGCCAGAACACCGCCGTCCGCGCCGCCATCGTGCTGACCAACTCGGCCGCCGAGCTCGGCCAGTTGCTCGACGCGGTCGCCGACCCGGCCGCCGACACCCTCGCCGACGCCCGCCAGGACCTGCGCCGTTACCTGCTCGGCCCGGACGAGCCCGCTTCCATCGACCGCTTCAACGCGGCGCTGCGGACGCTCGCGGCCAAGGCCGAGGCGCGCAACGCCGGCCTTGCGCAGCGGCTCGCGGAGCAGCCGACCGCGCCGGAGATCGACCGGGAGGCCGAGGACTCCCTGGAGCCGGAGGAGCGAACCCCGGCCGCCCGCTGAGGCACGATCCCCGACGCGTTCCCGCGCGTTCGCGCACGTGAGAAGGCCCGCGAACACTGTCCGACAGTGTTCGCGGGCTTTTGTGCGCACGGCGGCCCGCGTGCCAGACTGCGCGCTCTCCCTGGCGCCCCGCCGCCTCTCGTAGCTCCGCCGCAGCAGTAGGTGCCGATGACCGAAATCCCCACCCCCGACGTCACTGTGATCATCGGGGCGTACGAGGCGATGCCGTATCTAGTGAAGTGCCTCGAATCCGTGGAGAACCAGACGATCGGCGCGGACCGCGTCGAGATCGTCGCCGTCGACGACGGCTCCACGGACGGCACGGGGGAGTACCTCGACGAGTTCGCGACCCGCAGCAAGGTCCGCACCCGCGTGGTCCACCAGGCCAACTCCGGTGGCCCCGGCGGCCCCCGCAACACCGGCCTCGAACTGGCCGAGGGCCGCTACGTCTTCTTCCTCGACGCCGACGACCACTTCGGCGAGGAGGCGTTGGAGCGCATGGTCGCGATGGGCGACCGGGCCCGCACGGACGTGATCCTCGGCAAGGTCGTGGGCGTCGACCGCGGTGCGCCCAAGTCGATGTGGGGCGCCACCGTCGAACGCGCCGACATCCACACGTCCAACGTGAAGTTCACGCTCAGCGCGCAGAAACTCTTCCGCCGCGAGCTGCTCATCCGGCACGGCATCCGCTTCGATACCTCCATGCGGACCGGTGAGGACGCGCTGTTCACGATGGAGGCGTACCTGCGGGGCAACGGGGTCTCCGTCGTCGCCGACCACACCTGCTACTACCTGGTGGGCCGCGACGACGGGAAGCACATCACCAAGACCGGGAACTACGACATCCGGTTCCTGTCCGCACAGCGGCTGATGGAGCTGATCGCCGCGCACGAACGACCGGGCAGGAAGCGGGATCTGCTGATGGTCCGGCCCTTCGCGACCACCCTGCTGCCGCAGTTCGGCCACGTCCTGCTCCGCCAGGACGAGGACACGCTGCGGCACAAGCTGGAGCTCGCCGCGCCGCTGATGCGGCAGTACTGGACCCCCGGCGTCGCCCGCCTGTTCAAGCCCGAGGACCGGCTCCGCCTCACCTGCGCCGCGCTGGGCAAGGGGGCGGAGCTGACGGAGATCCTGGAGTTCCTGCGCGCGCGGCGGAAGCCGGAGACGGTCGCCTCCCTCGGCCGCAGATACCTGGCGCTGCCGTACTTCCGCGACCGCGCGGCGGGCATCCCTGACGCCGCGTACGAGATCGTGGGCCCGCCGCTGCACCGCCGCCTCCGCCGCAAGGCCCGGCGGCTGGCGGGGGCGGTGCGGCGGCGGCTGGTGGGGTCGGGGACGTCGGGGGGCTGAGGGGGCTCAGGCCCGGTCGGGCTGCGCCGGTGCGCTCGCGTTCGGCTGGGGTGCGGGCGAGGCCGTACGCGGCTCCGACGGAGCGGTACGCGGCTCCGACGGGGCGGTGCGCGGCGCCGGTACCTGTCCCGTACGC
>NZ_DATCVQ010000335.1:0-28397 GCF_036566765.1 Streptomyces sp.
GCGGTCGTCGAGCCGTACCGTCTGTCCGGGGGCGACGTCGACGGGGATCCCGTCCGCGTCGATGTCCCACCAGCGGTCGCATTCGGTGTGCATCTGCACCCGGTCGTTGGTGGGGTACGGGTTGTGGCAGTACGCGACCACCCAGGAGCCCTGGACCGACGTACGGCAGTCGGCACCGTGCGGGTCCGGGACGGGGGCGGTCGGCGCCGACGCCCCGGGCCACCCAAGGCCGGATATGCCCAGGGGGACGACAAGTGCGGCGACGGCGACCGAGGCCGCCAGCAGGGCCCAGGTTCGGCGACGTATGGCGCGCACGGCGACCTCCTCCCCGCAGCCTGACCAAAAGTCCGGTTCCACCACATTCTGCGGTGGAACGACCTTCTTTTCGACTTGAGCGGGGGAACCCGGAGCGGGACGCACGGCGGCCGCGCACCATCTCCTCGGAGGTGGTACGCGGCCGTGCCGTGCTGGGTCGTGCGGGGTCAGGCGCCCATCATGTGCACGCCACCGTCGACGTGGATGATCTCGCCCGTGGTCTTCGGGAAGAAGTCCGAGAGCAGGGCGACGACACCACGGCCGGCGGGCTCCGGGTCGGCCATGTTCCAGGCGAGCGGGGAACGGGTGTTCCAGACGTCCGCGAGCTCCGTGAAACCGGGGATGGACTTGGCGGCCATGGAGCCGATGGGTCCGGCCGAGATCAGGTTGCAGCGGATGTTCTGCTTGCCCAGGTCACGGGCGAGGTAGCGGGAGGTGGCCTCCAGCGCCGCCTTCGCCGGGCCCATCCAGTCGTACTGCGGCCAGGCGAACTGCGCGTCGAAGGTGAGGCCGACGACGGAGCCGCCCTCGTTCATCAGCGGCAGCAGCGCCATCGTCAGGGACTTCAGCGAGAAGGCCGAGACGTGCATGGCGGTGGCGACCGAGTCGAACGGCGTGTTGAGGAAGTTGCCGCCGAGCGCGTCCTGCGGGGCGAAGCCGATGGAGTGGACGATGCCGTCGAGGCGGTCGCCGAGCTGCTCGCGGACCTGGCCCTCCAGGCGCGCGAGGTGCTCGTCGTTGGAGACGTCGAGCTCCAGGACCTTCACGTTCTCGGGCTTGGGGAGCTTCTTGGCGATGCGCTCGGTCAGCGTCGGCCGGGGCCAGGCGGTGAGGATGATCTCCGCGCCCTGCTCCTGGGCCAGCTTCGCGGTGTGGAACGCGATGGAGGACTCCATCAGCACACCGGTGATCAGAATGCGCTTGCCTTCGAGAATTCCGCTCATGGTGATCAGTGACCCATGCCCAATCCGCCGTCAACCGGGATGACGGCTCCAGTGATGTACGAGGCGTCGTCGGAGGCGAGGAACTTCACCGTGGCGGCGATCTCCTCCGGCTGCGCGTAGCGGCCCAGCGGGACCTGGGAGACGATGCCCGCGCGCTGGTCCTCGGTGAGCGCCTTGGTCATGTCGGTGTCGACGAAACCGGGCGCGACGACGTTGAAGGTGATGTTGCGCGAGCCGAGCTCACGGGCGAGGGAGCGGGCGAAGCCGACCAGGCCGGCCTTCGAGGCGGCGTAGTTCGCCTGCCCGGCGGAGCCGAGCAGTCCGACGACCGAGGAGATCAGGACGACGCGGCCCTTCTTGGCGCGCAGCATGCCCCGGTTGGCGCGCTTGACGACGCGGAAGGCGCCGGTGAGGTTGGTGTCGAGGACGGACGTGAAGTCCTCCTCGGACATCCGCATCAGCAGCTGGTCCTTGGTGACACCGGCGTTGGCGACCAGCACCTCCACCGGACCGTGCTGCTCCTCGATCTCCTTGTAGGCCTGCTCCACCTGTTCGGCGTCGGTGATGTCGCACTTGACGGGGAGGCAGCCGAGTTCGGTCAGGGCGGCCGGCGGTTCCCCGGACCGGTAGGTGATGGCGACCTTGTCTCCGGCCTCGGCGAAAGCGCGGGCGATGGCGAGGCCGATGCCCCGGTTTCCTCCGGTGACGAGAACCGAGCGGCTCAACGGATCACCCTTTCGATAAGCGGTCTGGTACCTCGAAACCTATCGGTCCGGTCGCTCTTCCCAGGAATCGACCCCTGACAGTGGCGTACGCATGCCACTGTCGGGTCTCTACAGAAAGCTCGTGGCATCGCGCCCCGAAGCGCGACATGATCGGGGACGACCGGTCTCACACGACAGGAGACAGCTGTGCCATCTGGGGCTCATTCCCTCGACGAAGCCTTCACGGCGCTGCCGCTGCGGGCGCTCGCCGACGCGGCGCTCGCACGGGCGCGCGCGCTCGGCGCGACGCATGCCGATTTCCGCCTGGAGCGGGTGCGCAGCGCCTCGTGGCGGCTGCGGGACGCCAAGCCCGCGGGCTCCTCGGACACCACGGACCTCGGGTATGCGGTGCGGGTGGTGCACGGCGGCGCGTGGGGGTTCGCCTCGGGCGTCGACCTGACCATGGACGCGGCGGCGCGCGTCGCCTCGCAGGCCGTGGCGATGGCGCAGCTGTCCGCGAAGGTGATCGCCGCGGCGGGGTCCGAGGAGCGTGTGGAGCTGGCGGACGAGCCGGTGCACGCGGAGAAGACGTGGATCTCGGCGTACGAGATCAACCCGTTCGACGTAGCCGGCGAGGAGAAGAGCGCGCTGCTCGCCGACTGGAGCACGCGGCTGCTGCGGGCGGAGGGCGTGGCGCATGTGGACGCGTCGCTGATGACCGTCCAGGAGAACAAGTTCTACGCGGACACGGCGGGCACGGTCACCACCCAGCAGCGGGTCCGGCTGCACCCGCAGCTCACCGCGGTCGCCGTGGACGAGACGACCGGCGAGTTCGACTCGATGAGGACGATCGCGCCGCCGGTCGGACGCGGCTGGGAGTACCTGACCGGAACCGGCTGGGACTGGGACGCGGAGCTGGAGGAGATCCCCGGGCTGCTCGCCGAGAAGATGCGTGCGCCGAGCGTCGAGGCGGGCCGGTACGACCTGGTCGTCGACCCGTCGAACCTGTGGCTGACGATCCACGAGTCGATCGGCCACGCGACCGAGCTGGACCGGGCGCTCGGCTACGAGGCGGCGTACGCGGGGACCTCGTTCGCCACCTTCGACCAGCTGGGCAAGCTGAAGTACGGCTCCCCGATCATGAACGTGACGGGCGACCGGACCGCCGAGCACGGCCTGGCGACCGTCGGGTACGACGACGAGGGCGTCGAGGGGCAGAGCTGGGACCTGGTGAAGGACGGCACGCTGGTCGGCTACCAGCTGGACCGCCGGATCGCGAAGCTGACCGGCCTGGGCCGGTCGAACGGCTGCGCGTACGCGGACTCCCCCGGGCACGTCCCGGTGCAGCGGATGGCGAACGTGTCGCTGCAGCCGGATCCGGGCGGGCTCTCGACGGAGGACCTGATCGGGGGCGTGGAGCGCGGCATCTACGTGGTCGGCGACCGGTCGTGGTCCATCGACATGCAGCGCTACAACTTCCAGTTCACCGGGCAGCGCTTCTTCCGCATCGAGAACGGCAGGCTGACCGGCCAGCTGCGGGACGTCGCGTACCAGGCGACGACGACGGACTTCTGGGGCTCGATGGAGAAGGTCGGCGGCCCCCAGACGTACGTCCTGGGCGGCGCGTTCAACTGCGGCAAGGCCCAGCCGGGCCAGGTCGCCGCGGTCTCCCACGGCTGCCCGTCCGCCCTCTTCCGGGGCGTGAACATTCTGAACACGACGCAGGAGGCCGGGCGATGAGCATGTCCGCCGCGCACGGGACCCCCTGCTGGGGGTCCGGGGGTCGCCCCCCGGGAAAGCACAGTCTGAACACCACGCAGGAGGCCGGGCGATGAGCTCTCGTATCACCAAGCCGTACGAGATCGTCGAGCGGGCGCTCGAGCTGTCCCGCGCGGACGGGTGCGTCGTCATCGCCGACGAGGAGTCGAGCGCCAATCTGCGCTGGGCCGGCAACGCGCTGACCACCAACGGCGTCACCCGCGGCCGCACCCTCACCGTGATCGCCACGGTCGACGGCGCGCAGGGCACCGCCTCCGGCGTGGTGTCCCGGTCGGCCGTCACCGTGGACGACCTGGAGCCGCTGGTGCGGGCCGCCGAGGAGGCCGCGCGGGCCGCAGGGCCGGCCGAGGACGCCCAGCCGCTGGTCGCGGGCGTGCCCGCCTCCCCCGACTTCACCGACGCCCCGGCCGAGACCTCCTCCGCCGTCTTCACCGACTTCGCGCCCGCGCTCGGCGAGGCGTTCGCCCGGGCCAAGGCCGGCGGCCGCGAGCTGTACGGCTTCGCGAACCACGAGGTGACGTCCACCTATCTGGGCAGCTCGACCGGCCTGCGGCTCCGCCACGACCAGCCCCACGGCACCCTGGAGCTGAACGCCAAGTCGCCGGACCGCTCCCGCTCGGCGTGGGCGGGCCGCGCCACCCGGGACTTCAAGGACGTCGACCCTGCTGCTCTCGACGCCGAGCTCGCGCGCCGCCTCGGCTGGGCGGAGCGCCGGATCGAGCTGCCCGCCGGGCGGTACGAGACCCTGCTGCCGCCGACCGCCGTCGCCGACCTGCTGATCTACCAGCTGTGGTCGTCGACCGCCCGGGACGCCGCGGAGGGCCGTACGGTCTTCTCCAAGCCCGGCGGCGGCACCCGGCTCGGCGAGACGCTCTCCCCGCTCCCGCTGACCCTGCGCTCGGACCCGAACGAGCCGGGCCTGGAGTGCGCGCCGTTCGTGATCGCGCACTCCTCCGGCGACGACTCCTCGGTCTTCGACAACGGCCTGCCGCTGGCCCCGACGGACTGGGTGCGGGAGGGCAGGCTCGAGCACCTGACCACGACCCGGCACAGCGCGGGACTCACTCGGCTGCCCGAGGCCCCGGCGATCGGCAACCTGGTTCTGGACGGCGGCGGCGAGCGGTCGCTGGAGGAGATGGTCGCCGCCACCGAGCGCGGCCTGCTGCTGACCTGCCTCTGGTACATCCGCGAGGTCGACCCGGCGACGCTGCTGCTGACCGGGCTGACCCGGGACGGCGTCTACCTCGTCGAGAACGGCGAGGTGGTGGGCGAGGTGAACAACTTCCGGTTCAACGAGTCGCCGGTCGACCTGTTGTCGCGGGCTTCGGAGGCGGGACGGACCGAGAAGACGCTGCCGCGCGAGTGGAGCGACTGGTTCACCCGGGCCGCGATGCCCGCACTGCGGGTGCCGGACTTCAACATGAGTTCGGTCAGCAAGGGGGTCTGACCCGCCTAGACTGATCGAGACAACTATCTCCCCCATTCACCACAAGGAGACGGACGACGTGACGGACATCGTCGACGAGCTGAAGTGGCGCGGGCTCTTCGCCCAGTCCACCGACGAAGACGCTTTGCGCAAGGCTCTCGCGGACGGTCCCGTGACGTTCTATTGCGGCTTCGACCCGACCGCGGCCAGTCTCCACGTCGGCCACCTGGTCCAGGTGCTCACCGTCCGCCGGCTCCAGCAGGCCGGGCACCGGCCGCTGGCGCTGGTCGGCGGGGCCACCGGCCAGATCGGCGACCCGCGTCCCACCGCCGAGCGCACCCTGAACGACCCGGAGACGGTGGCGAACTGGGTGAACCGGCTGCGCGAGCAGATCGAGCCGTACCTCTCCTTCGAGGGCGAGAACGCGGCGATCATGGTGAACAACCTGGACTGGACCGCCGGGATGTCGGCGATCGAGTTCCTGCGGGACATCGGCAAGCACTTCCGGGTCAACAAGATGCTGACCAAGGACTCGGTCGCCCGGCGGCTCGAGTCCGAGCAGGGCATCAGCTACACCGAGTTCAGCTACCAGCTGCTGCAGGGCATGGACTTCCTGGAGCTGTACCGGCGCTACGGCTGCACGCTGCAGCAGGGCGGCTCCGACCAGTGGGGCAACCTGGTGGCCGGGCTCGACCTGATCCACCGCATGGAGCCGGACGCGGTCGCGCACGCGCTGGCGACGCCGCTGATGACGAAGGCGGACGGCACCAAGTTCGGCAAGACCGAGGGCGGGGCCGTCTGGCTGGACCCGGAGATGACGACGCCGTACGCGTTCTACCAGTTCTGGCTGAACGTGGACGACCGGGACATCTCGACGTACATGCGGATCCTGTCCTTCAAGTCCCGTGAGGAGCTCGAGGAGCTGGAGCGGCTCACCGAGGAGCGGCCGCAGGCGCGCACGGCGCAGCGGGCGCTGGCCGAGGAGCTCACCACGCTGGTGCACGGCGCGGACCAGTGCGCGGCCGTGATCGAGGCGTCGAAGGCGCTGTTCGGTCAGGGCGAGCTGGCGGAGCTGGACGAGGCGACGCTGGCCGCCGCGCTCTCCGAGCTGCCGCACGCGAAGGTGACCGAGCTGGGCCAGGTCGTGGACCTGTTCGCCGAGGTGGGTCTGGTGGCGAGCAAGTCGGCGGCGCGGCGCACGGTGAAGGAGGGCGGGGCCTACGTGAACAACACGAAGGTCACGGCCGAGGACGCCGAGGTCGCGGCGGAGGAGCTGCTGCACGGCCGCTGGCTGGTGCTGCGCCGGGGCAAGAAGAACCTCGCGGCGATCGAGTTCGCCCAGGCCTGAGGCTGACGGACCGGGTGGCCGACGGCCTTCCGGACCGGCCTCCGGGCTGACACGTCCTGCCTTACGGCCGGCCGGGCTCCGGGTCGTACGACGGCGGCCCGGGTGCGCGCTTTTCGCACGCACCCGGGCCGCCGTCCGCATTCGTCCCTCAGGCCGTCCGCCTGCTCCCCCTGAGCCGCACCCACAGCATGTCGCCCACACCGACCACGGCGACCGCGCCGATCAGCTGGAACAGATGACGCGTCCAGTCGATGCCCCGGGTCGCGTCGACCCCGATCCACCTCGCGACGGCGTTTCCGAGAATGCTGCCGAGAATCCCGAACACGGTCGTCAGCCACAGCGGGATCTGCTGCTTCCCCGGCAGGATCGCCTTTGCGATCAGACCGAGGACGAATCCCACGATGATCGCCCACAACCAACCCATGGTCGCCTCCTCGTGCGGCGCGCTCTGCGCATGTGGGCCCAGTCTCGATCAGTCGGGCTTACCGCGCATGCCGGACAGCGCCGTACGTGCCCCGGTCTCACGCCCGTCGGGCGGCGGGCGTACCGTGGAACGAGGTCCGGACCGGGGAGAGTCCGGCATGGATCCCAGGTGGTGGAACGCGATGCGGAAGCGTGGCGGCGACGAGGTCTTCCGGATCACCGGGGCGCGCCAGGGACTGGCCGACGACGTGCGGGGCCGGCAGCGTCGGTATGTGATCTCGATGAGCGTGCGCACCCTGTCGGTCGTGGCGGCCGCCGTGTTGTGGAACGTGGAGCGCCACGTGGCGGTCGTGGCCCTGGCGTTGGGCGTGCTGCTGCCGTACATCTCCGTGGTCATCGCCAACGCGGGCCGCGAGACGCCCCCTTCGCTGCCGTCGACCTTCGTGACCGGAGCGACGGGCCCGCCGATGCTGGAGCCCGGGCCCGCCGAGAAGCTCAAGAAAAGCTCAGATCAATCATGAAGTTCCAATACACCGCACCTGGGTCCGCGTGACATACTGCCTTTGCGCTCCGCATCCCCCGTCGGAGCGACGGACCGACGCCGGGCAGCTCCCCCCGTGGCTGCTCGGCGTCGCTTTGTATGGAGAATGATCCGGTGATCAATCCGGAGAGCTCCGAGACCCCGACGACCCCGATCTGTTCCGCGAAGGGCTGCCGTGCCGCCGCGGTGTGGGTGCTGGCCTGGAACAACCCGAAGCTGCACACGCCGGAGCGGCGCAAGACCTGGCTCGCCTGCGAGGAGCACCGCGAGCATCTGTCGCAGTTCCTGGGCGTGCGCGGTTTCCTCAAGGACGTCGTGACGCTCGCCGAGTGGGACGCCCGTACGGGCGGGGAGGGCGACGCCCCATAGGGCGGGGCGGGTTCAGCCGCCGATCGCCGACATCGGGCGCTCGGGCTGCAGGAAGCTCGGGTCGTCCAGACCGGAACCGGCCTTCTTCCCCCACATCGCCAGCTTCCAGATCCGGGCGACCTCTTCGTCCGCCGCGTCCGACCGGAGCGCGGCCCGCAGGTCTGTCTCCTCCGTGGCGAACAGGCAGGTCCGCACCTGGCCGTCGGCGGTGAGCCGGGTCCGGTCGCAGGCCCGGCAGAACGGGCGGGTGACGGAGGCGATCACGCCGACGGTGTGCGGTCCGCCGTCGACCGCCCAACGCTCGGCGGGCGCGGAGCCGCGCTCCTCGGAACCCTCGGGGGTGAGGGTGAAGCGGGTGCGCAGCGAGGCCAGGATGTCCCCGGCGGTGATCATGCCGTCGCGCTTCCAGCCGTGCTGGGCGTCGAGCGGCATCTGCTCGATGAAGCGGAGCTCGTACGCGTTCTCCACCGCCCAGGCCAGCAGGTCCGGGGCCTCGTCGTCGTTGAGCCCGGGCATGAGGACCGCGTTGACCTTGACGGGGGTCAGGCCGGCGTCCCGGGCGGCGGCCATGCCGTCGAGCACGTCCTGGTGGCGGTCGCGCCGGGTCAGGGTCTTGAAGACGTCGGGGCGCAGGGTGTCCAGGGAGACGTTGACCCGGTCGAGGCCGGCGGCCTTGAGGGCGGTCGCGGTGCGCTTCAGGCCGATGCCGTTGGTGGTCAGGGACATCTTGGGGCGCGGCTCCAGGGCCGCGCAGCGCTCGACGATGCCGACGAGGCCGGGGCGCAGCAGGGGCTCGCCGCCGGTGAAGCGAACCTCGGTGACGCCGAGGTCGGTGACGGCGATGCGGATCAGCCGGACGATCTCGTCGTCGGTGAGCAGGTCGGGCTTGGCCAGCCACTGCAAGCCCTCCTCGGGCATGCAGTACGTGCAGCGCAGGTTGCACCGGTCGGTCAGGGACACACGCAGGTCGGTGGCCACGCGGCCGTAGGTGTCGATGAGCACGGCGGGCTCCCTACCTGTCGTTGGTGATTTCTCCAGCCCGAGCCTACGCGACGGTCCTGACATCGAGCAGGGCCCGTTTGGAACGAGGACCACCGCGGCCGCGTCGTAGGACTCTACGACGCGGCCGCGGGAGGTACCGGAGGGTGTCCGGCCGGGTGCGGTCAGTGCGCTCCGACGCCGGTCAGGGACTTGACCTCCAGCTCCGCGTACTTGCCCTTGTCCGGCTCCTCCTTCGACAGGAGCGAGCCGAGCCAGCCGAGCAGGAAGCCGAGCGGGATCGAGACGATGCCGGGGTTCTCCAGCGGGAACCAGTAGAAGTCCGCCTCCTTGAACATCGACGTGGGCTTGCCGGAGACGACCGGCGAGAACAGCACGAGGACGACCGCGGAGATCAGACCGCCGTAGATCGACCAGAGCGCGCCCTGGGTGGTGAACCGCTTCCAGAACAGGCTGTAGAGGATCGTCGGCAGGTTGGCGGAGGCGGCGACGGCGAAGGCGAGGGCGACCAGGCCGGCGACGTTGAGGTCGCGGGCGAGGGCGCCGAGCGCGATGGAGACGATGCCGATGAGAACGGTCGCCCAGCGGGCGGCCCGGACCTCCTCCTTCTCGGTGGCCTTTCCGCGCCGGATGACGTTGGCGTAGATGTCGTGCGCGAAGGACGAGGACGAGGCGAGGGTCAGTCCGGCGACCACGGCGAGGATGGTCGCGAAGGCGACGGCGGAGATGACGGCGAGCAGGATCGCGCCGCCGGTGGAGCCCGCGCCGCCGCCGACCTCGAGCGCGGCGAGCGGGGCGGCGGTGTTGCCGGCCTTGTTGGACGCGATGATGTCGCTGTTCTTGAGCAGCGCGGCCGCGCCGAAGCCGAGGACGATCGTCATCAGGTAGAAGGCGCCGATGATGCCGATGGCCCAGTTGACGGACTTACGGGCCGCCTTGGCAGTGGGCACGGTGTAGAAGCGGATCAGGATGTGCGGCAGGCCGGCGGTGCCGAGGACGAGGGCGATGCCGAGCGAGATGAAGTCCAGCTTCGAGATGCCGGTGGCCCCGTACTTGAGGCCGGGCTCCAGGAAGGCCGTGCCCTTGCCGCTGTTGGTGGCGGCGGCGCCGAGCAGGTCGGAGAGGTTGAAGTCGAACTTCAGCAGGATGAGGAAGGTGATCAGGAGCGTGCCCGCGATGAGGAGCACGGCCTTGACCATCTGCACCCAGGTGGTGCCCTTCATGCCGCCGATGGTGACGTACACGATCATCAGGACGCCGACCAGGGCGACGATGGCGATCTTGCCGCCGTCGCTGGTGATGCCGAGCAGCAGCGAGACGAGGACGCCCGCGCCGGCCATCTGGGCGAGCAGGTAGAAGATCGAGACCACGATGGTGGAGGTGCCGGCGGCGGTGCGGACCGGGCGCTGGCGCATCCGGTACGCGAGCACGTCGCCCATGGTGAACCGGCCGGAGTTGCGCAGCGGCTCGGCGACCAGAAGCAGGGCGACCAGCCAGGCGACGAGGAAGCCGATGGAGTACAGGAAGCCGTCGTAGCCGTAGAGCGCGATGGCGCCGGCGATGCCGAGGAAGGACGCGGCGGACATGTAGTCGCCGGAGATCGCCAGGCCGTTCTGGAAGCCGGTGAACTGGCGGCCGCCGGCGTAGAAGTCGGCGGCGCTCCGGGTCTGCCGGCCCGCCCATACCGTGATGAACAGGGTGGCGACGACGAAGGCCGCGAAGAGGGTGATGATCAGCGGCCGGTGCTCGGAGGCGCTGCCGGCGGCCAGCGTGGCGACCGGTCGCACGGCCTCGATGGTGCTGCTCATGCGTCACCCTCCATACGGGACTTGATGGCCTCCGCCTTGGGGTCGAGCTTCTCGGCCGCGTGCCGCGAGTAGAACCAGGCGATGAGGAAGGTGGTCAGGAACTGGCCGAGCCCGAGGACGAGGGCCACGTTGATGTTGCCGAAGACCTTGGTGCCCATGAAGCCGCCCGCGTAGTTGGAGAGCAGCACATACAGCAGGTACCAGGCGATGAAGCCGATCGTCAGGGGGAAGGCGAAGGAGCGGTGCGCGCGGCGCAGCTCGCCGAACTCCGCGCTCTCCTGCACCTCGACGAACGCTGTCGTCGTCGGCTGGACGGGTGTGGTGTCCGTGCCGCCCGGGGGCGGCGGCGGTGCATCGGTAGCCACGGAATCTCCTCGCGACGCTGCGGTGGGCATGGACAAAGGGACCTCACTGGGGGTGGGAGACGGAGCGTCCGGGAGATGCTCCTCCCCTGCACAACGGCACGGACGGAGCGGCGAAGCGGTTCACCCGGATCTTTTTTCTTCATCAAGCCGCCCCAACTCATTGATGCGCCGGGAAGATCAGCGATAGCTTCACTCGTCATGCACCTGTCCACGCGCAACGGGTGCGCGGACAGTTCATACGGATGATGTGGAGAACCCATGGCTCATCTGAGATCCAGACGCGGGCGCATAATCGCTCTGCCCGCAGGTCTGGCGCTCACGGCCTCGCTCGGCTTCCTTCCCACGGGCGCCAACGCGGCGCCGGTGAACGACGCCCCGGCGGCCGTCGCCTCGTACGACGGCCCGAAGCTGTCGTACGTGGTGAACATCGAGGGCGGCCGGCACACGGGCGCCGCGGTCAAGCGGGCCATCGCCGCGGCCGGCGGCACTGTCGTCATCTCTTACGACCAGATCGGCGTCATCGTCGTCCACTCGCAGAACCCCGAGTTCGCGAAGACGATCCGCACGGTCCGCGGGGTGGTCTCCGCCGGCGCGACGCGCACCGCGCCGCTCTCGGTCCAGACCGACACGTCCGTCGACGAGGGCGGCCAGTCGCTGTCCGCCGCGGAGGCGCAGGCCGCGGCGGCGCAGGCGACCGACGGTCAGGACCCGCTGGAACCCCTGCAGTGGGACCTGCCCGCCATCAAGGCGGACAAGGCCCACGAGAAGACCCTCGGCAGCAGCAAGGTCACGGTCGGCGTCATCGACACCGGTGTCGACGACACGCACCCGGACCTCGCGCCGAACTTCGACGTCGCCGCCTCGGCCAACTGCGTGACCGGCAAGCCGGACACCACGCCGGGCTCGTGGCGTCCGATGGCCGGCGAGAGCGACCACGGCACGCACGTCGCGGGCACGATCGCCGCGGCCAAGAACGGCGTCGGCGTCACCGGCGTCGCGCCGGGCGTGAAGGTCTCCGGCATCAAGGTGTCCACCACGGACGGCTTCTTCTACACCGAGGCCGTGGTCTGCGGCTTCGTGTGGGCGGCCGAGCACGGCGTCGACATCACCAACAACAGCTACTACACCGACCCGTGGCTGTTCGCCTGCAAGAACGACGCGGACCAGGGCGCCCTCATCGAGGCCGTCACCCGCGCGACCCGCTACGCGGAGCGCAAGGGCACGGTCAACGTCGCGGCGGCCGGCAACTCCAAGATGGACCTGGCGGCGGACGAGATCACCGACGTCACCAGCCCGAACGACACCACGCCGGTCACCCGCGTGATCAACCCGCGCGAGTGCTTCGACTACCCGACCATGCTCCCGGGCGTCGTCACGGTCTCCGCGACCGGCGCCAAGGGCCTGAAGTCGTCGTACTCGAACTACGGCAAGGGCGTCATCGACATCGCGGCGCCCGGCGGCGACCGCACCGAGTACCAGACCCCGGACGCCCCGGCGGTCAACGGCCGCATCCTGTCGACCACGGTCAACGGCGGCTACAACTACAAGGCCGGTACGTCGATGGCCTCGCCGCACGCGGCGGGCGTGCTCGCGCTGATCAAGTCGCGTCACCTCGACGCGACCCCGGCCGAGCTGAAGTGGATGCTCTACAGCCAGGCCGACAACCACGCCTGCACGAACCCGTACGACATCGAGGGTGACGGCACCGTGGACGCGGTCTGCGAGGGCGGCACGGGCCGGAACGGCTTCTACGGCGAGGGCGTCGTCGACGCCCTGGACGCTGTGCGCAAGTAGCCGGTGATGGGAAAAGGCCCCGGCGCGGATCCGCGCCGGGGCCTTTTCCCTGTCTCCTGGTGGCACTCAGTGCCATGATGCGCTCATGGACAAGCTCATGGACAACACAGTGCGCACCGGTACGGAGCTGTTGTGGTCGGCCCTGGGCGGTGATCCCGCCCTGGTGGACCGCGTGACGTACGGGGGACCGTCGGGGCTGCTGCCCGCCCGGCTCCCCGTGATGGACCTGGCCCGGGCGACGGTCGCGGTCGCCGGACTCGCCGCGATCGAGCGCGAGGGCCTGCCGGGCCCGGTACGGGTGGACGACGGCGCGGTCGCGACGGCCTTCGTGAGCGAGCGGCACCTGCGGGTCGACGGGCGGGCGCCGGTCGTCTTCGCCCCGCTGTCACGGTTCTGGCGGGCCGCCGACGGCTGGGTCCGCACCCACGCCAACTACCCCCACCACAAGGCGGCGCTGCTCGCCGCGCTCGCCGTGCCCGACTCCGTGGACGCGGTGGCGCAGGCGATCGCCGAGCGCCCGGCCGTGGCCGTCGAGACGGCCGTGTACGAGGCCGGGGGCCTGGCCGTCGCCCTGCGCACGCCCGCGCGGTGGGCGGCCCACGAGCAGGGCCGGGAGGTGGCCGCGCGCCCGCTGCTGACCCGGGAGCGGCTGGACGAGGCCGCGCCCAGGAGGCGTTCGGGCCGGCTTCGGGTCCTTGACCTGACCCGGGTCATCGCGGGCCCGGTCTCCACCCGGACGCTGGCGCTGCTCGGCGCGGACGTGCTGCGGATCGACCCGCCGGGCAACCCGGAGCTGCCGGACCAGCACGCCGATACCGACATCGGGAAGCGGACGGCCGCCCTGGACCTGGAGAGCCCCTCGGGCCGCCGCACCTTCGACGAACTGCTCGACGCGGCCGACGTGTTGGTCACCGGTTACCGGCCGGGCGCCCTGGACCGGTTCGAGCCGCACCGGCCCGGCCTGGTGGTCGCCCGGCTCTCGGCGTGGGGCGACTACGGGCCGTGGGGCGGGCGGCGCGGCTTCGACAGCCTGGTCCAGGTGGCGACCGGGATCGCGACGGCAGAGGGCTCGGCCGAGGAACCGGGGACGCTGCCGGCGCAGGCCCTGGACCACGGCACCGGCTACCTGCTCGCGGCGGCCGTGCTGCGCTCGCTGACCGAGCAGGACCGGGACGGCGGCACCCGGCTCGTACGGCTGGCGCTCGCGCAGACCGGGCACTGGCTGACCCACGCCCTGCCACGGTACGAGCCCGAGCGATACCTCACGGAGACGGACGGGCCGCTGGGGCGGCTGCGGCACGCGCTGTCGCCGGTGTCGTACGAGGGCGGCCCGGCGGGCTGGTCGCGCCCGCCGGGGACGCCGGGCGGGGACGCCCCGGTGTGGACTACGGCTTGACGAGGACCTTGAGCGCGGTGCGCTCGTCCATGGCCTTGTAGCCGTCCGGGACGCCGTCGAGGCCGACCGTCAGGTCGAACACCGGCGACGGGTCGACGGCGCCGCTCAGGACGTCGGGGAGCAGCTCGGGGATGTAGGCGCGGACCGGCGCCACGCCGCCGCGCAGGGCGATGTTGCGGTCGAACATGACGGACAGGTCGAGGCCGGTGCCGCTGCCGTGCGGGACGCCGACGTAGCCGATCGCGCCGCCGTCGCGGGTGATGGCGACGGCGGTGCGCATGGACTGCTCGGTGCCGACCGCCTCGATGACGGCGTGCGCGCCCTGGCCGCCGGTGAGTTCGCGGACGGCGTCCTCGGCGGCCTCGCCGCGCTCGGCGACCACGTCGGTGGCGCCGAACGTACGGGCGATGTCCGTGCGGGCGGTGTGCCGGCCGAGCGCGATGATCCGCTCGGCGCCGAGCCGCTTGGCGGCGAGGACCCCGCACAGGCCGACCGCGCCGTCGCCGACGACCGCGACGGTGGAGCCGGGCTTCACGCCCGCGCCGAGCGCGGCGTGGTGGCCGGTGCCGAGGACGTCGGAGAGCGCGAGCAGCGCGGTGAGCAGCCGGTCGTCGGACGCGGCGTCGGCGGGGAGCTTGACGAGGGTGCCGTCGGCGAAGGGGACGCGGACGGCCTCGCCCTGGCCGCCGTCGGAGCCGGCCGAGCCCCAGAAGCCGCCGCGCGGGCAGGAGGTCTGCAGGCCCTCGTGGCAGTAGTCACAGGTGCCGTCGGACCAGACGAAGGGCGCGACGACGAGGTCGCCCGGAGCGAAGCCGGACACGTCGGAGCCGGCCGCCTCGACGACGCCGAGGAACTCGTGGCCGATGCGCTGACCGGGCTGCCGGGCGGACTCGCCGCGGTATGCCCAGAGGTCGCTGCCGCAGATGCAGGCGCGCAGCACCCGCAGGACGACGTCCGTCGGCTCCTGGATCACCGGGTCGGGCACGTCCTCCACGCGCATGTCGAACGGGGCGTGGATGGTGGTGGCGCGCATGGCGGACGGTCCTCGCTGTCAGACGGTTGTACGACGAACACCGTACTCCCATTCCGGAACGGACGACTCCGGGGCCGGTCCCGGGGCGGTCAGATCCCCGCCGCCCCCAGGAGCGACCCCACCGCGTACGTCACTCCCATGGCGAGCGCGCCCCCGGCGACGTTGCGAAGGACCGCGCGGGACGGCGGGGCCGCGCCGAGGCGGGCGCTCCACCAGCCGGTGCAGGCCAGCGCGGCCAGGACGGACAGGACCGTGATCCACACGCGGTCGGCGGTCGGGGGAAGGACGATCGCGAGGAGGGGCAGCAGGGCGCCGGCCGTGAAGGCCAGGAAGCTCGCGGCGGCCGCGTGCCAGGGGTTGGTGAGCCGGTCCGGGTCGATGCCGAGCTCGACGCGGGCGTGGGCGCGCAGCGCGTCGCGCGCGGTGAGCTGCTCGGCGGCCTCGCGGGCGACGTCCACGGAGAGGCCGCGGGCCGCCAACATCCCCGTCAGCTCGTCGAGTTCGGCTTCCGGCTGCTCCTTCAGCTCGCGCCGCTCGACGGCCAGGGCCGCCTTCTCCGAGTCGCGCTGGGTGGAGACCGAGACGTACTCCCCCGCCGCCATCGACATCGACCCGGCGAGCAGTCCGGCCAGGCCCGCGGTGAGCAGCGCGGCCCGGGACTCGGTGGCGCCAGCGACGCCCACGACGAGGCCCGCGGTGGAGACGACTCCGTCGTTCGCGCCGAGGACGGCGGCCCGGAGCCAGTTGAGCCGGGAACCGAGTCCGCCGCCGTGGGCCTCGTCGTGGGCCTCGTCGTGCGCTGGGGCTTCAGTCACGACGGGAGGGTCTCACCCGCCCCCTCACCAGACGCGGACCGACCCGCCCGGAGCGAACGCCGGGCTGGTCGCGGCCGCCGGGACCTCCTTCAGCGGCTCGGCGATCTCCTCGACCGTGGGGCCGTGCACCGCGGCCAGGGTGTCCAGGTACGCGAGGTCGAAGCCGTAGACCCGGGCCGCGTTGCCGCCCGCCATCGCCGCGACCTCGTCCCGCGGCAGCCCCGCGTAGGCGATCCGCAGCCCCTCGCGGGAGTACGGGGCAGTGCCCTCGTCGTGCGGGTAGTCGCTGCCCCACATGATCTTGTCGAGGCCGATCCGGTCGCGCAGCGGCACCTCGTGCGGGCGCATGAAGCTCGCGCCGACGTAGCAGTTGTCGCGCCAGACCTCGCTGGGGCCGCGGCCCATGGACTCGGCCAGGCCCGCGCCGAACTTGGACTCGGCGGTGGCGGCCCGCGACGCCGCCGCGACCAGCCGGCCGTGGTAGTAGTCCAGCATCTCCAGGACGCCCGGGATCCAGCCCGAGCCCTGCTCGGTCAGCACCAGCTTCAGCTCCGGGTGGCGGTTGAAGGCACCGCCGAAGATCAGGTGCCACAGCGCCCGGTGCGAGAACCACGTGGTCTCCACCATGAAGACCGCCCGCGCGGCCGGCTCGTCGCCGAGCGGCGGCGACGCGGAGCCGCCGTGGTGGTTGACCGGCACGTCCAGCTCCGCGCAGACCGCCCAGATCGGGTCGTACACGGCCGAGTACAGCTCCGGGAGCCCGCTGCCGGGCGGCGTGCCGGGCAGCAGGATGCCGCCGGTGAGCCCCGCCTCCTTGGCGCGGCGGATCTCGCCCACCGCCTCGTCCACGTCGTTGAGCAGGATCTGCGCGACGCCCGCCCGCCGTCCCGGCGCGTCCGCGCAGAAGTCGGCCAGCCAGCGGTTGTGGGCGCGCAACCCGGCCCAGCGCTGCGCGAACTCCTCCCGAGTCGGCGCAGGCGCCATGAGCGAGGCGGACGGGAAGAACGGCGGGATGGTGTTGGGGAAGAGGACCTCGGCGACGATGCCGTCCGCCTCCAGCTCGCGCAGCCGGCGGCCCGAGTTCCAGTTCCGGTCGGCGGTGTCGGCGAGCAGATCCTCGTACGGGTTGACGTACGTGGCCGCCCAGGCGTCGAAGTCGTCGTGGTGGCGCTTCTCCAGGTACGGCTTGTAGTCCAACAGGTCCGCGCCCGCGTGGCAGTCGGCGGAGATCACGGTGTAGCGGTCCGTCATGACGTCACCCCCATGACCGGGAAGTCGTTCCCGGTGAGCCAGTGCCGGCCCACCTCGCGCGAGCGCGCCCAGGACGCCTCGACGGCCGCCTGGTCGGCGGGCTGGCCGAGTTCGGCCGGAGTGGGGCCGATGCGGCGGGCGATCGGGGCCAGCTTCGCCACGTCGAAGCCGAACACCTCGGCGGCGGCCAGGCCCAGCATCCGGCGCGTCTCCTCGACCGGGATGTCGTGGAAGGTGTCCCGCAGCCAGGCGCGGGTGCGCGGCCAGGTGCCCTCGGGGTGCGGGAAGTCGCTGCCCCACAGGATGTTGTCGACGCCGATCTCGTACCGCTGGGCCAGCTCGCGCCGCTTGGTGTTGGTGGCGCAGACGAAGACCTGGCGGTCGAGGTACTCGCTCGGCGGCCGCTTCAGCTCGGCGAACGGGGACAGCTTCTTGCCGCCGTGCGCGCCGAGATAGAGCCGGTCCATGAACCACAGCAGGTTGGGCAGCCACCAGCAGCCGGACTCGGCGACGCCGAACCGCAGCCCCGGGTGGCGCTCGAAGACGCCGGACCAGAGCAGGAACCACAGCGGCCGGGCGGGCCACCAGGTGACCTCGGAGACGTAGATGCCCAGGTGGTCGCCGTACTCCTCGCGCGGGGCCGCGCCGGAGTGGGTGAGCAGCGGCATCCCGGTCTCGGCGGCGGCCGCCCACACCGGGTCGTAGCGGCGGTCGTGGTACGGCTCCTTGTCCACCCACATCGACGGGATCATCAGCGCCCCGAGCCCGGACTCCTTGGCCCGGTGGATCTCGGCGACGACCTTGTCGGTGTCGGCGGTGACCGGAAGCAGCGCGACGCCGCAGTGCCGTGCTGCGTTCTGGGCGTTCCCCCCCACGAACTCGGCCAGCCAACGGTTGTGCGCCTGCGCGCCCGCCATGCCGAGCTCGGGGTCCTGGTCGCCGGAGAGCCCGAGGCCGACGCCGAAGGGCGCGGCGGTCTGGCTGTCGACGGCGTCCGCGTCGGGGAAGACGACCTCGGCGGCGACGCCGTCGCCGTCGAGCTCCTTGAGCCGCTGGGCGGTGTCCCAACCGCCGCGCAGCCCTTCCTCGTTGTCGCTGAACCACTTGTTCGCGAACGCCTCGTTGCGGACCCCGAGCCGGGTCATCGCCTCGCGGCGGGCCTCGCGCCCGGCGAGGAAGTCGTCGAAGGCGCGGTGGAATCGGGAGTCCAGATAGGGCCGGTACTGCTCGGTGGGCAGCCCGGCGTGACAGTCGGAGGAGATGATCAGGTACGGGTCGTCGTGAGCCACGGCGGGCCCCCTCAGTCGAGAATGCTGCATCTTCCCGGGGGACAACCCCCGGGCCCCCGGCCGGACACCCCGGCCGGGCGGGCAGCGCGGTCGGCGGTCAGTCGAGAATGAAGCTCTCCAGGTACGACGGGTTCGCGCGGTCGAGCATCGACTGCGCGCGGGCGCGGATCTGGCGGTCGCTGTGCTCGCTCTCCGGGAGGATCCAGAAGCGGTCGGCGCGGATGCCGTCGACGACGTGCTCGGCGACCTCCTCGACCGGGGTGAAGGCGACCTCCTGCCCGGCCTCCTTCATCGCCGCCTCCCACTGGTCGAGGCTGCGGTACGGGGCCTTGCGCGGCCGCTGCTTGGCGTACCGCTCGGGCCGGTTGCGGTGCGACTCCCACAGGCCGGTGCGCAGCATGTGCGGGCCGGGGAAGAGCACGGACGCGCCGACCTGCGCGCCCTCGGCCTTGAGGTGGGCGTACAGGGACTCGGTCATGGTGACCACGGCCGCCTTGGTGACGGCGTAGACGGAGGCGGTGGGCAGCGGGGCGATGCCGCCGTCGCCGGAGGAGGTGTTGACGACATGGCCGGGGCCGCCGGCCGCGAGCATCCGCGGCACGAAGGCCTGGATGCCGTGGAAGACGCCCCACACGTTGACGGAGAAGGCCCACTTCCAGTCGTTCGGCTCGTGCTCCCACATGCGGCCCTCGGCCCCGGAGCCGACGCCGGCGTTGTTGCAGAGCACGTGCACCGCGCCGAAGGTGTCGTACGCGGTCTCCGCCAGGGCCCGCACCGAGTCGGGCTCGCTGACGTCGACCGTCCGGGCCAGAACGTGCGCGCCGCTCTCCATCAGCTCGTCCGCCGCCTTCGCCAGCGCGGCCTCCTCGACGTCGGCGAGGACGACCGAGAGGCCCTCGACGGCGAACCGCCGCGCCATGGCGAGGCCGATGCCGCTCGCCGCACCCGTGACGACGGCGACCTGTCCCGCTTCGAGCCGCATCAGACGCTCCCCTCGGGCGGCCCGTCGAGGATCTGCCGGGGGTCGTCGTAGCGCTGGTGGATGTACGGCAGCAGGGCCTCGGCCGAGACCCGCTCGACGACCCGGCCCCTCTGGTCGGTGGTCTTCTCGCCGACGGTGATCTCGACGAGGCGGCGGACCGGGAGGTCGGCGACCGGGTCGTACATGGACTCGCGCAGCACCACGTCGCCGGTGATCGCCTCCAGCTTCCGCACCTTCTCGTGGCGGACGCAGTGGACCAGGACGGGTTCGTCGTCGAAGCCCGAACCGTCCACCGCGGGAAGGAACTTGAAGTAGAAGTCGGTCTTGTCGGCGGGCTCGGGGAGCGGCAGCGGGCCGGCGACCGCGCCGCGCACCTCCACGAAGGCGATGCCGTGCCGGGCGAGCGCGGCGCGGACCACCAGGCCCTCGCGCTCGACGGTGACCTCGCCGAGCTTCTTGGGCTCGCCGAACACCTCGCGGCCGCCGGTCAGGGCCCGCTCCATGGTCATCGGCATGACCAGCGGGTACCAGCCCTGCTGGTCGCCGTGGGCGGCGGCGACCGCCACCGAGCCGGCGCCGAGCGGGTAGCCGGGCAGGTCGACCTGGCTGATGTTGACCCGGACCAGGGGGCGTTCGACGGGCTTCAGCGGCGGCGGCAGCACGGCCGCGACCACGTCCGGGTCGGTCTCCCAGACCGCGACCACGCCGGTGGACCAGATGTCGGGGAGCTTGGCGTTCGCGCTGCGCGCCGCCGCGATCTCCTGCTCGGTGCGCGCGCCGTACCGTACACGTGTCATGACGTACCGCCCTTCGGTGCTTCGTCGGGGGTCGGTTCTGTAACACAGTTACACCGGCGGGTTCGAAGGGTAAAGAGGCCTGCACGCAACAGAGTTGGGGGACTCATGGCACGCAGCGCACTGACCCGGGACGAAGTCCTCGACACCGCCGCCGCCCTGGTGCGGCAGCACGGCCCGGCCGCCCTGACGATGCGCAAGCTCGCCGCCGAGCTGGGCACCGCCGTGACCTCGATCTACTGGCACGTCGGCAACCGGGAGTCGCTGCTCGACGCGCTGGTCGAGCGGACCGTCGCGGACCTCGGCACGATCCGCCCGCGCGGCGCGACGCCCGCCGAGCGGATCGCCTCGGTCGCCCGGGCGCTCCGCCGCGACCTGCGCGCGCATCCGCATCTGGTGGCGATGGTGCACGAACGCGGGCTGACGGAGCGCATGTTCCTGCCCGCCCAGCGCGCCCTGGTCCGCGAGGTGCACGCGGCGGGGCTGCGCGGCGCGCGGGCGGCCGGGGTGGTGCGCGCGGTCCAGTTCCATGTCGTCGGCCATGTCCTGGTGGAGCGCAACCGCGAGCGCGCGCCCGCCCAGTCGCCCGCCGAGGAGGAGCTGTGGGCGGTCGAGACCGCGGATCAGGACCCGTCCCTGGCCCGCGCGCTGGCCCGTCCGGTGGACACCGAGCGACTGTTCGCGGCGTCCGTGCGGGCGCTGGTGACGGGGCTGCTCGCACCGCCGGACTGAGCCGGGGAGGGACGTCGGGGAACGGGGTGTCCGTGCGGGGCCGTATTCTCAATGACCATGCTCGACGACCGTACGACCGCAGCAGCGTGGCCGACCGCGTACCCGCAGGGGTACGCGGTCGTCGACGTGGAGACCACCGGACTCGCCCGGGACGACCGGATAGTGTCGGCTGCCGTCTACCGCCTCGACGCCCAGGGGAACGTCGAGGACCACTGGTACACGCTGGTCAACCCGGAGCGCGATCCCGGCCCGGTCTGGATCCACGGACTGACCAGCGACCTGCTGGCGGACGCGCCGCTGTTCCCGGAGGTGGCCGCGGAGTTGTCCGCGCGGCTCGACGGCCGGGTGCTCGTCGCGCACAACGCGATCTTCGACTGGGGCATGATCGCCCGGGAGTTCGCGCGGGCCGAGCGGACCGCCCCGGTGCGGCAGCGGCTGTGCACGATCGCGCTCGCCAAGGAGCTGGCGCTGCCGCTGCCCAATCTCAAGCTGGAGTCACTGGCCGCGCACTTCGGGGTCGTGCAGCAGCGCGCGCACAACGCGCTGGACGACGCGCGAGTGCTGGCCGAGGCGTTCCGCCCGAGTCTGCACGCGGCGGCGGAGCGGGGCGTGCGGCTGCCGCTCCTTGAGTGCCGGCCGCTGACGGAGTGGGTGTCGTCGCCGGCCGCGGGCTCGGCGCGGATCGGCCGGCAGGCCTCGTACCAGGCGAACGGCTGGCGGCCCTCGCGGAAGCGGCCGGCGTGCCCGTACCCCAACCCTGGGCGCTACGAAGCGGACAAACCGCTCAAGCAGGGCATGCGGGTGGCGTTCTCCGGCGACACCTCCATCGACCGCGAGCTGCTCGAGGACCGTACGGTCGAGGCGGGGCTGCACGTCGCCTCCAGCGTCTCCCGGCTCACCAGCCTGCTGGTCACCAACGACCCGGACTCGGCCACCTCCAAGACCGTCAAGGCGAAGGCGCACGGCACGCCGATCGTCGACGAGGCCGCCTTCACGCACCTGCTGAGGGACGTGGCCCCGGCAGACGAGTGACGCGCCGGGCGTGCCGCCCGCCGTTCGGCGGCGGGGTGTCCCACCCTGTGGCGCATGGCACGTTGTGAGGTCTGCGGAAACGATTACGGCATGTCCTTCGAGGTGCACGCGCAGGGCGCCGTGCACGTCTTCGACTGCTTCTCCTGCGCCATTCACCGCATGGCGCCCATCTGCGAGCACTGCCGGGTCCAGATCATCGGCCAGGGCGTCGAGGTCGAGGGCAGCTGGTACTGCGGCGGCCACTGCGCCCGCGCGGAGGGAAAGGCGGGGATCGTCGACAAGGTCTGAGCCGGGCCCGCCGCCCCGGGCGGCCGGAACCCCGCTGCGTACACCCCATGACCCAAGTTGTACGGTCATGGGGTGTACCGCTTCCTGTTGTCGCGGCAGTGGGTGATCCTCACCCTCGTCGCCCTCGTCCTCATCCCCGTGATGATCGAGCTGGGCTTCTGGCAGCTCCACCGGCATGAGCGCCGGGTCGCCCAGAACGCCCTGATCGCGGACAACCTGAAGGCGAAGCCGGTCCCCGTCGAGACCCTGACCTCGCCCGGTCACACCGTCCCGCGCGCCGACTACTGGCGCCGGGTCACCGCCACCGGAACCTTCGACACCGCGCACGAGGTCGTCGTGCGCCGCCGCACCAACGCCGACGAGAACGTCGGCATGCACGTGCTCACCCCGCTGGTCCTCAAGGACGGCCGGGTCGTGCTGGTCAACCGGGGCTGGGTGCCCGCCGCCGCGGACCAGAAGGCGTACCCCGCGGTGCCGCCCGCGCCCAAGGGCGAGGTGACCGTCACCGGCCGGCTCAAGGCCGACGAGACCACCGGCGCCAGCGGCATCAAGGACCTGCGCGGGCTGCCGGACCGTCAGGTCATGCTGATCAACAGCGCCCAGCAGGCCGAGCTCACCGGCGCCGAGGTGCTCGGCGGCTACCTGGAGCAGACCGCCCCCGCCGCCCCGGGCGGCTCCCCCGAGCAGATCCCGGAGCCCGACCACGACTCGATCGGCGCGCACATGGCGTACGCCGTGCAGTGGTGGCTGTTCGCGTCCGGCGTGCCGGTCGGCTGGATCGTGCTGGTCCGCCGCGAGAAGCGGGACCAGGAGGCGGCCCGGCGCGAGAGCCCGGAGCCCGCCCCCGCCGCGGTCTGAGCCGTCCGCACCCGTACCTGATTGGCCGTCGCCGCTTCAGGGAACACGCCAAAGCGTGACGCAACGTATCGAGGACTACGCGCTCATCGGGGATCTGCAGACCGCGGCCCTCGTCGGCCGTGACGGGTCGATCGACTGGCTCTGCCTGCCGCGCTTCGACTCCGGCGCCTGCTTCGCTGCGCTGCTCGGCGACGAGAACAACGGTCACTGGACGGTCGCCCCGGCCGGCGCGTCCCGCTGCACCCGGCGCGGCTACGCCGGCGAGTCGCTGGTCCTGGAGACGTACTGGGAGACCCGGACCGGCACGGTGAAGGTCGTCGACTTCATGCCGCAGCGCGACGAGCACCCGGACGTCGTGCGGATCGTCGAGGGACTGAGCGGCAGCGTCGAGATGAGCGCCGTGCTCCGGCTGCGCTTCGACTACGGCTCGATCGTGCCGTGGGTGCGCCGTGTCGCCGACGGCCACCGGGTGGCGATCGCCGGCCCGGACTCGGTCTGGCTGCGCAGCGAGCCTCAGGTGAAGACCTGGGGCCAGCAGTACAGCACCCGCTGCTCGTTCACCGTCGGCGCGGGCGAGCAGGTCGCGTTCGTACTGACCTGGCACCCCTCACACGAGGCGCGCCCGCCGCAGATCGACCCCTTCGAGGCCCTCGCACAGTCCCTGGAGGACTGGAAGACCTGGTCGGCCCGCTGCACCTACGAGGGGCCGTACCGCGAGGCCGTGCTGCGCTCCCTGATCACCCTGAAGGCCCTCACGTACGCCCCGACCGGCGGCATCGTCGCCGCGCCCACCACCTCCCTGCCGGAGGAGATCGGCGGCGTACGGAACTGGGACTACCGCTACTGCTGGCTGCGCGACTCCACCCTCACGCTCGGCGCGCTGCTCGCGACGGGCTACGTCGACGAGGCCGCGGCCTGGCGCGACTGGCTGCTGCGCGCGGTCGCCGGCGACCCGGCCGACCTGCAGATCATGTACGGCCCGGCCGGCGAGCGGCGGCTGCCCGAGGCCGCACTGTCCTGGCTGCGCGGCCACGCGGGCTCCGCCCCGGTCCGGATCGGCAACGCGGCCGTGGAACAGTCGCAGCTGGACGTGTACGGCGAGGTCGTCGACTCGCTCTTCCAGGCGCGGGAGGCGGGCATCCCGGCCGTGTCACACGCCTGGAACCTCCAGCTGAGCCTGCTCGGCTTCCTGGAGTCGACCTGGCGGGAGCCGGACGAGGGGCTGTGGGAGGTGCGCGGGCCGCGCCGTCACTTCACCCATTCGAAGGTGATGGCCTGGGTCGCCGCCGACCGGGCGGTGCGCACGCTGGAGTCGGACCCCTCCCTGAGCGGGGACCCGGCGCGCTGGCGGGCGATGCGCGACGAGGTGCACGCGGAGGTGTGCGCCCGGGCGTACGACCCCGAGCGGAACACCTTCACCCAGTCGTACGGCTCGCGGGAGTTGGACGCGGCGACGCTGCTGATCCCCCGGGTCGGCTTCCTGCCGCCGGACGACCCGCGGGTGGTCGGCACGATCGACGCGGTCCGGCGCGAGCTGGGGAACGGCGGATTCGTCCGCCGCTACACCCCGGCGAAGGCCCTCGACGGGCTGCCCGGCCAGGAGGGGGCGTTCCTCGCCTGCACGTTCTGGCTGGCGGACGCGCTGCTGCTGACCGGCCGGAAGGACGAGGCGCGGGAGGTCTTCGAGCGGCTGCTCGCGCTCCGCAACGACGTGGGGCTGCTCGCGGAGGAGTACGACCCGGTGGCCGGCCGCCAGCTGGGGAACTTCCCGCAGGCGTTCAGCCACATCGGCCTGGTCGGCACGGCCCTCGCCCTGGCCTCGGGGGAAGTGGTCGGCCTGGAGGGCGAGGCGGCAGGATAGTTCCATGGATCTTGGACTGAAGGACCGTGTGTACGTCGTGACCGGCGCGACCCGGGGGCTGGGCCGGGCGTCCGCGGAGGCGCTGCTCGCGGACGGCGCGAAGGTCGTGGTGACCGGGCGGGACGCGGCGTCGGTCGCGAAGACAGCCGCCGAACTGGGGCCGGACGCACTGGGCGTGGCGGCGGACAACGCGGACGCCGGGGCGGCGGAACGGGTGATCGCCGAGGCGAAGGCCCGGTTCGGGCGCTTCGACGGCATCCTCATCAGCGTCGGCGGCCCGGCGCCCGGCTTCGGCGTCGACAACACCGACGAGCAGTGGCAGGCGGCGTTCGACGCGGTGTTCCTGGGCGCGGTGCGGATGGCGCGGACGGCGGCCGGGGCGCTGACCGAGGGCGGCGTGATCGGCTTCGTCCTGTCCGGCTCGGTGTACGAGCCGATCCCGGGCCTGACGATCTCGAACGGCCTCCGCCCGGGCCTGGCGGGCTTCGCCAAGTCGCTCTCCCGCGACCTGGGGCCGAGCGGCATCCGGGTGATCGGTCTGCTGCCGGGCCGGGTGGACACCGACCGGATCCGCGAGCTGGACGCCCTGTCCGGCGACGCGGACGCGACCCGCGCCGCGCAGGAGGCGCACATCCCGCTGCGCCGCTACGGCCGCCCGGAGGAGTTCGGCCGCGCGGCGGCGTTCCTGCTCTCGCCCGCGGCGTCCTTCCTGACCGGCGTGATGCTGCCGGTGGACGGCGGGATGCGGCACGGGTTCTGAGGGCGCCGCCCGGCATCTCAGGTGACGCGGCGGGCGTGGTGTTTGACCGCGCGCAGGCGGGCCTCGGTGGGGATCGAGGCGAGGCCCGTCGAGGTGCGGGCGTGGCGCAGGGCCTCGTCGGTGAGCGCGGTCAGGGCCTTGCCGGGCGAGGCGTACGGCTCCAGGAGCAGCCGGACCCGGGCCGTCGGCGCGGTGGGCCGGCCGCGCAGCGAGACCTGAGCCTTGGCCACGCCCTCCAGGGTCGCCACGTCCGCCTCCAGGACGTGCTCCAGGGCCGTGCCGCGTACCACCGCGGCCTCGCCGTCGCCGGTGTCGACGAGCACCTCGGCGAGGCGGCCGCGCCGGAACTGGGCGACCAGCCACCACAGCGCGAGCAGCAGGATCACGCCGAGCACCGCGATGACCGTCGGCCACCACCAGCCCTCGTCGCGCCACCGCTGTCGGCCCGTCTTGGACAGCAGCACGTCCGAGGAGCCGGACCAGGGCCACCACGAGGGCACGCCGAGGTCGAACCCGGCGGCGAGCACGGCCCCGCCGACCACCAGCAGGATCAGGCCGGCGAGCGCGAGCAGCACCCGGTTGAAGCGCCGCAGCATGGACGTCACCTCACTTCTTCCGCGGCGTACGGCCGACCCGGAGCAGCAGTTCGGGCGGCGCGGCGAGGCCCAGTTCGTCGATGCCGGCGTCCAGGACGGTCGTCAGGTCGGCGCCCACGTCGTCGATCTCGCGGAAGTGCGACAGGGCCCGCGCCTTCACCTTCCTACGCCCCACCCGCACCCGTACCGACTGGACGCCGGAGACCTCCATCGCCCGGTCGCGCAGCGCGAGCGCCGCCGCCTCGCGGTCGAGCCCGGCCCGTACGTCGGCGTGCAGGCGGCGCATCGGCAGGACGTCGCGCAGCCCGGGGGTGACCGCCAGGACGAGCAGCCAGACGCCGAGGACGACGCCGACGCACGCGCCGATGAGCACCAAGACGTCGTCGAGGGGCCGGGTGGCGAGGTCGTCGGCGAGGCTGCGCCGCCACTGCATGGCGCGGCGATCCGCGCGGACCGCCGCCACGTCGTACAGCAGCAGCCCGACGGCCCCGACCACGACGATCGCGAGGAGCGTGGCGGGAAAGCGGCGGAAGGACCAGAAACGGCCGGCGGCCTTCTCGGGACCGTCCTGGAGCACGGGCACCTGCTCGGGCTCGGGCGCGGGCTGGGCCTCGGTCTCGGTGCTCATCGCAGCTTCCCCCGTGCCTCGTGGCCGGCGTGCGGCGAGTGCAGCCGCTCGATCTGGACGGCGACCTCGGGCACGTCCATGCCGGCCAGGGTCGTGACGCGCTCGGTGACCCGGCGGCGGACCGCCCCGCACTGCCGGCCGATGTCGGAGGGGTAGTCGAGTTCGAGGGTGACGGAGACGTGGGCGGCGTCCCGGTGCACCACGACCGTGGCATGCGGCCTGTGGCCGCCCTTGGGCAGGCTTTCGAGGGCCTCACGCGCGGCCTGCGCGGCGATCTTCGCGACGACGCGGTCGGCGATCGTGGTCGACCCCCGTTCGGCGGCGGTGACCCGGTACGTGGCCACCCCCTGTCACCTCCGCCGATCGCCGCGCTCGCGACCCCGGAACAGGTCGCCGGGTTCGAGGTCGCCGTCGAGGAACCGGCCGGCGATGAAGCCGACCGCCCCCAGGGCCGCGATCAGCAGGAACGCCCCGAACCCGCCGAAGTACCCGGCGAAGCCGAGGGCCATGCCGGCCACCATTCCGACCACCGCCATGCTCATGCTGAGCTCCTTCCGCCGGACACGTGGCTACTGGAGCCGCGTCTCCGACTCCTCTTCCTCTTCCTCGGGCAGCTTCACATCGCTCACGGCGATGTTGACCTCGACGACCTCCAGGCCGGTCATCCGCTCGACGGCGGCGACCACGTTCTCCCGGACGTCGCGGGCGACGTCGGCGATGGAGACGCCGTAGTCGACGACGATCTCCAGGTCGAGGGCGGTCTGCACCTCGCCGACCTCGGCCTTCACGCCGCGCGACACGCCGGACGTCTTGCCGCCGCCGGGGACCCGGTCTCGCACGGCCCCGAACGTGCGGGAGAGACCGCTGCCCATGGCGTGGACGCCGTCGACGTCCCGGGCGGCCAGTCCGGCGATCTTCTCCACGACGCCGTCGGCGATCGTGGTGCGGCCGCGGGCCCCCGGATCGCCGCCGCCGCGCTTGGTCACGGACGTGCGGCGCGCCGTGTGCCTCGGCTCGTCGACGGACAGTTCGTCGGTCTTCACGGAATCGGTCATCACCGTTCGTCCCTTCCGGGAGGGATTGGGCTCCGTTGACCACACTAGGTGCGCTTGCCCGGTCGCGCGCCGGAGATGCGGCAGGCTGGGGGAATGACGACGGGTGAGGGACGCGCGGCGGCGCGCGGACGGCCGGCCTGGAGCCGGCTGCTGCCGCTGGGCGACGCGGCGGACGGCGCGTGGCTGGCGGAGCGCGCGGCGCGGGAGGCGCT
>NZ_DATCVQ010000336.1:0-29592 GCF_036566765.1 Streptomyces sp.
GAGCAGCGCGGTGAAGATGAAGCTGCTCCGCTCCCCCGCGCTGAGCTTTTCGAGCAGCAGGGCGACCGCGGTGATCACGGCGAACATCACCGCGCCCACGGTCAGCAGGACGACCCGGGTGCGGGTGGGCCTGAACGTGACCGGAAGCGCGGGGATTTGGGGCGCGTCGGCGGACATGGTCTCCGGCATTCTCAGAGCCTGCAGGCGTGGATGGCCGTGGTGAGGATCGCCCGCGCGCCGAGCTCGTACAGGTCGTCCATGATCCGCTGGGCCTCCTTGGCGGCGACCATGGAACGGACGGCGACCCAGCCCTCGTGGTGCAGCGGGGAGATGGTCGGCGACTCCAGGCCCGGGGTGAGGGCCACCGCGCGCTCCAGGTGCTCGACGCGGCAGTCGTAGTCCATCATCACGTAGCTGCGGGCCACCAGGACGCCCTGGAGGCGGCGCAGGAACTGCTCGGCCTGCGGGCTCTCGGCGTCGGTGCCGTTGCCCCGGATGACGACGGCCTCGGAGGTGAGGATCGGCTCGCCGATGACCTCGAGGCCGGCGTTGCGCAGGCTGGTGCCGGTCTCGACGACGTCCGCGATGATCTGGGCGACGCCGAGCTGGATGGCGGTCTCGACCGCGCCGTCCAGGTGGACGACGGAGGCGTCGATGCCCAGGTCGGCGAGGTGCTTGGCGACGATGCCCTCGTACGAGGTCGCGATCGTCATGCCCTGGAAGTCCTCGGGGCCCTTCGCCGTGCCGGGCTTGGTGGCGTAGCGAAAGGTGGAGCGGCCGAAGTTCAGCGGCAGGATCTCCTCGGCGCTCGCGCCGGAGTCGAGCAGCAGGTCACGGCCGGTGATGCCGATGTCGAGCTTGCCCGAGGAGACGTAGATCGCGATGTCCTTGGGGCGGAGGTAGAAGAACTCCACCCCGTTCTCGGGGTCGACGACCACGAGCTCCTTGGACTCCTTGCGCTGCCGGTAGCCCGCCTCATGGAGCATCTCCATCGCAGGTCCGGAGAGAGAACCCTTGTTGGGGACGGCGATGCGCAGCATGGGGTGGGCTTCCTTTGCCTCAGGAGTTTCGGGGATGGGGGTCCCCCCTGCTCGAGCGAAGCCGCGAGCTTGGGGGAGGTGCTCGGTGCTCAGAGGTGGGCGTAGACGTCGTCGAGCGAGATCCCGCGGGCGACCATCATCACCTGGACGTGGTACAGCAGCTGCGAGATCTCCTCGGCGGCGGCTTCCTTGCCCTCGTACTCGGCAGCCATCCAGACCTCGGCGGCCTCCTCGACGACCTTCTTGCCGATCGCATGGACGCCCTTGTCCACCAGTTCCGCGGTGCGGGAGGTGGCGGGGTCGCCGGTCTCGGCCTTGAGCTTGAGCTCGGCGAAGAGCTCTTCGAAGCTCTTACGGGTTTCGTTCGCCATGATGGTCCTAAGAGTACGGGGTGAGAATCGGCACTCAGCGCCAGGGTTCGCTGACCGTGCGCAGCGTCGTCGCGGTGGCGACGGCGGCGGTGACGGCCTCGTGGCCCTTGTCCTCGCTCGACCCCTCGAGGCCGGCCCGGTCCAGGGCCTGCTCCTCGTTGTCCACGGTCAGGACGCCGAAGCCGACGGGTACGCCGGTGTCGATCGAGACCTGGGTGAGGCCGTGGGTGACGCCCTGGCACACGTACTCGAAGTGCGGCGTTCCGCCGCGGATGACGACGCCGAGGGCGACGATGGCATCGTAACCGCGACCGGCGAGTACCTTCGCCACGACCGGGAGCTCGAAGCTGCCCGGGACGCGCAGCAGGGTCGGCTCGTCGATGCCGAGCTCGGAGAGGGCGCGCAGGGCGCCGTCGACGAGACCGTCCATGATCTTCTCGTGCCACTGGGCAGCGATCACCGCGACCCGGAGGTCGCCGCAGTTCTTCACGCTGAGGACGGGTGCGCCCTTGCCGCTCATGTTTCTCCTTGTTCCGTACTGATCGCTGACTTACTGGTTGCCGCAGGTGGAGGCGCTCGCGCCGTCCAGCCAGGGCAGGTCGTGCCCCATCCGGTCCCGCTTGGTGGTCAGGTAGCGCAGGTTGTGCTCGCCCGCCTGGACCGGCATGGGCTCGCGGCCCTCGACCTTGAGGCCGTGCCGGGTGAGGGCGTCGATCTTGTCGGGGTTGTTGGTCATCAGCCGGAGGCTGCGGACGCCGAGGTCGGCGAGGATCTGCGCGCCGGCCGCGTAGTCGCGGGCGTCGGCGGGCAGCCCGAGCTCCAGGTTGGCGTCGAGGGTGTCGCGGCCGCGCTCCTGGAGCTCGTACGCGCGCAGCTTGGACAGCAGGCCGATGCCGCGGCCCTCGTGGCCGCGCAGGTAGACGACCACGCCGCGGCCGGCCTCGGTGATCCGCTCCATGGAGGCCTGCAGCTGAGGGCCGCAGTCGCAGCGCAGCGAGTGGAAGATGTCGCCGGTCAGGCACTCGGAGTGGACCCGGACCAGGACGTCCTCGCCGTCGCCGATCTCGCCGTGGACGAGGGCGATGTGCTCGACGCCGTCGACGATGGAGCGGTAGCCGTACGCGGTGAAGTCGCCGTGCGCGGTGGGCAGGGCGACCTCGGCCTCGCGGCGGACGGTCGGCTCGGCGGAGCGGCGGTAGGCGATCAGGTCCTCGATGGAGATGATCGTGAGGCCGTGCTTGCGGGCGAACGGGATCAGCTCGGGCAGCCGGAGCATGACGCCGTCCTCGCCGGCGATCTCCACGATCGCGCCGGCCGGGCGCAGGCCGGCCAGCCGGGCCAGGTCGACCGCGGCCTCGGTGTGGCCGTTGCGGACCAGGACGCCGCCTTCCTTGGCGCGCAGCGGGAAGATGTGGCCGGGCCGGACGAAGTCGCCGGGCTCGTACTCCCCGCTGGCGAGCATCTGCAGGGTGATGGCGCGGTCGGCGGCGGAGATGCCGGTGGTGACGCCGTGCGAGGGGCCGGCGTCGACGGAGACGGTGAAGGCGGTCCGCATCGACTCGGTGTTGTGCTCGACCATCTGCGGCAGCTGGAGGCGCTCCAGCTCGTCGCTCTCCATGGGCGCGCAGATCAGGCCGCGGCACTCGCTCATCATGAAGGCGACGACCTCGGGGGTGGCCTTCTCGGCCGCGATGACGAGGTCGCCCTCGTTCTCGCGGTCCTCGTCGTCGACCACGACGACGGGGCGGCCCGCGGCGATGTCGCGGATGGCCTGCTCGACGGGGTCGAGGGCCAGGTCGTCGTTGTCCCAGATCGGCAGCGCGCTCATGCCGCACCCCTTTCGTTCGCTTCTCCGCCTGCGCGGCGCATTGGTGCGGGCTTCGATGTCAGCTGCGGCCCGGTGGCCGCGCACGCGTCGCTCACAGCATGGCTCCTTCCAGAGCGGGGGCCGTACGCGTCCGGAGCCACCAGTCGCGCATGCCCCAGATGACGAGGGCGAAGTAGATCACGTAGACGATCCCGGAGAAGGCGAGACCGCTGTTGAACGCGAGGGGCACGCCGACCAGGTCGACGAGGAGCCAGGCGAACCAGAACTCGACCAGACCGCGGGCCTGGGCGACCATCGCGACCAGCGTGCCGACGAAGATGTACGCGTCGGCCCACGGGCTCCAGGAGAGCGACGGGTAGAGCGTGAACAGCCCGCCGACGGCGAGGGTGCCGAGGACCGCCCCGGCGAGGAGCAGCCCGCGCTCCTTCCAGCTGGCGAAGCGGACGGCGATGGAGCCGTCCTGGGCCTGCTGCCTGCCGCGGGTCCACTGCCACCAGCCCCAGCCCGCGACGGCGATGACCAGGAGCTGCTTGCCGACGCCGCCGCTGAGGTGGGCGGAGGCGTACGCGCCGACGAGGATCAGGCCGGACAGCAGCTGGGCGGGCCAGGTGAGGACAGAGCGCCGCCAGCCGAGGGCGAGGGCGACCAGTCCGATCGTGTTGCCGATCATGTCGGACCACATGATGTGCTGCCCGAGGACGGTGAACGCCTCGGAGTTGAGCCAGTTCACTTGACGGTCTCCTGGGCGTTCGGGCCGAGCAGCCGCTCGACGTACTTGGCGATGACGTCGACCTCGAGGTTGACCGGGTCGCCGCTCTGCTTGATGCCGAGCGTGGTCAGCGCGAGGGTGGTGGGGATGAGGCTGACGGTGAACCAGTCCTCGGCGGCCTCCACGACGGTGAGGCTGATGCCGTCGACCGTGATGGAGCCCTTCTCGACGACGTACTTGGACAGGTGCGCGGGCAGCGCGATCCTGACGATCTCCCAGTTCTCGGAGGGGGTCCGGTCGAGGACGCTGCCGGTGCCGTCCACGTGGCCCTGGACGATGTGTCCGCCGAGGCGGTCGCCTACGGCCATCGGGCGCTCCAGGTTGACCCGGGAGCCGACCTCCAGCGCGCCGAGCGAGGAGCGCTTCAGGGTCTCGGCCATGACGTCGGCGGTGAACTCGCCGTCGCCGGACTCCACGACCGTCAGACAGACGCCGTTGACGGCGATGGAGTCGCCGTGCTTGGCGTCCTGCGTCACGAGGGGGCCGCGCAGTCGGAAGCGGGACGCGTCGTCCAGCTTCTCGACGGCGGTGACCTCACCCAGTTCTTCGACGATTCCGGTGAACACGGTCAGCGCTCCTTGGGAGTTGCGGTGATGCGGAGGTCGGGGCCGATGCGGACGGTCTCGGTGATGTCGAGCCGCAACGCTCGGGTGATGGTGGTGATTCCGGCGTCGACGAGGGCCGCGGGGCCCGCGCCGAGGAGGACGGGGGCGAGGTAGCCGACGACCTGGTCGACGGCTCCGCCGAGGACGAATGCGCCCGTGAGGGTGGGGCCGCCTTCGAGGAGGATCGAGCGCACACCCCGTGCGTACAGCCGCGGGAGCAGGTCGTGCACACCGATGCGGCCGTCGTGCAGGGGCAGCCGGAGCAGTTCGACGCCGGGCAGGTGCCGGGTGTCTGCGTCCTCCCCCACGACGAGGAGGGTGGGCGCGGCGTCGTCGAGGACGCGGGCGGTCGGCAGGATCGTGGCGCGCGTGTCGATGGCGACCCGCAGCGGCTGGACGGCCCCCTCGATGCCGCGGACGGCGAGGTGCGGGTCGTCCGCGCGCAGTGTCCCGCCGCCGACGACCACGGCGTCGGCCTCGGCGCGCAGCCGGTGCACGTCGGCCCGGGACTCGGCGGAGCTGATCCAGCGGGAGGTGCCGTCGGCGGCGGCGATCCGGCCGTCGAGCGTGGCGGCGTACTTCCAGCGGACGAAGGGGCGGCCTCGGCGCACGGACGTCAGCCAGGCGATGTTGACCGCCTCGGCCTCGTCCGCCAGAAGGCCCTGCTCGACCTCGACACCGGCCGCGCGCAGGACGTCCGCGCCCCCGCTGGCCTGCGGGTTCGGGTCGCCGACCGCGTACACGACGCGGCTGATCCCGGCCTCGATCAGGGCCTGGGCGCAGGGGCCGGTGCGGCCGGTGTGGGCGCAGGGTTCGAGGGTGACGTACGCGGTGCCGCCGCGAGCGAGGGCGCCGGCCGCGCGCAGGGCGTGGACCTCGGCGTGCGGGCCGCCTGCGCGCTGATGCCAGCCCTCGCCGACCTGGTGGCCGGAGGCGTCGAGGACGACGCAGCCGACGACGGGGTTGGGGCTGGTGGAGCCGAGGCCGCGGGCGGCGAGCGTGACGGCGCGCCGCATGGCGGTGATGTCGGCCTGGTCTGCCACCGGGTCCTCCTGCCTCTTCGGGCACGGACTCCGGGGCCTGTCGATGACGACAGAGAGCGGGAACAACGCCTCGCAGGGGGGACGACAAGGCCGGATACGCCGGATCGCCGCGCGCGCCGGACAAGCCGACGGCGACGATCAGCGCAATACGGCTTGCGTACCCGAAAGAGGGTCGCCCGCCGCGCACTGCCTCCCATCCGGACTTTCACCGTCGGTCCAGGAATCTCACCTGGTCAACCGGCCGCTGGCTGCGGACGGGTCGCGGACTATACCGCCGGTTCGGAATTACACCGACCCCGGAGTGCGCTGCTGCTGATACAGGGCCAGTGTGCCACGGGCGGCCGTCGGCCATAAGGGCACCCCCTGTGGGCTGGCTCACAACAGGCGGGAATCGCCGACTTTGGTCCAGACCTATTGACCAACTGGTCTAGTCCTCTTAATCTCCGTGTCACCTCCGAGGTACGGCCCGTCGGCGTGCGCACTCCACGGGCCCAACACGACCCACCCCCTTGTTCGTTGTGTTCAGCCGACCTCCCCTGGAGGAACCGATCGTGCCGTCCCCCACGAAGCAGAGAGTCACGCTGCTCGCGTCCGGCCTCGCCGCCGCCGGACTGCTGTTCAGCTCGCTCTCCGGCGGAGTCTCGTACGCCGCCGACAACGAGAGCTGTCGCCCGGACGGGCTGTACAAGACAGCGGGCGTCGACGTCCCGTACTGCTCGGTCTACGACACCGAGGGCCGCGAGAAGATGGGCGCGGACCACCAGCGCCGGGTCATCGGCTACTTCACCGGCTGGCGCACCGGCAAGAACGGCGAGCCGGCCTACCTCGCGGACGACATCCCGTGGGACAAGGTCACCCATGTCAACTACGCCTTCGGGCACATCGGTTCCGACAACAAGCTGTCGGTCGGCACGGACGGACCGAACAACGCCGCCACCGGGATGACCTGGCCGGGCGTCGCGGGCGCGGAGATGGACCCCGCGTACGCCTACAAGGGCCATTTCAACCTGCTCAACAAGTTCAAGAAGCAGCACCCGGACGTCAAGACGCTGATCTCGGTCGGCGGCTGGGCGGAGACCGGCGGCTACTTCGACGACAACGGCGCCCGGGTGAACTCCGGCGGGTTCTACTCGATGGCGACCAACGCCGACGGCTCGGTCAACCAGGCCGGCATCGACACCTTCGCGGACTCGGCCGTCGCGTTCATCAAGAAGTACGGCTTCAACGGCGTCGACATCGACTACGAGTACCCGACGACGATGAAGGACGCCGGCAACCCGCTCGACTGGCAGCTCTCCAACGCCCGCCGCGCGGGCCTGGTCAAGGGCTACGACGCGCTGATGAAGTCGCTGCGCGAGAAGCTCGACCGGGCCGGCGCCGCCGACGGCAGGCACTACCTGCTGACCGTCGCCGCGCCCTCGTCCGGCTACCTGCTGCGCGGCATGGAGACCTTCCAGATGCAGCGGTATCTGGACTACGTCAACATCATGTCCTACGACCTGCACGGCGCCTGGAACGAGTACGTCGGCCCCAACGCCTCGCTCTTCGACGACGGCAAGGACGCCGAGCTGGCCGCCGCGGGCGTCTACGGCTCCGCGCAGTACGGCGGCATCGGCTACCTCAATACCGACTGGGCGTACCACTACTTCCGCGGCTCGATGCCGGCCGGCCGGATCAACATCGGCCTGCCGTACTACACCCGCGGCCACAAGAACGTGCAGGGTGGCGTCGACGGCCTGTGGGGCAAGGCCGCCGCGACGACCTGCCCGGCCGGCTCCGGCCTGACCAAGTGCGGCGACGGCGCGGTCGGCATCGACAACCTGTGGCACGACAAGGACACCGGCGGCGCGGAGTCGCCGGCCGGCTCCAACCCGATGTGGCACGCCAAGAACCTGGAGAAGGGGATCGTCGGCGACTACGTCACCCAGTACGGCTTCCCCGCGAACACCACGCTGACCGGCACGTACGCCCGCAAGTACGACGCCGCCCTGGTCGCGCCGTGGCTGTGGAACGCCCAGAAGAAGGTCTTCCTGTCGACGGAGGACGAGCAGTCGGTCGCCGCGAAGGCCGACTACGTGGTGGACCGCGGCATCGGCGGCACCATGGTCTGGGAGATGGCCGGCGACTACGCCTGGAACGCGGCCAAGGGCCAGTACGAGATGGGCTCCACGCTCACCTCGCTGATGTACGACAAGTTCAAGGCGGCCGCCCCGTACGGCGCGAAGAAGGCCGGCCAGGCGCTGCCGACGCAGGCGGTGAACGTGGGCGTGGAGTTCGGCGAGTTCAAGCTCGGCGACTCCAACTACCCGATCACCCCGAAGCTGAAGATCACCAACAACACGAAGGCGACGCTGCCGGGCGGCACGGAGTTCCAGTTCGACTACGCGACCGCCGCTCCGGGGAACGCCTCCGACCAGTCCGGTTTCGGTACGAAGGTGATCAGCAGCGATCACACGGGCACCAACGTGGGCGGACTGAAGGGGAACTTCCACCGGGTGTCGCTGAAGCTCCCGGCCTGGCAGTCGCTGGCTCCGGGCGCGTCGGTGGACCTGGCGTTCAACTACTACCTGCCGGTGTCCACCCCGTCGAACTGGACGGTCAGCGTCAATGGCACGCCGTACGCACTCGCGGGTGACCTGGCGCGCGGGACGACGGTGGTCGAGCCGGGCGGCGCGACGCCCACGCCGACGCCGACACCGACGCCCACGCCCACGCCGACGCCGACGCCCACACCGACGCCGACGCCGACCGACCCGGGCGGCTCCTGCAGCGCGCCCGCGTACGTGGCCGGGCAGGTCTACAACTCGGGCAACCAGGTCTCCCACAAGGGCCACACCTGGAAGGCCAAGTGGTGGACGCAGAACGAGGAGCCCGGCACCACCGGCGAATGGGGCGTCTGGCAGGACCTCGGCGCCTGCTGAACCCGCTCCCCGCCGCGGCCCGCACGTGCGGGCCGCGGCGACGGCGTTCACGCTGGAGACATGAGCACGATCCTGGTGACCGGCGGCACCGGCATGCTGGGCCGGCCGGTCTGCGACGCGCTCCGCGGGGACGGACACGAGGTGCGCGTGCTGAGCAGGCACAGCCCGCCGTACGCCGTCGACCTGCGCGAGGGCGGGCCGCTCGTGGACAGTGCCGTCGACGGCGTGGACGCGGTCGTGCACTGCACCAACATCCTGCGCGGCGACGCGCGGGCGGCCGGGAACCTGATCGAGGCCGCGCAGCGGGCCGGCGTGCCGCATCTCGTGTACATCTCGATCGTCGGCGTGGACCGCATGCCGTACGCCCATCTGAAGGCCAAGTACGTCATAGAGCGGCTGATCGAACGGTCCGGGCTCGGATGGACCGTGCTGCGGGCCACCCAGTTCCACGACCTGGTCCTGCAGCTCCTGGAGGGCCTGGCGAAGCCGCCGGTCATGCTGCTGCCGAAGGGCGTGTCCCTCCAGCCGGTGGAGAAGACGGAGGCCGCCGCCCGGCTCGCGGAGCTGGCGACCGGTCCCCCCGTCGGCCGGGCCGAGGACCTCGGCGGACCGGAGATCCGTCGCCTCACCGACCTGGCCGACGCCTATCTGACGGCGGCGGGCAAAGAGCGCCGGCTGATCGAGCTCCCGCTGCCGGGCCGCCTGTACCGGGGCTTCCGGAACGGCGACCAGCTCGCACCGGACCGCGCGCTGGGGCGGGTGACCTTCGAGGAGTTCCTCGCGCAACGCTTCGGCGGCTAGGGCGCTTCAACCGCCGGACCGGCCCTAGGGCGCACCCGGCCCGAAGAGGTCGTCCTGCGCCGCGTCGCGGGCTCTGAGCAGCGCGCCGCGGAGCACCGCGCCGTCGCCGAGGGCGGTCGGCCGGACCTCGGTGCGCAGCGGGGAGAGGACCGCGAGGCGGGCCTCGACGCGGGCCGCGAGGGCTGTCCCGCCCGCGTGGCCGTTCTCGCCGCCGAGGACGACGCACCCGGGGTCGAGGACCGAGACGACCGCCGCCGCCCCGACCGCCAGCCGATCGGCGAGGGCGTCGAGGAACGCGCCGTCGCCTGAGGCCAGGGCCGTACGGGGGTCGAGCCCGTGTCGTACCGCGAGCGCATCGACCGCCGCCGCGCAGACCAGCTCGTGGAAGCCGCCCGCGCAGTCCGTGGCCGAGGGCAGCCCGGAGGTGCCCGGCACCGGCAGGAAGCCCAGCTCGCCCGCGCCGCCGGAGGCGCCGCGGCGCAGCCGGCCGTCGAGGACGACGGCCGCGCCGACCCCTTGGCCGAGCCAGATCAGGACGAAGGTGTCGCGGTCGCGGGCCGCGCCGACGCGCTGCTCGGCGACGGCGGCCAGGTTGGTCTCGTTCTCGATCAGGACGGTCGCGGGGACCTGCCGCTGCAGCGCCGGCACGAGTCGCCGGTGCCAGGCGGGCAGGCCCGAGGAGTCGTTCAGCTCCCCCGTCGCCGGGTCGATCAGGCCGGGCGCCCCGATGCCGACGCTGTGCAGGCGGGTGACGCCCGCTTCCTTCGCGGTGCGCTCCAACAGCGCGACCGCCCGCTCCACCGCCGCTTCGGATCCGTCGTCGTCGCCGATGGGCACGGACGCCTCGGCGAGCGTCGCGCCGAGCAGGTCGGCGACGACGACGGAGACCGAGTCGGTGCGCACGTCGAGCGCGGCGAGGTGGGCCCGGTCGGCGACGATCCCGTACAGCTTGGCGTTGGGGCCGCGGCGCTCCGCGCCGGACTCCCCCACGATCCGGACCAGTCCGGAGTCCTGGAGCCGCTCGACGAGGTCGGCCACGGTGGGCCGGGACAGTCCGGTCAGCGTCTTCAGTTGTGTCGCCGTCAACGGGCCCTCGTCCTGGAGCAGGCCCAGGGCGAGCCGGTCGTTGATGGCCCGGGCGGTGCTCGGGGATGCGGCCATGCGGGGATCCTCTCAGACGCTCGTGCGCCGTCTCCGTTGACCAGTCTATTTATCAGGCAGGGTTCCTGATAGTTTACGCCGCTAGCTGGCAAAGGCCCGTGGAGGCCCCTCCGTGGGCGCCTCCATCGAGGGGACAGGGAGGGACCCATGACGGGTGAGACCGTCTTCAGTACCGAGCGGCTGCGGCGTGCCCGATTCGCCGTAGCCGCCGTCTTCTGCGTGCACGGCGCGGTCACCGGCAGCTTCGCCACCCGCATCCCGTGGATCCAGGAGCACGCGGGCGTCAGCGCGGGCCAGTTGGGCCTGGCGCTCGCCTTCCCGGCCGTCGGCGCGTCCCTGGCGATGCCGCTGGCCGCGGCGATCAGCCACCGCTTCGGCGCGCGCACCGCGCTGCGCGGCCTGCTCGTCCTCTGGACGGCGGCGCTGATCCTGCCCTCGCTCGCCCCGAACGTGTACGGGCTGTGCGCCGCGCTGTTCGTGTACGGGGCGACCGCGGGCATGTCCGACGTGGCGATGAACGCGCTCGGCGTCGAGACCGAGAACCGGCTCGGCAAGTCGATCATGTCCAGCCTGCACGGCATGTGGAGCGCGGGGGCGCTGATCGGCTCCGCCGCCGGCACCGTCGCCGCCCACCTGGGCGCGGACGCCCGACTGCACCACCTGCTCGCCGCCGTGGTGCTCACCGCGCTCGGCCTGCTCTTCTGCCAGGGCGTGCTCGACCTGCACAGCGCCCCCGACGAGGAGCCGCCGCCGCACTTCGCGCTGCCGCCGAAGTCGGCGCTGGTCATCGGCGCGATCGGGTTCTGCGGGGTGTTCGCGGAGGGCGCGAGCCTGGACTGGTCGGCGGTCTATCTCAAGGACGAACTCGGCGCGTCGGCCGGCCTCGCGGCCGCCTCCACCACCGCGTTCGCGCTGACCATGACGGTGGCCCGGCTGGTCGGCGACCGGGTCGTCGACCGCTTCGGCCCGGTCCGTACGGTCCGGGTCGGCGGCGCGGCCGCGACGCTCGGCGGGGTCCTGGTGGTCCTCGCCCCGCATCCGGCGACCGCCATGGCTGGTTTCGGGCTCATGGGCCTCGGCGTCGCGGTCGTCGTCCCGCTGGCCTTCGCGGCGGCGGCGCGCAGCGGCCCCAACCCGAGCCAGGCCATCGCGGGCGTGGCGACGATCACGTACACCTCGGGCCTGATCGCCCCCTCGGCGATCGGCGGCATCGCCGACGCGACCTCGCTGACCTTCTCGTTCGGCCTGGTCACGCTGCTCGCCCTGGGCCTGGTCGCGGGCGCGGGCGTGCTCCGGTCGGGCGGCCGGGCACCGGCGAAGGCAGCGGCGGCCGAGACCGTGCCGGATCCCCGCTGACCTGCGGCGCACTACCATATGGCTGATCTTTTTCGGCCTGACCCGGCCGCCAGAACCTTTCGGCCATGACGCGGCCGGCCAGAACGCTTCGGCCATGACGCGGCGGGGCCGCACCGGAGAACGGGAGTGACCATATGAACCTCGGCGTGCGCTGGAGTCTGCACGGCGACGGGAAGACACCCGCTCCCGGCGCCGTCGTCCGCCCGGACGAACGGCTCTCCTGGCCGCGCACGGTCGGCCTCGGGGCCCAGCACGTGGTGGCCATGTTCGGCGCGTCCTTCGTGGCGCCCGTGCTGATGGGGCTCGACCCGAACCTGGCGATCATGATGTCCGGGTTCGCGACGATCATCTTCCTGCTCGCGACCCGCGGGACGGTCCCGTCGTACCTCGGCTGTTCGCTCTCGTTCGTCGGCGTCGCCGCGGCGATCCGGGCCTCCGGCGGCACCAGCGCCACGGTCACCGGAGCGGTGTTCGTCGTCGGCGCGGTGCTCTTCCTGGCCGGCCTCGCGGTGCGGAAGTTCGGCGCGCGGATCATCCATGCGACGATGCCGCCGATCGTGACCGGCGCGGTCGTCATGCTGATCGGCTTCAACCTGGCGCCGGTGACGGCGTCCGTGTACTGGCCGCAGGACCAGTGGACCGCGCTCCTGGTGATGCTGTTCACCGGTCTCGCCGTGGTCTGCCTGCGCGGCTTCTGGTCGCGGATCGCGATCTTCCTGGGTCTGGTCTTCGGCTACGGGATCTCGTGGGTCTTCGACCTGGTCTTCGGCAAGATCCACTCGATGGGTCCGGCCGGCCAGGTCACCGACCACTGGCGACTGGACCTGTCCGGCGTCGCCAAGGCCGACTGGGTCGGCCTGCCGACCCTGCACGGTCCGAGCTTCGAGTGGTCCGCGATCCTCGTCGCGCTGCCGGTCGTCATCGCACTGATCGCCGAGAACGCCGGGCACGTCAAGGCGGTCGGCGAGATGACCGGCGACTCGCTGGACGACAAGCTGGGCACCGCGATCGCCGCCGACGGCGCCGCGTCGATGCTCTCCACCGCCGTCGGCGGCCCGCCGAACACCACGTACTCCGAGAACATCGGCGTCATGGCCGCCACCCGGGTCTACTCCACCGCCGCCTACTGGGCCGCGGCCGGCTTCGCGCTGCTCTTCGGCCTGTGCCCCAAATTCGGCGCGGTCGTCGCCGCGATCCCGGGCGGCGTGCTCGGCGGCATCACCGTCATCCTGTACGGCATGATCGGCCTGCTCGGCGCGCAGATCTGGATCAACGCCGGGGTCGACCTGCGCAATCCGCTCAATCTGGTGCCGGCCGCGGCGGGCATCGTCATCGGCGTCGGCGGCGTGAAGCTGACCTTCACCGACACCTTCGAGCTCGGCGGGATCGCGCTCGGCACGCTGGTGGTCATCACCGGTTACCACGTGCTGCGGGCCTTCGCCCCGGCCCACATGAAGGAGCAGGAGCCGCTGCTCGACGCGGGCACCAGCTCGTACGAGAGCGGTTCCGAGCAGGAGCCTTCGGCGAAACCCTGAGCGATTCGCCCGTTCCGGTGAGCCCGGGGCCGTGGAGTTCCCTCCCGGCCCCGGCGGCTGGGAACCTGCCCCCATGGCGCAGATCGGGCAATTCATGGCGGTCGACCCCGTGGTGGACCGGATGCGGGCGCTGCGTACGGCCTGGCATCCGGCCGACGGGGTCGCGGTGTTCAACCGGGTCTATCTGACCGTCACCGAGGAGATCGGCCGGGCCGTCGAGGCGGGCGCGTTCGCCGACCGGCGGGCCGCCGCGACCCTCGACGTACGGTTCGCCCGGCGCTATCTGACGGTGGTCGACGCCTTCGCCGCCGGGGCGGCCGTACCGGCCTGCTGGCGGCCGCTGTTCCGCTACCGCCGCCATCCCGGGGTGCGTCCGCTGCAGTTCGCGTTGGCCGGGATCAACGCACACATCGGCCATGACCTCGCCCTGGCGGTGGTGGACACCTGCCGCTCGCTCGACTGCGCGCCGCGGGACCTGGAGGACGAGTTCGACCGGGTCGGCGATCTGCTGGTGCTCCTGGAGGAGCGGATCCGCGAGGAGCTGATGCCCGGCCCGGACCTGCTGGAGATCGCGGACCCGCTCACCCATCTGCTGGGCTGCTGGAGCCTGGAGCGGGCCCGCGACGGGGCCTGGTTCGCGGCCCGCTCGCTGTGGCAGCTGCGCGGACTGCCCGACCTGGCCGAGGAGTTCACGGAACGCCTCGACCGGTCGGTGGGTCTGGTGGGGCGGATGCTGCTGACGCCGCTCGCACGGTGCGGCTGATCGCTGTCGCGACCGCTCACGCGCCGGTGCGGCCGCCCCACTGCCCCAACGTGCCTCAGTCCTCCGGAAGTTCCACCGGGGCGATCTCGTCGTACACGTCGCCCGGGCCCGGGTTGGTGGCGTCGGTCGCGCCGCCGAAGTGGTGCATCACGCCCCACACCGCGTTGAGGGCGGTCTGCACCGCGCCCTCGGCCCAGCCGGCCGTCCAGGAGATGTCGTCGCCGGCGAGGAAGATGCCCCGCTTGTCCTCGGGCAGCCGGTCCTGCATGAAATGCGTGAACAGGCGGCGCTGGTAGCGGTAGTGGCCCGGCAGGTTGGCCTTGAACGCGCCCATGAAGTAGGGCTCGTTCTCCCAGGAGACCGTCACCGGGTTGCCGATGATGTGCTTCCGGATGTCGACCTTCGGGTAGATCTCGCCGAGCGACTTCAGCATGACCTCCATCCGCTCGTTCGCGGACAGCGGCAGCCACTTCAGGCTGTCGTCGCACCAGGTGTACGAGAGGCAGATCGTGGCCGGCTTGTCCGGGCCGTCGTCCAGAAGGTACGTGCCACGGGTCATCCGGTCGGTCAGCGTCATCGACATGACGTCCCGGCCCGTCGGATTTCCCCTGTCGTCGACGGCCTTGTCCAGCCAGAACGGCCGGTCCACGGGCACGAAGAGCTTCGAGGACTCCATGTAGTGGGTGCGCTCGATCGCCGTCCAGTGGTCGATCGGGAAGAGCGAGTCGTCGCAGGCGATCTTGGAGAGCAGCATCCAGGACTGGGCGGTGAAGATCGCCGCCTGGTACGTGCGGATGTCGCCGGACGCGTCGGTGACCGTGATCCGGTTGCCGGCGGCGCGGTTCAGCCGGGTGACGGCCGGCCGCGGGTCGCCCTCGTGCAGCGACCGCAGCGAGGTGCCCTGCGCCCAGTGGACGATCTTCTGCGGCTCGCGCTCCCACAGCCGCAGCGGCAGCTGCTGCGAGCCGCCGTCGATGCCGCGGTGGTGGTCGTCGGCCTCGGTGTAGACGACGCGGAGGATCTCCAGGATGGAGTTCGGGAAGTCGGTGTCCCAGCCGCCGGTGCCGAAGCCGACCTGGCCGAAGATCTCCCGGTGCCGGAAGGACTTGAAGGACTCGGACTCGCACAGGAAGCCGTAGAAGGTCTGGTTGTCGAGCTTCTCGACGAGCTTCGCCCAGATCTCGCGGATGCGCGGGACGTCGCGCTCGCGCATGGCCTGGTTCATGTCGGAGAAGTCGGCGCCCTCGTCGAGGCACTTGTTCCAGGCGGCGGCCACGTCGCGGTAGACCTGCGGGAGGTCGTCGACGGTCTCGGCGTAGTGCGACTCACCCTTGAGGTCGACGACGGTCGACGGGGTGGACTCGGCCAGCGGGTTCGGGAACGGCGAGGTCGTCAGGCCGACCAGGTCGATGTAGTGCTGCAGCGCCGTGGAGGAGGGCGGGAAGCGCATCGCGCCCATCTCCGCCGTCAGCCCCTCGGTCTCCGGGCCCTCGAAGCCGACGGTGCGCAGCCGGCCGCCGATCTGGTCGGCCTCGTAGACGACGGGCTTGAGGCCCATCTTCATCAGCTCGTACGCGGCGATGACGCCCGACAGACCGCCGCCGATGACCGCGACCTCGGCGCCGTGCTCGGTCGCGGGTATCTGGCCGAGACCGGCCGGGTGGGCCAGGAAGTCGTCGTACGCGTACGGGAAGTCCGGACCGAACATGGTGATCGGCGGCTGCGCGTCGGTGTGCTGGACGGCGGTGGGCACCGTGGACGTCATGAGGTCGGACTCCTTGCGGGACTTACGGGGGAGGGAGAAAGGCTGGGGGCTCAGGTGAGGCTGGAGTAGAGGCCGGGGCGGCGGTCGCGCAGATACGGGTTGGCGGCCCTGGAGGCGGCCAGGAACTCCGGGTCGACGTCGCCGACGACCAGCTCCTCGCCGCGGCCCGCCCGGGCGCGGACCGTGCCGTCGGGCCCGGCCAGCGCGGACAGGCCGACGAAGTCGAAGGGGCCCTCGGGTCCGGTCCGGTTCACGTACGCCACGTACATCTGGTTCTCGAAGGCGCGCACGGGGATCACGGACTCGGCGACGAAGGCGAAGGGGTGCATCTGCGCGGTCGGCACGGCCAGGAGGTCGGTCCCGGCGAGCGCGTGGGCCCGGACGTTCTCCGGGAACTCGACGTCGTAGCAGATCATCAGGCCGAGGGTGAGGCCGCCCAGCTCCGCCTGGACGACGGGCTCGTCGCCGGGCGTGAACCACTTCTCCTCGAAGTCGCCGTAGAGGTGGGTCTTGCGGTACTGCGCGAGCCGCGCGCCGTCGGCGCCGGTCAGCTGCGCGGCGTTGTACAGGGTCTCGCCCGCGCGCTCGGGGTAGCCGTGCACGATCGCGACGCCGTGCCGTGCCGCGATGGCGGCGACGCCCTGGGCCCCGGAGCCGTCCGCGGGCTCGGCCAGCCGGGCGAGGTCCTCGCCGACGGCGTACCCGGTGAGGAACAGCTCGGAGGTGATCAGCAGCCCGGCGCCCGCGGAGGCGGCCCGACCGGCCGCGGCGTCCAGGACGGCGAGGTTCGCGGGGACGTCCCCGGGCACGCCGGAGCTCTGGAGCAGGGCGGTGCGCAGCGGCGGCATGGGCGAACCTCGGTCGGGTGACGTGCGGGTAGCGGGGAGACGTCAAAACGGTACGGTTCGGGCTCCGGCCGGGACAAGGCGAGACCGTTGCGGACCGACCGTCGAACCGTTGCGCGGTTTCCCTGGTGCACGGCGATTCGTTGCGCGGCCCTTCCTCCCGAGGTCGTACGGCTCCCCCGCCGCGCGGCGGAGGGGAACCGTCCCCAGGCCGGACGCCCGGCGGGGAGGCGGGCGGAAGAGTGGTCGTCGTCCGGTTGACCAGCCGAAAGGACCGCATCATGAACCGCCGTACGAAGATCGCCGCCGTTGCCGCCGCGTTGCTGATGACCGCGGGGGCGGCGGGCTCCGCCGTCGCCTCGGGGGACGGCGCGGGGGGCGGTGGGCGCGGCGAGCGGGACGGGGCGGCGCTGACCGGCTCCGCGAAGCTCTACCGGCCGGCCGGGGACGACATCACGATGAGCTTCGACGCGCACCTGGCGAAGGACGCGTGGCCGTCGGAGGCGACGGGCACCTTCAGCTTCAGCCACTACAAGGGGGAGTTCGCGGCGGCGGCCGATGTGAAGGTCGACTGCCTGGCCACGGGCGGCAAGGTGGCCGTGGTGACGGGCGTGATCACCCGCGGGGAGGGGCTGCTCGCCCCGGCCGTCGGCAAGCGCGTCGGCATCTCCGTGCACGACACGGGCAAGGGCCGGGACCGTCTGGGCTACAGCTGGATGGCGTCCAACAACCCGCTGAAGGACGAGGTGCCGAAGTGCACCAGCGGCGCTCCCTTCGAGCGGACGAAGGAGGGCACCGGCGACCTCAGGGTGCTGCCGTGGCAGTTCGAGTACCCGACCGAGTAGTCCACGAACCGCCCCACGGGGGTGGGCGGGCGGAGCGCGGTGCGGGAACCACGGCCCGCACCGCCCCGGCCTCCCGCGGCCCGCGGGGCTACGCGGGGGAGCCGGAGGAGAACCGTCGCAGCAGCGGCGACAGCACCAGGACCGACTTGGTGCGCTCCACGAACGGCTCCCCCGCGATCCGCTCCAGGACCCGCTCGAAGTGCCGCATGTCGGAGGAGAAGACCTGGACGACGGCGTCCGCGTCGCCGGTGACGGTCGACGCGGACACCACCTCGGGGTACCGCTCCAGACCTCGCCGGATGTCGTCCGGCGAGGTGTTGTGGCGACAGTAGATCTCGACGAAGCCCTCGGTCTCCCAGCCGAGCGCCGCCGGGTCCACCCGGACGGTGAACCCGGTGATGGCGCCCTCGGCCCGCAGCCGGTCCACCCGCCGCTTCACGGCGGGGGCGGACAGGCCGACGAGGGAGCCGATGTCGGCGTACGAGCGGCGGGCGTCCTCCGCGAGGGCGTGGACGATGCGTTCGTCGAGGTCGTTGAGTCGCACTACGGGTGGATCACTTCTCTGCTGAGGCTTCGGTGGCCAGACGGGAGCGGCGCATGCCGTACAGGAAGTAGAACACGAGCCCGGCGGCCATCCAGCAACCGAAGACCACCCAGGTGACGACGTCGAGGCTGAACATGTTGTACGCGCAGAACAGGAAGCCGAGCACCGGGAACAGCCAGCCGAGCGGCACCCTGAAGGTGCGGGGCATGTCCGGGCGGGTGTAGCGCAGCACGATGACCGCGATGTTGACCAGGCCGAAGGCGAACAGGGTGCCGATGCTGGTGGCGTCGACGAGCTTGCCCAGCGGGATGACGGAGGCCAGCGCGCCGCAGAACAGCGACACGATCACGGTGTTCACGCGCGGGGTGCCGGTCTTGGGGTTGACCTTGGCGAAGACCTTGGGCACCAGACCGTCGCGGGACATCGCGAACAGGACGCGGGTCTGGCCGTAGAGCACGGTCAGCACGACGCTGGCGATGGAGATGACGGCGCCGAGGGCGAGCAGGGTGCCGAAGAAGGTCTGGCCGGTGACGTCGTTCATGATCGCCGCGAGGGTCGCCTCGGAGCCCTCGAAGTCCTTCCAGTTCCACGCGCCGACGGCGACGGCGGCGACCAGGACGTAGAGGACCGTGACGATGAGCAGCGAGAGCATGATCGCGCGGGGCAGGTCGCGCTTCGGGTCCTTCGCCTCCTCACCGGCGGTGGAGGCGGCGTCGAAGCCGATGTACGAGAAGAAGAGGCTGGCGCCGGCGGCGCTGACGCCCGCCATGCCGAGCGGCATGAAGTCGGCGTAGTTGCCGGACTTGAAGCCCATGAAGCCGATGGCGCAGAACAGCACCAGGGCGGCGATCTTCACGAACACCATGATGGTGTTGACCAGGGCGGACTCGCGGGCGCCGCCGAGCAGGAAGACCATCGCGAGCAGCACCACGATCAGACCGGGCAGGTTGATCACGCCGCCCTCGCCGGGGGCCGAGGAGAGCATGGCGGGGATGGTGACGCCGATGGTGCCGTCGAGCAGCTCGTTGAGGTACTCGCCCCAGCCGACCGCGACCGCGGCGACGGAGACGCCGTACTCCAGGACCAGGCACCAGCCGCAGACCCAGGCGACGAGTTCGCCCATCGTTGCGTACGCATACGAGTACGAGGAACCGGCCACCGGGATGGCGCCGGCCAGCTCGGCGTACGAGAGGGCGGAGAAGAGCGCGGTGAGGCCGGCGATGACGAAGGCCAGGGTGACCGCGGGGCCGGCCTTGGGGACGGCGTCGCCGAGGACGACGAAGATGCCGGTGCCGAGCGTGGCACCGATGCTGATCATGGTCAGCTGCCACATGGAGAGCGAGCGGCGGAGCGAGCCGCCCTCGCCCTGGCCACCCTCGGCGACCAGGCGTTCTACCGGCTTGCGCCGAGTCAGGGCGGAGAGCCCGGAAGTCTTGCGGGCGGTCGAATCGTCGACCGTTGGGGCTGCGCCGTGGTCCAGCACTGCGGAGGCTCCTTATCGCTGCCTGTCGAGAAGACGACGACCGCGGCGGCGCGTGGGCGTGCGAACGCAAGCCCACGAGGAAGGGGAACCGCCGAGCAGGCGGTCGACGCCACTCCTGGTACGGGGCACGAGCCTAAGGGCTGAGCGGTTGCGCTTGTAATGCAGGGTTGTTGCGCACTGGCAGATGATCATTGCGCACTTGCCGCACAGACGGGGAAACATTGCGCCCCGCTGCACGAATCCACACATCGGGGTCGGACGGGGTCCCTCGGGAGCACGGCGGCGACACCCCGGCGACTCCTTCGCGACACCCTCTGCGACACCCCCTCGCGGGCATTGACTCCGCAGGGCCGATGACCCACCCTGCACAGCCATGGACCGGGACGGGACATGGCGGGACGCCGGGCCCTTTCTGCGGGGCACGGCCTGGTTCGACGAGCGCGGCCGGGCGGTGCGCGCGGACCCGGGGGACCTGGACCGGCTCCCCTGGGACGCGGCCGAGCGGGCCGCGCTGCCGATCGGCGTACGCCTGGAGTTCACGGCCTCCCCGGGCACCCGGGCGGTCGCGGTCCACTACCGCGCGCGGGTCCCCGAGCGGGCCGACGCGCTGCGCGAGCTGGCGCACTGCTTCGCGCTCTGGGAGGGCGGCCGGCTGGTCGGCGAGACCTTCGCCCGGCCGGCCGAGGACGCCGTGGTCACCCTCGAACTCCCGCCCCGCACCGGCCCGTTCACGATCCATCCGCCGGATCCCGCGGCTCCTCGGCTGCTCCGCCTGCGGGCGCTGGGGGGCGCGGTCGCGCCCGCCCCGGCGCGGCCCCGCTGGGTGGTGCACGGCGACTCGATCACGGAGGGCTGGTGGTCGACCCGCCCCGCGCTCTCCTGGCCGGCCGCCGCCGGCCGCGCGCTCCGGCTCGACGCGGTCAATCTCGGCTACGCGGGGGCGGCGCGCGGCGAGCTGGCGACCGCGGAGCAGCTGGCGGCGCTGCCCGCCGATCTGCTGACGCTCGCCTTCGGCACGAACTGCTGGGGCCGGAGCCCGCACGACGCGCCGCTGCTGTACGAGACCACCCGCGCGTTCCTGGCGCTGGTCCGCGCCGGCCAGCCGCGTACGCCGCTGCTGCTGCTCTCCCCCGTGCTGCGCCCGGAGGCCGAAGCGACCCGGAACGCGCTGGGCGCGACCCTGGCGGAGCTGCGTACGGCCATGGAGGAGGCCGTACGCGACCGTGTGGCGGCCGGCGACGCCCGCCTCGCCCTCCTGCCCGGCCGCGACCTCCTGACGCCCCAGGACCTCGCCGACGGCCTCCACCCCAACGACCGCGGCCACGCCCGCCTGGCTGCGGCGGTCGCGGGGGCGCTGCGCGCCGCGGGCTTCGTCGAACGGGCCGGCTGACCCCGACAGGACGTGCCGGCTGACCCCGATGCGTGCCGGCTGACCCCGATGCGTGCCAGCTGACCCCGGGAACGCCGAGGGCCCCCGGGAGGAGTTCCTCCCGGGGGCCCTCGTGAGCTCTGACAGAACCCGCTGCCGGACTAGCTCCAGCTGGCGTGCAGCGGCTTGCCCTCGGCGTAGCCGGCGGCGCTCTGGATGCCGACCACGGCCTTCTCCTCGAACTCGGCCAGCGAGGCCGCGCCCGCGTAGGTGCAGGAGGAGCGGACGCCCGCGATGATCGAGTCGATCAGGTCCTCGACGCCCGGGCGGGCCGGGTCGAGGAACATCCGCGAGGTGGAGATGCCCTCCTCGAACAGCGCCTTGCGAGCCCGGTCGTACGCGGACTCCTCGCTGGTGCGGTTCTTCACGGCACGCGCGGAGGCCATGCCGAAGGACTCCTTGTACGCACGCCCCTGGGCGTCGTGCTGGAGGTCGCCCGGGGACTCGAAGGTGCCGGCGAACCAGGAGCCGATCATCACGTTGGACGCGCCGGCGGCGAGCGCCATGGCGACATCGCGCGGGTGCCGGACGCCGCCGTCGGCCCAGACGTGCTTGCCGTACTTCTTCGCCTCGGCGGCGCACTCCATCACGGCGGAGAACTGCGGCCGGCCGACGCCGGTCATCATGCGGGTGGTGCACATGGCGCCGGGGCCGACACCGACCTTGATGATGTCCGCGCCCGCGTCGATGAGGTCCTTGACGCCCTCGGCGGCGACGATGTTGCCGGCGACGATCGGCACCTGCGGGTCAAGGGCGCGCACGGCCTTGATCGCGGCGATCATCGACTCCTGGTGGCCGTGCGCCGTGTCGATGACGAGCGTGTCGACGCCCGCATCGAGGAGCTGCTTGGCCTTGCCCACGAAGTCGCCGTTGATGCCGACGGCGGCAGCGATGCGCAGCTTGCCGTTCGCGTCGACGGCCGGGCTGTACAGGGTCGCGCGGAGCGCGCCCTTGCGGGTCAGGATGCCGACCAGGCGGCCGTCGCCGTCCACCGCCGGGGCGTAGCGGCGGTTGGCGTGGTCCAGCCTGTTGAACGCCTCGCGCGGCTCGATGTCCGCGTCGAGCAGCAGCAGGTCCTTGGACATGACCTCGGACAGCTGGGTGAAACGGTCGACGCCGGTCAGGTCCGCGTCGGTGACGACGCCGACGGGGCGACGCTCGGCGTCCACCACGACGCCGGCCTCGTGCGCCCGCTTGGGCAGCAGCGCGAGGGCGTCGGCGACGGTCTGGTGCGGCTCCAGGACGATCGGGGTGTCCAGGACGAGGTGGCGGCTCTTGACCCAGGAGATGACGTCGGTGACGACCTCGATCGGGATGTCCTGAGGGATCACGACGATGCCGCCGCGACGGGCGACCGTCTCGGCCATCCGGCGGCCGGCGATGGCGGTCATGTTGGCCACGACCAGCGGGATCGTGGTCCCGGTGCCGTCGGGCGAAGCGAGGTCCACGGCCTGACGGGAACCCACGGCCGAACGGCTCGGCACCATGAAGACATCGTCGTACGTCAGGTCGTACGGCGGCTTGACGTCATTGAGGAAACGCACGTGCTGAACATCCCAGTCGATCGGATCGGCCCCTAGGCATTTCAGCCAGGGGAAAAAGCACGTAGTTCATTGTCCCACGGCGACCCGAACCTCCGACCCGGGCGCATCATCCAGAGCTTGCGCCCTCCGGATTGTCGGATCCTCCAAGAGGGTCGTGCACGTCAGACGCCGTCCGGGTCCGCGCGGTCGAGCGCGGGCCGCGGGCCGGGGGTGTCGGTCAGCAGGTAGTCGGCCGCGGAGCGGTCGGTGACCAGGCTGGTCACCAGGCCGGAGCGGAGCACCGCGCCGATCGCCGCCGCCTTGCGCTGGCCGCCGGCGATCGCCACGACCTCCGGGATGCGGCGCAGCCGGTCCGCCTCGACCGTGATGCACCGCTCGCCGAGGTCGCGCCCGACGCGGCGGCCCTCCGCGTCGAAGAGGTGCGCGGACATCTCGGCCGCGACGCCCAGTGAGGCGTAGTGGGCCCGCTCCTCGTCCGTGAGCATGTCGTGGACGGTGGAGATGCCCGGCTCCCAGGAGCCGATGGAGACGCAGGCGACGGTGACCTTGTCGAAGTACTCGAAGGCCCGCGCGATCCCGGTCTGGTTGCGCAGCGCCGCCGCCGTGGCGGGGTCGGGCAGCAGCATCGGCGCGTAGATGGGGTGCGCCTCGCCGCCGGAGACCTGGGCCGCGCGTCGGACCGCCTCGACGGAGCCGCGCTCGGCGGTCCCGGCGTCGTACACGCCCGTGAGCTGGACGACCGTGCACGGGGGCAGGCGGTCGAGCGCCGCCGCCATGTGAATGGTCGAACGTCCCCAGGCGAGACCGAGGACGTCGCCCTCGTTCACCAGCTCGCCGAGCAGATCGGCCGCGACCTCGCCGAGGTTCTCCGGGTCGGGCGACTCCTCGTCGCCCTCCGCCGGAGACTCGACGACGACCGCGTGCCGCAGCCCGTACCGGGCGCGGAGCGCGTCGGAGCGTTCGGCGTCCAGTTCGGCGGGGACGCGGATCTCGATGCGGACGAGATCGCGCTCCAGCGCCGTCTCCAGAACGCGGGCGACCTTGAAGCGGCTGACGCCGAACTCCTCCGCGATCTGGATCTTGGACTTGCCCTCCAGGTAGAAGCGGCGGGCCATGGCCGCCGCCTGCACCAGCTCCGCGGGTCCCATCCGCAGGGCTGACCGTCCCGCCGACATACCCGCCACCGCGATCTCCTCACTGCTGTTCACGTACTGCTGCCGCTGCTCAGGTGCTGTTCAGATGCTGCTCGGGTACTGCTGTTCACGTACAGCCGCTGTCTGCCGCTGTTCACACTCTGGACTCGCTGTCCATCCTGTCAGATCCGGCGAACCTTGATCAGACCTGTCGGTCGGCCGTCGGACCGCGTTCATCTGCGCGAGGCTCAGTGGCCACACGCCCACGCCGCCGAGGCGGTCGCGGACTCGGCCTTGGCGCGCAGCGCGCGGACCGCCTCGGCCGGGTCCTGCGCCCCGTAGACCGCCGAGCCGGCCACGAACACGTCGGCCCCGGCCTCGGCGCACCGCTCGATCGTGGAGTCCGCGACGCCGCCGTCGACCTGCAGCCACAGCTCGAGACCGTGCTTGGAGATCAGCTCACGGGTGCGGCGGATCTTCGGCAGCATGATGTCCAGGAACGCCTGGCCGCCGAAGCCCGGCTCCACGGTCATGATCAGCAGCATGTCGAGCTCGGGGAGCAGGTCCTCGTACGGCTCGATCGGCGTGGCCGGCTTCAGCGCCATGGACGCCCTCGCCCCCTTGGCCCGGATCTCCCGCGCGAGGCGGACCGGCGCGGCGGCCGCCTCGACGTGGAAGGTCACCGAACCGGCGCCGGCCTCCACGTACTGCGGGGCCCAGCGGTCCGGGTCCTCGATCATCAAGTGGCAGTCCAGCGGCGTCTCCGTCGCGCGGGCCAGCGACTCGACCACGGGCACGCCCAGGGTCAGGTTGGGCACGAAGTGGTTGTCCATGACGTCGACGTGCAGCCAGTCGGCGCCGTCCACCGCCTTCGCCTCCTCGGCGAGCCGGGCGAAGTCCGCGGACAGGATGCTCGGGTTGATCTGGGCCATGTGCCAAGCCTGCCATGCTCTTGGGCACTTCTTTGCCGCCGAGCGGTTTCGAACGTGGTTCCCGACGAAAGTAGGGGTGACCCGGACCGGTCTAGACCACCCCAATCCCGACGAATCAGGCCGTGCGGACCTTCGGCGCTCAGGCCGTACGGCGGATCAGCGCCAGGTACATCGCGTCCGTCCCGTGCAGGTGCGGCCAGAGCTGGACGTCCGGGCCGTCGCCGATCGCGGGCACCCCGGGCATCAGCGGGCGGGCGTCGATCAGCTCGGCCCCGCCGGTCCGCTTCAGCACGTCGTCGACGACCACCCGGGTCTCGGCGAGGTGCGGCGAGCAGGTCGCGTACCCGACGACGCCGCCGACCCGCACCGCCTGCAGCGCCTCGGTCAGCAGGCCGCGCTGCAGCGTGGCGAAGCCGTCCAGGTCCTCCGGGCGACGACGCCAGCGGGCCTCCGGGCGGCGGCGCAGCGCGCCCAGGCCCGAGCAGGGCACGTCCATCAGGACGCGGTCGAAGGAGCCGGGACGCCACGGCGGCCGGGTGCCGTCGGCGGCGATGACCTGGTACGGGCCGGGGTTGCCGGCCAGCGCCCGCTCGACCAGCCGGGCGCGGTGCGGCTGCTTCTCCGAGGCGAGCAGCATCGCGCCGCGCTCCGCGGCCAGCGCACCGAGCAGGGCGGCCTTGCCGCCCGGGCCCGCGCAGCCGTCGAGCCAGAGCTTGTCGGAGCCGTCCACGGGCGCGTTGGCCAGCGCGATCGCGACGAGCTGGCTGCCCTCGTCCTGGACGCCGGCCCGGCCGTCCTGCACGGCCTCGATCGCGCCGGGCTCGCCGCCCTCGGCGAGCCGCACCGCGTACGGGGACCAGCGGCCCGGCAGGGTCTCGACGACGCCCGCGAGCTCCTCGGCAGTGGAGCGGCCGGGGCGGGCGACGAGGGTGACCTCGGGGCGCTCGTTGTCGGCCTCCAGCAGGTCCTCGATGCCGGCTCGGGGGCCGCCGAGCGCGTCCCAGAGGGCGGAGACGACCCAGCGGGGGTGCGAGTGGACGACCGCGAGGTGGTCCTCGGCGTCGTCCTCGTACGGCGGGGCGACCTGCTCGACCCAGGCGTCGAGGTCCTGGGCCGCGATGCGGCGCAGCACCGCGTTGACGAACTTCGCCCGGCCGTCGCCGAGCACCACGCGGGCCAGCTCGACGCTCGCCGACACAGCGGCGTGCGTCGGGATGCGGGTCCCGAGCAGCTGATGCGCACCGAGCGCGAGGACGTCGAGCACCGGCGGGTCGACCTCGCGCAGCGGCCGGTCGATGCAGGCCGAGATGATCGCGTCGTACGTGCCCTGGCGGCGCAGCGTCCCGTACACCAGCTCGGTCGCCAGCGCCGCGTCCCGCCCGTCGAACTTCTCCGGACCCTCCTTCTCCCGCGCCTTCTTCAGCAGGGGCGGGAGGACGAGGTTGGCGTAGGCGTCCCGCTCGTCCACCGCCCTCAGCGCCTCGAAGGCGAGGATCCGGACCGGGTCCTTCTGAGGACGGCGGTAGGGCTTGTGGGGACGGCGACGTGCCTGCTCGCTCAAAGGTGCTCCGGGTACGAAAGTGAAGGGCTTGCCCCATCAGCCTACGTCGGCGGCACCGACCCTCTCTCCAGGGGCGATCCGCACCCCGCGGGCCCAGTCCGCCGCGCGCATCGGCTTCTTGCCCTGCGGCTGGACCCAGAGCAGCTCGACGGCGTACGAGCCGGTGCCGACGAACACGTTGTTCTTGCCGGCGGCGAGCTCGCCGGGGGCCAGGTCGGTACGGTCCGGGACCGGGGTGGCCTGGATGAGCTTGAGGCGCTCGCCGCGGAAGACCGTCCACGCGCCCGGGGCCGGGGTGCAGCCGCGGACGACGCGGTCGACGCGCAGGGCGGGGGCGGCCCAGTCGATCCGGGCGTCCTCGACCTGGATCTTCGGGGCGAGGGTGATGCCCTCGATGGGCTGCGGGACGGCCTTGAGGGCGCCGTCCTCGATGCCGTCCATGGTGGCTGCGAGCAGCCCGGCGCCCGCGAAGGCGAGCCGGGTGAGCAGGTCGCCGCTGGTGTCGGTGGGGCGGACGTCCTCGGTGATCACGCCGTACACCGGGCCGGAGTCCAGGCCCTCCTCGATCAGGAAGGTCGAAGCGCCGGTGACCTCGTCGCCGGCCATCAGCGAGTGCTGCACGGGGGCCGCGCCGCGCCAGGCCGGGAGCAGCGAGAAGTGCAGGTTGACCCAGCCGTGGGCGGGGATGTCGAGGGCGACACGGGGCAGCAGCGCGCCGTAGGCGACGACGGGGCAGCAGTCCGGGGCGATCTCGCGCAGCCGGGCCAGGAACGCCTCGTCGCGCGGCCGCTCCGGCCTCAGGATCTCGATGCCCGCCTCCTCGGCGCGCTGGGCGACCGGGCTGGCGACGAGGCGCCGGCCGCGGCCCGCGGGCGCGTCGGGGCGGGTGACGACGGCGGCCACCTCGTGCCGACCAGAGGCGAGCAGTGCGTCCAGGGCGGGGACGGCGACCTCGGGGGTGCCTGCGAAGACCAGCTTCACTCGGAAAAACCTCGTCTCGGGGCGATGGGGTACCTCCCTGCTCGAGCGCAGCCGAGAGCTTGGGGGAGGGCAGCGCACCAGTCTAGGTCGTGCCGCGAGGGGGCGTGCTCAGGTATGTGCGCCCTGTGCATATGCCTGTACGCCCCGGCACCGTGACCCAAGCTCGGGTGGCGCGTTGGTCAAGAGAGATTGACCGAAACGGGCCGCCGCATCGCCGCGGCCCGCCCCCTTTACACGCCGGTTCGAGAGGCTTTCACATGGCCGACCACGCAACCCACGACGCCCAAGCCCGGGCAAGTCTGCACCTGCTGGTGCGGGACATCGAGCGGGTCCGGCGGCAGGTGGACGCACTGCGCACGCTCACGGCCCAGCTGGGCAATGTCTACCGCCCGCGTCGCTCCGGCCCGTCGACGGGCTTCGTCGTCTACGGGCGCGCCCCCGCCCCGACCGTCCGCCTCGCGCAGGAGCTCCGGGACAGCGTCGAGACGCTGGTGACCGCGGCCGTGGACTTCGACCGCTCGCTGGGCTTCTCGTGGGACGCGGTGGGCTCGGCGCTCGGAGTCACCAAGCAGGCGGTCCACCGCCGCTACGGAGCGCGGCGCGCGCCCCAGCAGGGCGGCAGCGTCGACCCCGAGCAGCACACGGAGCCCGGCCCGACCCGCACGATCCCCGTGGTCCCCGCCGTCCCCTCGGCGCGCACGATGCCGCCCCAGCCGGCGGCCGCCGGACCGGCCCTCCGCGAGGAGGTCCGCCCGGGCGCGTTCCCCGGCCCGCGCAACGGCTGACCGCCGCCGCCTTTCGAAGCCGCCCCGCCGCAGGGGCGGCTTCGCCGTTTCGGCCGCGCCTGCCTCGCCGTGTCCGCGGGCCCCGCTTCGCCGTGTCCGCCGCCCCTCAGCCGATGTCCGGCGGGTCCACCCGGATGCGGACCGGGTCGACCGCGCCGCGCGTCGACCGGGCCGTACGGGCGGTCTTCAGCGCGGCCGCGAGCGCCGCGCCGCTGCCCGGGGGGACGCGGACCAGGGCGCGCTCCCAGGACTCGCCGGGCGGCGGGTCCCCGGGGCGCTGGGGGCCTCCCGGGCGGACGACCGGGAGCGGGACCGGGCCCAGGATCTCCGATTCCGCCGGTAGCTCCGCGCTCGCCAGGAAGCCCGTCAGGGCCTCCGGCGGACCGCTCACCGACGCCATCCTGGACACCGGCGGGAAGCCCAGCTCGGCCCGCTCCGCGAGCTCCCGCTGGGCGTGGCCCACCGGATCCCACCGCACCAGCGCCTGGACCGGCCGCAGCGTCGGCTCGGCCACGATCACCACCGTCCCGCCCTCGCCCTGACCCCGCACCAGCGAGGCCGCGTCGATCCAGCGCCGCAGCGCCTCCTCGCCGGCCCGCAGGTCCGGGCGGCTCACCATCGCCCAGCCGTCCAGCAGCAGCGCCGCCGCGTAGCCGCCCTCCGCCACCGGTTCCGCGCCCGGGGTCGAGACGACGAGCGCGGGCCGCCCCGGCACCGTGTCGAGCACGTGATCCCGGCCCGAGGTCCGCACCGGCACCGCAGGGAAGACCCGGCCCAGCTCCTCCGCCGTGCGCCGCGCGCCCACCACCTGGGCCCGCAGCCGCACCGACCCGCACTCCACGCAGTGCCAGTCGGGCGCGCCCCGCCCGCACCAGCCGCAGCGCAGCTCCTGCTGCTCCGGCGCCTCCAGCGGTCCGGCGCAGTGCCGGCAGCGGGCGGGCGTCCGGCATCGCTCGCAGGCGAGCCGCGGCACGTACCCGCGCCGCGGCACCTGCACGAGCACCGGCCCGGTCTTCAGGCCCTCCCGCACGGTCTCCCAGGCCAGCGACGGCAGCCGGGCGGCCCGCGCCGCCTCGTCGCGGGCCAGCTGCTCGTCGCCGACCGTGCGCACCCGGGGAGCCGCCGCTCGCACCTGCTCGCGCCCGGCGACCAGCGGCAGCGCCCAACCGGACTCGACGAGCTGGGCCGCCTCGACCGTGCAGCTCGTGGAGCCCAGCAGGAAGCCGCAGCGCTCGTGCGCGGCGCGCAGCAGCAGGACGTCCCGGGCGTGCGGCTGCGGCGCGTGCAGCTCGCTGTGGCTGCCGTCGCCGTCGTCCCAGATGACCACCAGGCCCAGGTCCCGTACGGGCGCGAACATCGCGGCGCGGGTGCCGACGACCGCGCGGACCGAACCGCGCCGTACCGCGAGCCACTGCCCGTACCGCTTCTCCGGCCCGGCCTCCGCGGTCAGCACCGCGTGCCGCCCCTCCCCCAGCACGGCGGTCAGCGCCGCGTCGACCCGGGAGACCGCCCGCCCGTCGGGCGCGACGACGAGCGCGCCGCGCCCCGAGGC